>JBDTNT010000373.1:0-22893 GCA_039933615.1 Flavobacterium sp. | reverse complement strand
TAGATTCTAGATTTAAAAAAAATAACCACAATGATTGCAAAGTATATTAAACTTAGACACCTAAGATCTAAAACCTATGAACCTTTGCCACTATGAACCTCTGAACCTCAAAAAAACCCTATTTAGCTGCCGACGGAACTGTCGCCCTTTTACCTATGAAAACATCAGTCAGAAGAACATTCTCTGCATTTTCGTTTGATATGGCATTTTTTGCGGATTTTATTTCAATGTTCGTCAAAGAGATATTTCGGATTTTTTTCTCCGGAAATCCCTGTATCACAATTCCGGATTCTGTTGCCTTATTACACGAAATATTCGAAAAATGAACATTGGATATATCCGATTGAAAACCATTTCCTTCTCCGTGGTAATTTGCTGTAATGTAAAGGCAGTCTTCTACTTCATCTAATTGTATATTTTTCACAAAGATATTTTTTATAAAACCTCCACGATCCGCATTGGTCTTGATGTAAATACCTCTTTTTAAATACCCAGCGGTTTTACAATTTTCTACATACACATTCTGAATTCCGGCGGACATTTCACTTCCCAAAACCACTCCGTGAAGTCCTTTAAAATTACAATTCCTAATCACAATATTCTCACTTGGAGTAGCCGAATTTGATCTTCCTTCGTGATCTCTTCCTGCTTTAATAGCGACATTATCGTCACCGTTATCAAAAGTTACATTTTCTATTAAAACATCTTTTGCATATTCGGGGTCAATTCCATCATTATTGTAATTTAGTGATTTGTAGCTTATTCCACGAACGGTGATACTTTGTGATTTCAATAAATGCAAACACCAAAATGGGGAATTTTCTATGCGGATATTTTCAACCAGAATATTTTTGCAATTAAAAAACTGAATCATCTGTGGACGTAAAAAATAACCTTCCCCAAACTTTCTTTCGTTCAATGGTGTACTATTATGATTCATTTCACGACTGCGCATTTTACCGTCATTTTCTTTGGTTTTAAAACTTTTCCAGGTCTTGCCTCCTTCACCGTCAATTGTCCCTTCTCCACTTATGCCGATATTGGAACATTCATAGGCATAAATTAATGGACTGTAATTGTAAAGCAGGGTACCTTCCCAACTTGTGAGTACCATCGGCAAATAATCTTTTGGATTATCACTGAACTTAATTTTTGCTCCTTTTTCAATTTTGAGATTGACATTACTCACAAAATGAATCGGGCCGTTTATTTTATAAATGCCTTTGGGTACGATGATAGTTCCTCCGTTGTTCTTTTTACACAATGCCATTGCCTTGTCGAAAAAGGATTTATTATTGGTAATTGAATCCCCTTTTGCTCCCAGTTTTACAACATTTACCTGATACGAAGGAAAAACCGGCAGCTGAATTCTATTGACAACAGAATCAACTTTTGCGGTTGGAAATTCCATTTTCTGAGCAAAAGAACTCCATGAAATTAGTACGATAAGAAGGAATCTGAAATTCATGTTTTTTTGTTTTTGTGAAAACTATTTTTGTTTAGAAAACCAGTTTGGTATGCTGTCCTGAAGGATATTTTCTATCGTATATTTTTGAGCTTCCTTTTTTGAAAGCTGGTGTGACCATGATACTCTTTTATCAGGCTGATATCCTTCGCCTTTGCAATTGTATTCAGCATAAAAAGCATTCTTTTCAGCCTCCGGTTTCGACCAGTTGTGCCAGCCTTCCGGTTTTATCTGTTTTCCCATGTCACAATTTAAATACACAGTTTTTGCATAAATCCTCCAGGGTCTTCCCAAATAAACCGCTGTTGCAGCAGGATCGGCTGTAAGTCTGCAATTTTTAAAAACAAAACCAAATGCATTTCCTTCGGGAGTTGAAGCGGCGGTGATATAAGAACTTTTGAGGCTGTGAATTAGACAATTCTCAAATAAAACAGTAGCGCTTCCGAAAATAAAATCGGTTGTACCTTCTATATAACAATCCTTAAAATAGTGTCTGGCTTCTTTTCCCGAAAGGTATAAAGTATCCTGATTTCCTAAAATAATACAATTTGAAACCTGGGCACGATTGGCCACGATCGAGAGGGCAATAGCCTGACCATTGTCTCCGGAAGTATTTTTAATGGTTAAATTTGAGGCTGAAAAATCATCCCCTTCAACTAAAACAGTATAGGTATGAAATGTACTGTTACGGCCTAGATTTATCTTTGAAAAATTATCATCAAAAGCAATGATGGTATTTTCTTTGCTTTCCCCAAGTAATTCTAAATTGGAATTCCATTCGGGGATTCTGACTTTTTCCGTATAAGTTCCGTTTTTTATGAGGATGGTTACTTTTTCATAAGGAAAAGACGGAGAGGCATTTATGGCGTCCTGAATTTTGGTAAAATCCCCTGAACCATCCTGCGCTACAGTAAAAAAATTATCTTTTTTTTTTGCGTCAGTTTCAACTGCTGAAATTTTCACTCCGTTTTTAACCGCCCATCCGGCATATTTTTTAAGGACTTCCTTTGGTTCATCCGTATACCAGGCGTAGCCATTTCTACGTTCTGACCCAATTTCCTCTAAAGATTTCTTTTTAATTCCGTCACGATCACAAAAAAAAGGTTCATTAGTGTCCAACTCCATAAATCTTGCCCAGATTGGAGAAGCGTTTGGTGTGACAATCATCTTTTTTTCTATTATTTTTCCGGCATCATTCAGGACTCTTTTTTCTTCAAGATTGGTGATTTTAGTTTTTTCAAACCAGGCGTGGGCACTTTTTACAGCTGTAATAATTTCCGGGGAAGGTTTTTCTACAGACATCAGTAATAAGGTAATTTTGGCTGATTCTTTTCCACTTAAGGACGGTAGCTCGTAAGCTCTTGCTTTTGCAGGAGCCAAAGTCACTTCGTCATGTTGTGCGCACCAGGCCGTTAAGACTCCATTTTGTTTGTATTGATTTTTTATAATACAATCAATTCCTTTACTGAAAGCTATTTTAGCTTTTTCAACAATTCCTTTTGATGGTTTAATGCTGTAAAAATCGGTTTCCTCACTGATTTCCTTCAGGATATTAAGAATATGTACCATCGAATCATCATTGTAGGTGATGTGCGTGTAATATCCTTTTTTTAATGGATAAAACTGAGGCCATCCTCCGTTGGCGTATTGTGCTTCCAGCAAATAATCAAGTCCTTTCAAAAACGATTCTTTATACCTTTCATCTTTTACCTGAGCGTATATTTTGGACATAAAAAGCATCTCTTGACAAGTCGCTCCGTTATCAGTTGTCGTCTCTTTTGTTGTTGTTTTTATTTCAAGTAATTCCTTTTGTTGCTGCGGCGTTAATTCCTGCTGCATCTGTATGTTTTTTGGCCAGCCGCCGATATTTCTTTGATATAGTAAAACATTTTCTGCAACTTTTTTGGCTTCCGCCGAAGCATACCAGGACGCATCATTTTTACGGATGACATCGGGCCAGTTTTTATAGGTGTTTTGAGCCTTAGCTGTAAAGCCGGTAACTAATAAAAAAAGTGCTATTATTTTTTTAAATGGAATCATATTATTTTATTTCGTTATTCTAAACCAATCCACTGCAACATTTCCTGAATCATTGGTCACTTTTTGACCTAAAGCAAAAAGTCCTAATTTGGCACCAATCCATTTTCCTTCTTTTGCTGTAAAATCGGTACCTATTGCCAGGTATTTTTTATCGTCTGTGCTGTAAGAAAAGCTGCAGATCCCTCCCTTTTTAATCTGACACCGTAGGTATATGATATTGTTTTCTACCAAAACCGGTTTTGTTTCTGTCTCTGAAATTGTTTTGTCAAAAGCTCCCGTTTTCTGGTTTAAATATAATTTCCCATTTGTATTCCTGAGACACAAATAACTGTAATCCAATCCCATAATCAGAAGTCCCGTAGCATCTCCGTCTAACCTTGCATTGAAAGTCAGTTTGGTGGTAGCGGTAAATTCTTCGGCAGGAAATTTTTGCAGTAGTAAATTTGGTGCTTCAAAAATTTTCTTTTCGTCTTTGATTGTGTTGATGCAAAATAAATTAAAATATCCTGAACTGGTCGGAAATCCCCAATTAATCTGAGAATTTGCCTGCCACTGCCACTGCAATCCTAATTTTGGAGAATTAAACTCATCTGATTCTGCCGGAGTTTCAATTGGATATTTTTTTCCAACATTTGGTTTTTTGAAAGTTGTTACAGGTTCGCCAATTCCATTTTTATCTAAATCTTCTCCCATTACAGGCCAGTCATTTTCCCATTTCATTGGCTGCAGGTGTACAATTCTTCCGTAGGCACCTTTGTCCTGAAAATGAATAAACCAGTCTTCACCTGTTTGGGTTTGTACCCATGCACCCTGATGCGGTCCGTTTATACTGGTTTTTCCCTGTTCTAAAACCTTTTTCTTCTCATAAGGTCCCCAAACATTTTTGGATCTTAATACGGTTTGCCAACCTGTAGCAACGCCACCTGCCGGAGCAAAAACATAATAGTACTTATTTCGTTTATAAAATTTCGGGCCTTCAATGGTGCCTTCACTTTCATGTCCGTCAATAATCATTACTTCATCATTGTTTGCAACAGTGCCTTCCGGATTCATAGTAGAAACGACCAGCAGACTCTTAATCTGGGCACGGCTTCCTGCAAAGGCATGAACCAGATATACTTTTCCGTCATCATCCCACAATGGACTTGGATCTATAAGTCCTAAACCTGCCTTAACCAAAACCGGCTCCGACCATGGGCCTTCGGCTTTTTTTGATTTTATCATGTAAATTCCAAAATCAGGATCGGGGTAATAAATATAGAATTCATTGTTATGAAAAGTAATACTTGGCGCCCATACTCCGTTACCATGCTGTACTTTATTATAGGTTTCAAACGGCGGTTGCTTGGGAAGTGCATAACTGATAATCTTCCAGTTTACAAGATCTTTAGAATGTAAAATCGGTAATCCCGGAATGCAGTTAAAGGACGAAGCTGTCATGTAAAAATCATCGCCAACCCGAACAGCATCCGGATCTGAATAATCGGCGTGAATAATTGGATTGGTATATGTTCCGTCTCCATTATCAGAAACCCATGCCTGAGAAAAATTGCTCTGAGTTGAAAATACCGATAATAGAAAAAAGATGATTTTTATATTTTTCATTTTAAAAAGCAATTAACTTCCTAATTAGACCTGACAGGTTTTAGAAACCTGTCAGGTAATTTGAATTATTTATCTGTTCAATTCTAAGGCTGCCAGAATAAAAGGGCCTGTTGCCTTAGGATCGTTGTCTTTTTTTCTTTCGTTTACGTAATATTCGTATGAACCATCACGATAGGGCTTTCCACCTAAACCTGCTACCTGACATGCCTGGGTCAATGTGATTCCGCCATCTTCATCTACTTTTGTGATCAGTTGCGTTGTTAGTCCATCAAAAGCTTTGTTGGCCAGTTTTTTATATTTTGCAGGAAGGTATCCTTTGTTGGCACCTTTTGCAAAAGCATAAGCAAACATTGAGGATCCTGAAGCTTCTAAATAGTTGCCTTCTTTACCGCCTTTGTCTGTTACCTGATACCATAAACCTGATTTATCCTGATATTTAGCCAGGCTGGCTGAAACGTTATTTAAATATTTTACCAGTTCTTTTTGTTTTGGATGGTCTTTTGGGAAATAATCCAATACATCTACCAAAGCCATTGCGTACCACCCTAAAGCTCTTGACCAGAAATTTGGAGAGTTCCCAGTTTCTTTGTTTGCCCATGGCATTTCTTTGCTTTCATCCCAGCCGTGGTATAATAATCCCGTTTTGGGGTCGGTTGCATGCAGTTGAATCTGCTCAAACTGTTTTGCAATATCGTCGAGGCTTTTTCCGTTCTCGAATGTAACAGTGTATTGTGCATAAAACGGCTCTCCCATATATAAACCATCCAGCCACATTTGGTTCGGATAGATTTCTTTGTGCCAAAATCCACCGCTTTTTGTACGTGGCTGTTCTGCCAGCTGTTTGCGTACCAGCTGCATTGCTTTTAAATATTTATCTTCTTTTGATTCTGCGTATATATCAAAAAGAAGACGGCCCGGTACTACTAAATCAATATTGTATTTATCCAGTTCATAGGTTTTAATACTGCCATCATTCTGCACTAATGCATCAACATAACCTCTTATGTATGCTTTGTATCTTGGGTCCGGATTTTTTTTATGCAATTCTTCTATTGAATGTAAAACCAATGCGTGGACATAATCCCATTTTGCTGTTTTTGAATCGTCAATCATATAGGCTTCCGGATGGCGTTTCATCAAAGTCAAAGCCATTTTATCAGACCATTTTAAATCTTTAGAAATAACTATATCCTTACCTGACGGCTCCTGAGAAGTTACCTTACAGCTTGTAAAGGCTATAAAACCAATTAATAAAACCGATAAAAATCCTTTTTTTCTATTGTTTTTCATTTCAAAATATATTTAAATTCTACTGTTTTTCTACTTCTAATGCTGCCAGTATAAATGGCCCTAATCCATGGGAATTGTCTGTTTTTATTTTCTCTTTAATGTAATATTCATAAGAACCATCGCGGTATGGATTTCCTCCTAATCCGGCACTTGCACAAACTTGTGTGATATGAATTTCACCATCGGCATCGACCGTAATTAATTTCTTTATTATACCCTCAAAACCCTTGTTGGCCAATTTTTTATAATCGGCAGGCAAATATCCTTTGTTTGCTCCTTTCGCAAAAGCGTAAACAAACATTTCAGATCCGGATGCTTCCAGATAATTTCCTTCTTTTTTTCCTGAATCTGTAACCTGATACCACAGTCCCGTCGGGTCCTGATATTTTGCAACTGCCTTAGCAATATCATTTAAATACTGAATCAGTTCTTTTCGTTTCGGATGGTCTTTTGGCATATAGTCCAAAACATCGACCAGAGCCATCATGTACCAGCCAATAGAACGTGACCAGAAATTTGGTGAAGTCCCCGTTACTTTATTCGCCCACCCCATTTGCTTGCTTTCATCCCAGGCATGAAAAAGCAGGCCTGTTTTTTTATCCAGTGTATGAAGGTGAATCTGTTCGAATTGTTTTGCAATGTCGTCAAAACTCTTTCCTCCTTCAAATTCTGCTGTATAACGCGCATAATAAGGTGTTCCCATATACAAGCCGTCGAGCCACATTTGGTTCGGATAGATTTTTTTATGCCAAAATCCACCGGAATTGGTTCGCGGATGTGTTTCTAATTGTTTTCTAAGTGTTTTTAGTGCCGTTAGATAGCGATTGTCTTTTGTTCTGATATACAGATCAAAAAGCATTTTTCCGGCATTGATATTATCGATATTATAGTCTTCGAGTTTGTAATTCAGGATTTCTCCGGAACTGCTTATGACCGTTTCAGCATAGTCTTTTATGTAATTGGCATAAACGGGATTATCTGTTTTTTCATACAGTTTTTCGAAAGAAGTCATTACCAATCCTAACTTATAGTCCCATTTGGTTTTTTCGTTATTATCGATTTGCCATGCTTTTGGATCGCGTTTCATGATGGAAAGTGCCATTCTTTCGGACCACTTTAAATCTTTAGAAATGACAACTGCCGGATTTGAAGTTTCCTGTGCTGTAATTTTACCGCATGAAAACAGGATCAGGCCTGTAAGCAGGACAGAAACAAAATAATCTTTCTTTCTATAGTTCATCCTTTTTGAAGATTTATAAAGGTTATTTATTCAATTGAATTGCGCTTAATAAAAACGCTCCGATTCCAATTGCGCCATTTTCTTTGGTCTTTGCATTCAGGTAATAATCGTTTGTACCATCGCGGAAAGGTTTTCCACCCAAACCAACATTCGACGAAACATTCAATATATTTATTTCTCCTTTTTTATCGACTTTTACAAATTCTTTTATAAAACTGTCAAATGATTTCTGTGCTGTTTTTTTATACTCTGAAGGCAAATATCCTTTGTCTGCACCTTTTGCAAAAGCGTAAATAATCATTCCGGAAGCTGATGGTTCTACATAATTTCCGAACAATTGAGGTTTATCAGCCACCTGATACCATAACCCTTCCGGACTTTTGTATTCATTTACATTTTTTGCAATCTGATTCAGATAATCAATCAATACCTTGTATTTTGGATGTGATTTCGGAAAATAATCCAGCGTTTCGACCAAAGCCATCATATACCAGCCAATCCCTCGTCCCCAGATTGTTGGTGACGTTCCGGTTTGCTGGTTTGCCCAGCCGATTTGTTTGCTTTCATCCCAGGCCTGGTATACTAAACCTGATTTTTTGTCTATAATATTATTCTGCACCAATTCAAATTGTTTGGCAATATCGTCCAGGCTTTTTCCTTTTTCGTACTTCACCGTAAATTGGGTGTAGAAAGGCTCTCCCATATACAAACCATCAATCCACATCTGGTCCGGATAAATTTGTTTGTGCCAAAATCCTCCGCCTGGCGTTCTCGGCTGACTTTCGAGTTGGTTTCTTAACTGACCAATAATTTTCAGATAGCGTGGATCTTTTGTAATATCGTATAAATTAAACAGCAGTTTTCCCGGATTTAAACAATCGATATTGTATTCTTTGGTATCGTATTTTTTAATGTTTCCGGTACTGTCAATCATTCCATCCACATAGTCTTTTATATAATTGAGGTATTTTTTGTTGTTTGTTTTTTGATATAATTTTTCAAAACCAGATAATACAAATCCCATTTTATAATCCCACTTTGGTTTGTCATTTCCGTCAAGTTGCCAGGCATTTGGGTATTTATTTAAAATAGAAAGTGCTGTCCTTTCCGACCATTTCAATTGATAAGAAATAACAGCTTTATCTGAATCATCCTGATTCTGTGCCATTGTCTTACCGCAAAAAAGCACTAAACCAATAATAGCGTATTTAACAAAATTGGCCTTCATAAAAACTATTTTAAGCATAAACTACATTTTACATACAACATTTACATCTCAAATCTTACATCTCAAAATTTTAAATCTTAAATCTCACACCCCTACATTTTCCCCTTTTTATTCAGCACTTCTAATTTTTGATCCAGATATTTTACAAATTCTTCCTGTGTCTTAATTCCGTTTACTTCTTGTTCCCAGGCACCCAGAAGGTAAAACGAAGTCGATTTGGTTGTTGGTTTGAATACCAGCAAATAATCTAAATCTGTATCTTCGATATTTTCGATGGTATTGACTTCATAGAAAAGAGCCATACCCAGTTTATCCGGAACTAACGATTGCTGGCCATAAGTCGCCAGATAAGCCCATTTTTTATTCTTGCTTTCTTTTTTAAGCAATTCGGTATTTTTCTGTTTTACGATTCCGGTACAAATTCCCTGAATTGCTTTTGAAGCTTTAATAGTATGTTGTGTATAAAGCTGATCTGGTTTAATCGTAAGTTCTGATGTAAAATTGATTTTATCAGAAGCTGTCTTCCATCCAAAATAATCAATTTTTACAACTGATTCGTTTGTTTTATTGCTCACATAGGCAATCGTTGAATCAACTTCACGGAAGTGTAATTTCTCTTTGTTCAGGTAACGGTCTATAGAACCGATTCCGATTCCTTTTCCTGCTTTCAGGATATCTGCTCCCCAGTCGCTCATTTCGTGATAGGAATCAAAATTATCCTGTCCAACCTTTGGCAGAATATTTTCTGTTGTTTTCTTTCCGAAAATGTCAATTGCATTTCTCCAGTCCAGATACAAGCGGTATCCGATTCTGTTGTTTTCCCATCCCGGACCTTCGTAACGAATATCAAAGGAATGATCGGTATGTTCGGATGCCAGTTTTAATTTGTCGACATTTTTAAAAACTGTACCACCAATATATTTTTTACCTTCCCATTTCCCATCTGTTTTTGCTGATATCTCAGCGTATGTCTTAGCTGTTTTGATGTCGTATTTCTGGGCATTTGCGGCAGTAAAACCTAATAGGAATAAGGTCGCTATTTTAATTTTTGCTTTCATTATATTGTGAATTATTTAAAAAATTTATCTAAAAACTGTGTTGTGTAAACAATCGTTTCATCAAACCAGGGTTGAAAAAACCAAAAGGAATGTGGTGAATTCTCAATTGTTTTAACATCGCTGTAAATCTTATTCTGATTTAAAATGGCAATCATATCATCCCGTCCTGCATGAAACCTTGCAAAACTGCTGTTTATAAAAAGTACCGGAGGTGTATTTTTGTCTGTATGGCTTAAAGCGGAAGCATTTTTCCAGTTTTCCGGATTTTCTTCGTAAGTCCCATTTAACCAAAAAGCGGCCATTTCTCCTTCACTTGATTCCGGATGTTTAAAGGCCAGAACTCCGTCTATATCGATAATTGCATTTACTTTTGAAGAGGATTTACTTTTATTAGTCATATCATCAAAAGCTGGATTTTCATTTGTTGTACCAATCAAAGCTGCCATCTGTCCGCCCGAAGAGCATCCTAAAACCGCAATTTTGTCTGGATCTACATTAAATCTTTTTGCATTATCTTTTATAAACCTGATGGCATTTTTTACATCATAAATCCCTTCTGGATATTTTGCCTCTAATGATAGCCTGTATTCAATTGCAAAACAAGAATAGCCTTTTGACGCTATTTCCTGTGCCATATCCTGCATTTGATTTTTATTTCCTGATCTCCAGCCTCCTCCATGAATCAGGATTACGGCAGGGTTTAATTTTTTCTTTTTATTAAAAAAAGCATCAAAATGTAATGTTCTGTTTTTTTGCCGGTCATAAACAACATCCTTCATCTGTTCTTCTATTGAACTATTGTGCGCCCGGGCAATTGTTATAAAAGGATACTTTTTAATTAATTTGGTATACGTACTTTTTATAGTGTATGAAGTATCTGTACGGTATTGACTTTGAACATCAATTCCTTTCGAAAATAACAATAGTATCAGTAGTATTTTTTTCATCCCAAATTTATTATTTTCAGTTAAGAAAGGAGCCTGACCATGTTCAGACTCCTTTTTAACTTCTTCAAAAAAACTAAAATCTCAAAAATAATAAATTACTAATATCCGGGATTTTGTGGAAAATCCTTGTTTTGGTTTAAATCCAATGCTGTTTGAGGAATTGGTCTTAATATTTTAAGCTGGCCATCAACCCCAATAAAATTAGCTTGCTTTATTTTATAATTATGAGCCGAAGCTCTTGCAACCAATGTTCCGGTACGTTTTAAATCGAACCATCTTTTATATTCACCCAATAATTCTCTTCCTCTTTCATCTAAAATATAATCGATATTGAACTCTCCAATAGTAGCATTTGCAACGCCAGCTCTTCTTCTTACTTCATTTAAGCGATCTAAACCTGTTGACGGCACACCTGCTTTAAAATAGGCTTCAGCAGCTATCAAATACGTTTCTCCCAATCGCGAAACAATAATGTCTCTTGTACTTACAGGACCTGTACTTGAAGGTGTCGTTGGTTCCGGATCATCAAATTTCTTAACCGGAATGGTGTAACAATCTAAGTTTTTAATCAAAGTATGTGCAGCAGAATATTCTCCCCACGGATGGTACACAAAAGTGGCTGCTTTTCTGGAAGCATTCGCCGTTTCCCAAGCCAGCCTGTCTGCAGGTGTAAACCATTTTGGTTCGTAAAAATGTCTCACTTTAAGTGATGCCGGGTTTGTACTTCTGTAATATGGATAGTAAAGTATTGTTTTGCTTGTACCATTTGCCTGAGTTTCCGGGCCTTCCAATATTTCAGTCATAAAAGTAGCTTCCCATCTTTTATCGCCTTTTTCATAAAGTCCCAAAGCATAATCTGTCGGACATAAATTATAGCTTCTTAATGGTGCTCCTGTTTCTGCTCCACCTAAATAGGAACTAAAATAATAAAACTGATTATTACCCAATTTAGTAGGATCTGTACTTGTAGAAGCTTTATCATACTGAACAGAGAAAATAGTTTCTGCATTTAAATCATTTCCGGGTTTAAATAATTGATCGGAAGCAATATTTAATGCCTGACCAGCAATGGCAGCATCAGCATAAGCAGCCGCTTTTGAAAAATCATCTGTTTTTCCAAAAGTTTCATATCCTCTGGTTAAATAGACTTTAGCCAATAAATCATTTACGGCTCTTTTGTTTACTTTACCTGTTGTGCTATATGTTGTGGTTCCAACATTGGCTAAAGCAAAATCCAAATCCCCTATTATTTGTGTGTAAACCTCTTCGGCAGTATTTCTGTGAAATGACAAAACCGGAGTTGTAATATGTTCATTTACAATCGCAACACCGCCATAACTTTGCACTAACAAAAAATAAGCATTTGCTCTTAAAAACCTTGCTTCACCTATTAAGGTATTCAGGTTAGAGGTTTGTTCTGTTATTGCTGAATAATAAATGGCTTTATTTACTGATTGAATCAACTGATAACAAGGCCCATACAAATCAGCAACATTGTCTGATGTGGGGATTAAAAGTGAATACTGGCTTAAACCTGCGGGTTCCGGAGTCCTTCCTTCTGCATACATGTCAGTCCCTGATTCAAACATCCATGGATTTCCCCCATAAATACTTTTATTCCACGCATAATTTGAATTGATCAATAATTGAAATCCTGATGCTGTTTTATAAGTTGCATCGGCAGGAACATTCGAAAGACTTTCCTCTTCAATATAATTGCTACAAGAGCTTAAAGCTGTAACAATCATTCCTAACATTATTATTATTTTTTTCATTTGAATATCTTTATTAAAATTTAACACTTATTCCCAATTGCGTTGTAACGGATGCCGGGCGGTTTACTCCAAAAGAAGAGGCAGCCCATTCCGGATCATATCCATCAAAATTTGTAAATACAAACGGGTCTAAAACATTTACATAAACTCTTAAATTACTGATTTTTAATTTTTTTAATAATTCAGGATTTAATGTATATCCTAAAGATATATTTTTAATCTTAACATAGGAAACATCTCTGTAGTAAGCAAATAAAGAAGTCCAATAAGCCCCCGCTCCTGTTGCTACCGGACCTGGTCTTGGGTTTGTATTGTTGGCATTAGCCTCGATACCTGTTCCGTTTGTCGGAATAAAATAATCCATTGCTAATTTTTGGCGTCCCCTGTCACTTACATCAGCAAAGTTCTGGTGAAAAGTACTCAAAACGGTCTGTCCCTGGCTGGTCAGGACAGAAAAATTAAAATCAAAATTACCAACAGTCAGTTTAGAATATAAACTTCCCTGCCATTCCGGATTTGGGTTGCCAATTACCGTTCTGTCGTCTGTATTAAATTTTCCATCTCCGTTTAAGTCTTTTGGCTTAGCCTGACCCGGCAGCATATTATACTTTGCCGCTTCTGCAGCCTGGCTTTCCTGCCATACACCATCATAAACATAGTTATAATTAGGGTTTAATGGTGATCCCAGAATTAATTTATTTCCAATATCACTAACCTGGTCCTGATTATAAATTGATTCTAATTTGTTAACATTTTTAGTAAAAGTAAAGGTAGTTTCCCAAGTTACTTTTTCGCTTTTAATATTTTTCGTAGTCAATAAAACTTCAATTCCTTTGTTGCTTACAGAACCAACGTTCGAAAAAGTATTTTTATATCCTGATTCCAGAGGTAATTGCTGCTTGTATATCAATTTATCCGATAACCTGTCATAAACGTCAACACTACCGGAAATTCTGTTTTTCAGGAAACCAAAATCAAGTCCAAAGTTAAGCTCTCTTGTTTTTTCCCAGGTTAAAGCTACATTTGCTAAATTCTCACTCTGCCATCCCGAAACTACATTTGCACCGTTTGCATAAAAAGTCTGTTGATTTAATAAGGCCTGAGAAGTATACGGCATAACATTATTATTTCCTGTGTAACCTAAACTTGCACGTAATTTTAAATCCGAGATTACAGAACTATTTTCCAGGAAAGACTCTTTACTAATTTTCCATCCTAAAGCTACAGACGGGAAACTTTGCCATCTATTATCTTCTGAAAGTACAGAGGAACCGTCCCATCTTGAAGAAGCCGTCAGTAAATATTTGTCCCTGAAAGTGTAATTTAAACGTACTGCGTAAGAACTCAAAGTATTTTTTAGATATCCAGAATTCACATTATAACTTGTCTGAACTCCAGACCCTATATTGTTTGAACCAACATCAAAAGGCTGATTGTTAGAATACAAATAGGATGTTTCTTCTACATTTGAATATAAACTTTGTAATAATAAAACACTAAAATCATGTACCTCACCAAAAGTCTTCTTTAAATCAATTTGATTGTCCCAAGTATAATTGAAATTATTGAAATTTTTAATTGATGAAGAGTTTTTTCCGCTTAATGTTACGCCGGCATTTGTCTGTGCTGTATTCGCAATACTTGTAACTGTATTTTCTATTCCGGCTGAAAATGTTGTTTTAAACGAAAGCCATTTTAAAGGCTGATACTGGAAAAAAATATTTCCAACTGTCTGCCATGTTTTTAAAGTCTGAGAGGAATTTGCAATTTCCATCAACGGATTTACCGCACTAGTCTTGTTGATTGCCGATGAACCATCAGGATACGTTAATTTACCCGGAAGGAAAAACAAAGTACCTACCTTTTCATTTCCCGCAGCATCAACAGCCCAGGGAGACATCAATGGGCTTAATCTGAAAGCATCCTGCATCGCCAAATCGCTGCCTAACTGTGTATCAACACGTGCAACCGTAATATTGGCACCAGTAGTGAACTTATCATTTATTTTATGATTTAATCCTAATTTGAAGGAGTATTTATCTGTTGAGTCGTTATCGATAAGACCTTCATCACTTTGAACACCAAATCCTAAATTATAACTCAGGCCGGAATCAGAACGTCCTGAAACATTCAGATAATTATTTTGGGTCGTACCTGTTTTAAGTACAGCGTCTGCCCAGTCAAAATTGTAACCGCTATTGGCTCTTGATACTAATAATGGACTTTGATTTCCTGACAAAACAGCAAGTTGTGCCGGAGTCTGGGTTTGCGGAGTTGCACTCATATAAGCTACCTGATGAAATTTCCACCACTCTTCTCCATTCATCATTTTTGGCATTCTCGCCGCTTCTTTTGTTCCATAAGAAGATTCAAAACTTACGCTGATACCTGCTTTGGCACTTGTACCGCTTTTTGTAGTAACAATAATAACTCCACTTGCTCCTCTTGAACCATAAATAGCTGCGGAAGATGCATCTTTTAAAACATCCATTCTCGCAATATCCTGTGGGTTAAGAAAATCAATGTTTTCAACAGGAACACCATCGACAACATACAAAGGAGATGAAGCAATTAAGGAGTTATTCCCTCTGATTACTACTTTAAAACCATCTCCGGAACGTCCTGAACTGGATGAAATCTGCACTCCGGGCGTACTTCCCTGAATTGCCTCAAGGGCACTTGTTGTGTTTCTTTCCGTAATTGTTGCAGCACTGATTGTACTGATAGAACCTGTTAGATCTGTTTTTTTTACAGTTCCATATCCAACTACTACCACTTCATTAAGAGAATTGGATTGTTCTGCAAGACTAACGTTTACTCTGGATTTTCCGGCAATACTTACTTCCTGCGTCTGAAAACCTAAATAGCTTATTACCAAAATAGCTTTGTTATTGCTCACATTCAATTTAAAACTTCCTTCAAAATCTGTTGAAGATCCGTTTTGGGTTCCTTTCTCCTGAATATTTACTCCCGGAAGTGATAATCCTGATGCATCTGTAATTTTTCCCTCAATCACGGTCGACTGAGCGCTAATTGTATTACTCAACAGGAAGTTCAGGAAAAATAAAAATACAATGTTGTATTTTATTTTTTTCTTTAAAAGTTGTTTGATGTTCATAGTTTGTTTAATAGTTTGGTTAATTGATAGTCTTTTTAGTTTTTAATCGATTCTACTTTTTTTCCATTGATATAGGTATTTATAAAGTTTACATTTTTGACATTTTTAAGCGAATAGACGGAATCTACTTTTTCAATTACAACATCTTTAAACGTAATATTTTCCACTGGGGATTCTTTGTAGCCATCGGCCAGAATTCCATACTTTCCACCGTTTTTTACTTTGATGTTTTCAAGACTTATATTTCGAATGGCAGGTATAAAATTTCCTTCCTGACCGCCGTATACATTATAGGTCATGGTGGCTAGTAATACACATTCCTTTACGGTTCCGATTTCCAGATTCCTTACATATATGTCTTCTGTTGTTCCGCCGCGTTTTGAGTTTGTTTTTATTCGGATTGCCCTGTCTAGATTTGGGCTGTCCATAATGCAGTTTTCTACAAAAACATTATTTACTCCGGCAGAAATTTCACTTCCCATTACAACCCCGCCATGGCCGTCTATCATTTTACAATTTTGAACAATGATATTTCTACTTGGTATGGCAACCCTTCTTCCGTCTGCATCTCTGCCCGATTTGATAGCGATACAATCATCGCCCGTATTAAAAGTGCAGTTTCTGATAATTATGTTTTGCGAATATTCAGGATCACAACCGTCATTATTAGGGCCATGACTGTTTACTGTCACACCGTCAATGATCATGTTATTTGATTTGATAGGATGTAAAACCCAAAAAGGAGCATTTATAATTTTTACATCTTTGATTAAGATTGTATTACATTCGAAAAATTCGATAAAATTCGGGCGCAGGTAACGTCCTTCCCCAAAAATCCTTTCTGCAACCGGAATGCCTTTTTCAGCCATATCAATCAAAACTTCCCTGTTTTTCGGATCATTTTGTGACGGAATACCTTTTTGCCATCCGTAGCTTTTTCCTCCTGACCAAACCCACCAGTTACTGCTGTTGGCCTGACCATTAAGAGTCCCTTTACCGGTTATAGCAACATTTGTCTTGTTTTTTGCATATATAAGAGGAGAATAATTCATGAGTTCCGTTCCTTCCCATGAAGTATGAACCAAAGGATATTCTTTTGAATCTGTGCTGAAAAGAATTTCTGCCTGATCTTCCAAATGTAAATTCACGTTACTTTCCAAATGTATCGGCCCTGTCAGGTATTTTCCATTTGGGACAAGCACTTTACCTCCGCCGTTTTTGGCACATTCTTTAATTGTTTTTTCGAAAGCTGCCGTATTGGAAGTTTTTCCGTCTGCAACTGCACCAAAATCAGTTACACTATAAGTCTTGTCAGAAAAATGAGTTTCAGGGATACTTTTTATGATTAAATCCATCTTTTTCCATGGGTTCGCTTCAGAAATAGCCGAAACTTGCTTACCACACGACAAAAAAAGCAGCGATATGAATCCAAAAACAGCTAAAAATTTCAATGTTATATACTTATTTGTAATCATTTATAGAGTCTTTTATTATTTCAGGCCAGCAAATGCAACCTTTTATGTAATCGATTACACGAAAGTAAAAAAATACTTTGATTGCACCAAATTTATTTAGAAAAAATTTATATATTTAATTTTTATTATGAATTATATTTACACTTAATGTAAAAAAACACACAATTTATTATGATTGTAATATTGCAAACGTTAGAGATATGAATTATGGTAATCGATAACAATTTTTATTGTTACACAAAAAAAATGTATTTTTGTCCGGTAATTAACTTGAAAACCTTTTGAATGAGCGAAAAAATAACCATTTATGATATTGCCAAGAAATTGAATATCACTGCTGCTACAGTTTCCAGAGCGTTAAACAACAATCCGAAAATAAAAGAGAGCACGCGTGAGTTGGTAATCAAAACGGCAGCTTCAATGAATTACAAGCAGAACAAGCTTGCCCTGGCGTTAAAAAGTGGACGCAGTAATAATATAGGTGTAATCGTTCCGCGTATTGACAGTAACTTTTTTGCTTCCGTCATTAGAGGCATCGAAGAGGAATTACACCCGCATGGTTATCAAGTCATTATCTGCCAGACCCATGAAGATCCTAAAAGAGAAAATGAAAACCTATATACTTTAATTGATGCTCAGGTAGATGGAATCCTAATGTCTGTCACCGATGCAGCTGACGAAAACACAGGGGCTTTTCATTATGTCTTAGAGAAAAATGTACCACTGGTATTTTTTGACAGAAGTAAACATATAGATGGTGTAAGTTCTGTTACAATCAATGACTTTAAGGGAGGTTACATTACCACAAAACACCTGATTGATGAGGGCTGCAGCAATATTGCTCATTTCTCTGGAGATCAGTCTCTTGAGATTTTCAAGAGCAGGTTTTTAGGTTACAAACAGGCACTTCTGGATAACGGAATGACGTTTAAAGAGGAGTATGTTATTCACACCAAAAGTAGCGTTGATGCAGGAAAAGAAGCTGTAAATATTTTACTAAGACTTGAAACTCCCCCTGATGCCATCTTTTCTTCAAGTGATTTTGCTGCCTTGGGAGCAATTCAGGAATTGAAAGACAAAAACATAAGCATTCCTAAAGAATTTTGCGTAGCGGGTTTCAGTAACGAACCTTTTACCAAATTCATGGAATTGTCGATTACTTCTGTCGATCAGTCCCCATTGGAAATGGGCAAAATGTCTGCACGTGTTTTCCTGGAACAGGTTGATAAAACCGACACTATCAAAATTGAAAAAAAGGTAGTTCTTGCTCCGGAATTACACATTCGTAAATCGTCATCAAGAACTTCATCATTTTAGTTTTTTATCTAAAATTTAAAACTTTATACGTTTGAATGTCTGACTTATCAGGCTGCTTTTTTAACCATATAAGTGATGTAAGTACATTTAAGACAAACGTATAGTCATTATCGTAAATTAAAACCCTGCAAATCAAAGAAGAAAAACTTCTAGATTTACAGGGTTATTTTTTATTCAAATAAGCCACTTCAGAAATCATAAACCAAACTTCAATGTACTTACATGATTTATGTGATTTAATTATATCTGCAATTTATTACAAAGAAACGCCTCTTTTCCAAGGAATAAAATCGTTTTGGTTTAAGATTGCTGCTTTGGTTTTAATGGTACCGCTTGCCACCTCAATGATGAATTCCAACATTTCGTCAGCCATTTCGTCGATAGATTTTTCTCCGGTGATGATTCCTCCGGTGTCAATATCAATAATATCAGACATTTTTTTAGCCAGCTCCGTATTAGATGAAATTTTTACAACCGGTGCAATCGGATTTCCTGTAGGAGTTCCCAAACCTGTTGTAAACAATACCATATTTGCTCCGGAACCTACCATTGCTGTTGTACATTCAACGTCATTTCCAGGTGTACAAAGTAAAGTTAATCCTGGTTTTGTGATGTATTCTCCATAATCAAAAACACCAGTAATTGGTGAAGTTCCACCTTTTTTAGCCGCTCCTGCTGATTTCATTGCATCGGTAATCAAGCCGTCTTTGATGTTACCCGGAGATGGATTCATATCAAAACCTGACCCTGCATCAACAACTGTTTTTTCATACCATTGCATTAGATCAAGGAAACGTTTTCCACCTTCATCTTCTACACAGCGGTTTACTAATTCCTGCTCAACCCCACATAATTCAGGGAACTCAGAAAGAATTGTTGTCCCTCCTAAAGCTGCCAGTAAATCTGAAGTCACTCCTAATGTCGGATTAGCCGAGATTCCGGAGAAACCGTCAGAACCACCACATTCCAGGCCAATTGTTAGTTTAGACAAAGGTGCCGGAGTTCTTTTTATATCGTTTGCTTTTTTGATTGCTTCGAATGTGTCTTTTACCACACTGTTTAACATTGATTCAATAGTTCCGATTTGCTGCTGATCGTAAATCAAAACAGGTTTTTTACTATTTGGATTTATAGCATCTAAAGCATCCTTAAAGATTTGAATCTGAAGATTCTGACATCCTAAACTCAAAACTGTAGCACCGGCAACGTTTGGATTATTTACATATCCGGCCAGTAATTTAGCCAGACTGTGCGAATCCTGACGGATTCCGCCACATCCACCCTGGTGCGTAATAAATTTTACTTCAATATTATTGAATAAATTAGCGTCATTAGAAGCTGCCTCATTACCTGCACCGCCTGTTTCTGTTTTGACCAAAGAACGCAGCAACAACTGATAATCATTTTCTTTAGGCTTCATTAATTCCTTCTCGAAAATATCTTTTAATATTTCAATGTTTCTGTTTTCACAAAAAACCAAAGGAAAAAACAACCATACATTTTCAGTACCAACCTGTCCGTCTTCTCTGTGATAACCTAGGAAAGTTCTGTCTTTCCACTTGTCAATATTTGGAGAATTCCAACCAATTGTTTCCGTTTTTCCGGTTACTTTATCACTTTCATGTTTTACATTTTCTGTTGAAAGTAATCCGCCTTTTTCGATTCTGGCACTTGCTTTTCCAACCAAAACACCATACATAATAATACGTTGACCTACCTCAAAAGTATGCATCGCGATTTTATGTTTCATTTTTACATCAGATATGATGGTGATTTCTTCTCCTTCAAAGCTGATTACCTCGCCAGCAACCAGATTCACTAATGCCACTGCGACATTGTCTGAAGGGTTTACTTTTATTAGTTTCTTTTGCATGATAATATTGTTTAAAAATATGTGTACTCTAATTAATATTGTTTGCTGAAATTAGCAAATCCTTTTTCTATTCCGTTTTGTTCAATTTCATTCAAGGCCAATACTAAAGCTTCTGATAAACCGTTGATTTTTGTCAGGTCTTCACCCCAAAACTCTGTATTTTTAAGTGTCTTCTCAACAGCAGTTGCGGCGTCAGCACTCCAGATTGATGCAAATTCATCTACAATTTCTTTACTGTCATCTACCGGCAAAGCAGTTCCATTCCAGGTTCCTTTGTAAAAACGTATTAAACACGCAAACGCAAAAGTCAGGTTAACAGGTATTTTATCAAATTTAGTAATATATCCTAAAATACTTGGCAACACTCTCACTTTAAATTTAGAAATCGAATTTAAGGCAATACTGGATAAATTATGTTTGATGAAAGGATTTCTGAAACGGTCCAGTACATCAGCGGCAAAAAGATCTAACTCTTTTTTATCCATATCGATAGTTTCATTAATCTCGTCAAAAATAGCTTTGTTAATAAACTCTCCTGTAAAACTGTTATCAACTGTTTCCTTAACCGTTTCGTTTCCGTACATTAATGAAAACGGGACCATTGCAGTATGTGCACCGTTCAAAATCCTAACTTTTCGGGTTCTGTAAGGCTGCATGTCTTCAACAATCTTAACGTCAAGATTTGTTTTATGAAATGGCAGTTTCTTTTTCAGATCTTCTCCGCCTTCAATTACCCAAAGGAAAAAAGTCTCTGCAGAAACAATCAGATTGTCTGTATAATCCAGTTGTTTGTTGTACTCGTCAATTTCTGCTCTCGGATATCCAGGCACAATCCTGTCAACCAACGTATTATGAAAGGTATTACTTTCCTCAATCCATTTTTTGAAATCTGCCCCTAAATTCCAATCCTTACTGTATTTTAAAATGATCTCTTTTAAGGTATCAGCATTATAATTGATTAATTCACAAGGAATAATAGCTAATCCTTTTGCGGAATCTCCGTTAAAATGTTTGAATCTTTCGTGTAAAAGAACCGTCAGTTTTGCAGGATAAGAGCTTGGCGGTTTCATATCGGGAGTGTCTGTACTTACGTAAGCAATTCCGGATTCTGTTGTGTTTGAAATTATAAATTGTAATTCCTCTTCTTTGGCCAAAGCCAGATAATCATCGAAATTTGTGTACGGATTAATTCCTGAAACCAGGTTGGAAATCAGTTTTTTCTCCTGAACTTCCTGACCTTTCGACAAACCTTTCATAAACAAAGTATACAATCCGTCCTGATCGTTAAGCATATTTACCATACCGTTTTCGATAGGCTGTACGACTGCAATTCCGGCATTAAAATCAACTGTATCATTCAGTTCCTGAAAAGCGTGATCTATAAAAGCTCTTAAAAAATTACCTTCGCCAAACTGAATTACCTTAATGGGCTGCAATTTTTCTAATCCTGTATTTATTCTATTTAATTTTTTCATTTTAAAATTAATTAAAGCATTACAAATAATCATGTTAAACACTTATTTGGCCTTTATTTTTTTATTGTAAAAGAAACATTACACCTGAGTGAGTAAAATAAAATTTGCTGTGAGGAGTGACAAAATTTATTTTGCAAGCGTAATGCTCTGTTACAATGTCTAAAAACTTTTAAAAAAAATTGCAAGCCAAATAAGGAACAGGCATGATTATTCCTTATTTATTTTTAATATTTTTGATGATTTCAAGAACCTGACTGACTTTATTTTTTAAGCCGTCAAAATCATTGTTATCCAGTATATCTTTTGAAATTAATTGCGAACCCAGACCAACACAAAAAGCGCCTGCACCAATCCACGAAGTCAGACTTTCTACGGTTGGAAAAACACCTCCGGTAGGCATAATATTTGTCCATGGACAAGGGCCTTTTATTGCCTTTATAAACTCAGGGCCATAAATATCAGCCGGAAAAAGTTTTACAATTTCACAGCCTAATTCTTCGGCTCTTGCAATTTCTGTCAATGTTCCGCAGCCCGGTGACCATAGCACTTTACGACGGTTACAGGCAATTGCGATATCTTCCCTAAACACGGGGGTCACAATAAAATTGGCTCCCAACTGCATGTACAAAGACGCTGCCGCAGCATCTGTAACAGATCCTACACCCAGCATCATTCCCGGTAATTCAGCAAGGGCATATTTGTTTAAGGCTCCGAATACCTCAAAGGCAAAATCGCCGCGGCTTGTAAACTCCATTAATCTTGAACCTCCGTCATAACAGGCTTTCAGCACTTTTTTACTGACTTCGATATCGGAATGAAAAAACAAGGGAACCATTCCGTTTTCCTTCATTTGCGAAGCCACTTCAATTCTTGAATATTTTGCCATTTTTTTATAATTATCTTGATACCAATCCGGCAGAATCGCCATCAAGCATATTTTCAACTTCTTTTAAAGTAACCAGATTATAATCTCCTGCAATGGTATGT
>JBDTNT010000372.1:0-9103 GCA_039933615.1 Flavobacterium sp. | reverse complement strand
CTATTTCACGAGTTGTGAGACAGCCTCTTTTTGTGTTTTGAAGTTGTGTGAAAGTAAATTTTTATTTTCGTTTTCACACAATCGAAATGACAAGTCGCTTGTAAAAAGCAAGAGTTCGCACACGCAGAAAACGCACTGTTGTCGAATACTGGATGCGATTCCTCGTTCCTCGGAATGACAAAAGCCGTGTATGAAAAGTAATAACTCACAAGCACTAACCGCTGGTTTGTCATTCCGAGGAACGAGGAATCACACACGCTAATCACACGAAATCCAATGCTCTCTGACAACAGTGCGAAGAAAAATAATTTAAGATTTTAAAAAAGGTAAAAAGTCTGGATTTGTAAAAAAAATTCAATCGCGATTCTTTTCTTAAAAAAAATGGTTGACCAAATTCAAGTAAAAAATCCACAGCCTTAGAATTCAAATCATAGAACTTTTCAAAAAAATTATGTAACGCGTTTTTTCAATGTTTAAAGTAATTTCACTTTAAGAAAATTATCAATTAAAAACAGCAAAATCATGCAAAAGAACATTACACGTTTGTTAATGGTATTCGTAATACTGTTTTCATTTACAAGTTGCGAAGTTATTGGAGACATCTTTAAAGCCGGAATGGGCTTCGGAATATTTATCGTTATCTTTATTGTTGCGATCATTATTTTTGTCATCAGCAAATTTCTTGGCAAAAAATAATCTTATAAATCCCGTTATTCTCATAACGGGATTTCTTTTTCCTGATATTATACATTTCATCTATTTCTTCCTGAATTCTTTCATCAAATATCCGTCAAAGTTATACGACTAATGATGACCTGTTTTTACTACTCCAGAATTTCAATTTGGTATATTTTTTTTTATAAAAAACATAAAATTCCTATCTTTTTTCTACAGTTATCAATTAAAATCAGTCAGATATTAATCGCTTAGTACTTTTTTATTTATCGTTTCTATATTCAAACAATGAAACTGAAATAATTGTAAAAAGTATGAAAAAAATAATTCTCGTAAAAGCCCGGCTTGCTCCTCTGTTTTCTTTGAAAATATCTTTAAAGAAAAAACTAACAACACTTTTTCTTATTTTTTCAATACTTGATGTGCAATCGGGTAATTATATTAAGAAGACAAAAGTAACCAATAAACCTACTTTTAATATCGTTGGCAAAACTACAAATCAAAAGAAAATTCATGGTGTAGTTAAAGACAATACAGGCATTCCTCTAATTGGAGTAACCATTTTAGTAAATGATAATAA
The DNA here is from genome assembly GCA_039933615.1 of Flavobacterium sp. Taxonomy (GTDB): domain Bacteria; phylum Bacteroidota; class Bacteroidia; order Flavobacteriales; family Flavobacteriaceae; genus Flavobacterium. The sequence continues at coordinate 7,848 of JBDTNT010000372.1, read as the reverse complement.
ACTCGGCACCACTACAGATTTTGATGGTAAATATGAAATTGCCGTAAATGATGGTGATGTTGTCAGCTTTAGTTTTTTAGGTTTTATTACCAAAAAAATTACTATTACAAATCAAATTTTACTCGATGTAATTCTTATCCCCGCTACCAACGAATTAGACGAACTGGTTTTAGTGGGCTATGGAAAAACCTCCCGCGACAAAATAACAGGTGCCATAACAAAAGTCGATACCAAAGTATTGCAAAATACACAAAACGTATCTTTTGCAGACGCCTTAATTGGTGTAGTTCCCGGTTTGTTTGTTCAGGAAAACTTTGCATCTCCTGGTGCGCCGCCCTCAATTCTATTAAGAGGTGTCGGTTCCATAAGTTCTGGTACGGAACCACTGATAGTCGTTGATGGTGTACAAATGCCAAGGTCCGGATTGGGGGCATTTTCCTTAAATGCAGCAGACATACAGGAAATAAGTATTCTGAAAGATGCAGCTTCAACTTCTATTTACGGATCTAAAGGAACTAATGGTGTTATAATAATTACAACTAAAAGAGGCAACAGAAATGCCAAACTTCAGGTTAGTTTCAATACCAGACTTGGTTTAAAAAAAGCCGATGAATCTTTTACTGCTGATTTAATGAATGCTTCCCAAAAATTAGATTTTGAACAATCATTAGGCTTTTATAAATCCAATCCGGCATTACTTCAAAAAAGAAGAGAATCCGGTAATAACGTAAATTGGTCAGATCTTCTTTTAACGAATGAAATCAACAGGGAAAATGATATTTCTTTTTCCGGAGGTTCAGATAAAGCCAACTATTATACATCTGTCACGTACAATAATGTTGATAATATTTTTGGCAGCCATTATAAAAGGTATACTGCAGTTATGCGGGCTGATTTTGATTTAAGCAATAAATTAAAAATTGGCTTTTCAGGAAATTTCGGAAATACAAGCGAAGAAGATAAACGTACTATTGGATCGCCTTTTTCAAATTCATTTTTATTAAATCCATGGTTAACTGTTTTTGATGAGAATGGAGACCCGCTAAGGCTTTTGGATATTGGCAACTCTACCGGAATTCCTTATAACCCATTGTATATTAGGAATAATACAAATGCAGGTGCAAACAGAAAAAATATTGGAGGCAGTGCGAATCTAACCTATACCCCTTTGAAATGGCTAAATTTAAATGGCGTTTTAGGAGCGAATTACAACACTACTAAAAGCAGTAATTTCGAAAGAGTTATTGTCAATGGAGGCGTATTAAATTATGCTAACGGTGACAGTAATAATTACACAGGAACACTGACGGCAACTATAACCAAAAAGTTTAAAAAACACAATTTTGATTTCGTACTGGGAAATGAATTCAATGAATCCGAAACTAACAGCGTTTCTGTAGCTGCGAGAGATTTCAATTCTGATGCCATACAGACTATAAGCGCTGCAAAAACAATATCTTCAGTGACTGAAAGAAAATCACAGGCTGGCTCACTATCTTATTTTTCACGTTTAAATTATACATTCAATAATACATATAATATATCATTATCCGGGAGGAGAGACGGTTCTTCCCGTTTTGGAGATAATCATAAATATGCTAACTTTTGGTCTGCCGGTACTTCGTGGAATATTTATAATGATTTTTTCAAAGGAAGCAGAATTGTAAGTTCTTTAAAATTAAGAGCCAGTATCGGGACTTCCGGTAATGACTTCATTGGTGATTTTGCATCTCAATCCTTATACGGCTACAGAAGTCAGATATATTATGCAGGCAGCGCAGTACCTTATTTAACAAGAGGAGAAAACACAGATCTGACCTGGGAAAAGAATAATAACCGGAATTTCGGTTTGGACTATGGTTTATTCAACAATCGCATTACCGGGACAATTGATTATTATATCAGGGATACCAACGATTTATTAAACAATAAACCTATTCCGTTAACTTCCGGTTTTACTGAATTGATTTCCAATATAGGAGATTTTAGAAATGAAGGTATTGAGATAGGACTTCACACTGTAAATTTTAAAACTAAAGATTTTATCTGGACTGCCGATTTTAATATTGCCTTTAATAAAGGAACTGTTTTATCCTTATCGAACGAAAAAGATATACTTTCTAATTCTGGACCAACTGTCTTTAAAGAAGGGAACGCTATAAGTTCTTTTTACATTGTTGAATGGGCAGGTGTTAATCCTAAAAACGGATTTAATCAATACAAAGCACAAGACGGATCGTTGAAAGATTACAACACCAACAGAACCACAATTAATACAAATGAAATTAATGGCCTGAGACAAGTTATCAATAAATCATCTATACCAAAATATCATGGAGGTTTAACGAATACTTTCAAATACAAAAGCCTTGATATGTCATTTTTGATTTCTTATGCCGGAGGGCATTATGTACTGAATGAGGGAGTTTATAATTTATATAACAATCCTGCTTCTAATCAGCATATTAATGTATTAAATGCCTGGAAAAATCCGGGAGATCAGACAGATTTAGCAGTTAGGCAGGTTTACTTAGCCAGACCGACATCGTCTATGGTATCTGATTATAAAAATTCCTCTCAATTTCTTCAGGATGCCAGTTATATTAAACTGAAAAATGTCACGCTGGGATATACGCTTAATAAAACCGTCTCCGATAAAATAGGCATTGAAGGTTTAAGAATTTACGTTCAGGGACAAAACCTTCTCACAAAAACAGCTGTTTCTTATATAGATCCCGAATATGCTACTGCCAGTGGCAGTGTTGGACTTTCGTCATCAATTGTCAGAGGATATTCGTTTGGCCTAAATGCTAATTTTTAATAAAAAGATTATGAAAACAAATATAAAATTGATTTTTACAGCAGTAGTAATTACTTTTTTCAGCAGTTGTTCAGATGACATTATCCATAAAGAACCTTTGGATGAATTAGCTCCCAAAACACTGTTTCAGACAGAAGGAGGTTTTAGAAATGCTTTAGATGGTGTTTATGGTCTTATGAAACAAGACTTGAATGGATATTCCTTCGGTATTTATTCAATTCCTGAAGCTATTAGTGATGACCTTTCAGGATCTGCCAGTCCAGCAGATTATTCTTTTGACAATAGTATGGAAACCATATATCCTCTGACTTATAATGGTTCAACATGGTGCACAGAAGCTTTCTGGAAAATTTCTTACCAGTCCATTAATAACGTAAATACGATTATTAAATATGCACGCGCAAGTTCCTTAAAAAACAAAGAAGCCTTTTTAGGTGAAGCCCTGAGTTTACGCGCATTGTTATATTATAATTTGTATCGCTTTTATTCTCCGGCATATAATCACAGTAAAGCGGCATTATCAGTTCCTTACAGATTTGAAACTGATCCTTTGTTAACTATTAAACCCAGAAACACTTCAGAAAAAGTTATTAGTTATGTTTTAGCCGATTTAAATGAAGCTGCAGGATTAGCAACGAATACTGTTAATTCATACAGACTATCCAAAACAGCAGTTTATGCCTTATTGGCAAGGGTGTATCATGAAACTGCTGATTATAAAAATGCCATACTTAATGCCAACTTAGCACTAGCGGACAGCCGATATAAATTGGATAATACATTAAGTGCTTTACAAAAAGAATGGGATAAGGATGATTCAAACGAAATTATTTTTAGAATCCGTTTTGAAAACACCGAAAAAGCAAACACAGCAGGAGTTCTGGCGATACCTGTTTATTCGAGTTATCCCTATTCGGTATCCACTGATTTAATAAATCTTTACGACAAAACGAAAGACATCAGATTCACGGTGTATTTTAAAGACCATCCCACTATCAAAGGCAGTTATTATCCTAAAAAACAAGCAGGAACAAGAACAACAAATGCCGCTGCATTTGATCCGGGAAATATAGATCTCAAATTAATCCGTGTCCCTGAATTATATCTGATCCTTGCAGAGTCGTGTTTAAAAGAAAACAATAGCACTACAGCATTGGTAAACCTTAATAAAATTAGAAATGCAAGAGGCCTGGGTAACTATTCCGGAAGTGACCTTAATAAAGAAATCCTAAATGAACGAAGAAGAGAATTAGCTTTTGAAGGGTTTAGATTTACAGACCTTAAAAGACTCGGATTAAGTTTTACAAGATCAGATGGCACTGGTTTACCCGCTAATGCAGATCGGTTTGCCCTGCCGATTCCACAGACAGAAATAGACCGTTCCGGAATTGTACAAAATCCCGGATATTAAAAGTAATAATTGATTTGGGTTAGTAACCATTTTTGGAACCGGAGTTTATGTTTAAAGAACTCCGGTTTCTTAAATAATGCAAATTTGCCCAATGAATTAGTCTCAACATTATAAACCTTCTTAAATGAAAAAAAAACTAGCTCTATTGTTTTTGTTTTCTGTACTTAACATTGTAACTGCGCAATCACAAAGCAAGAATACTGCAAAAATAACCATACTACAAAACGGATTCATTTTTGATGAAAAATTTGAAGTAAATAAAGGCAGTCTGGTAATCAGTGGTACTAAAATTACAGATATTCTATATGATGATAATTTCAGCAAATACAAAGACGCAATACTAATTGACATAACAGGAAAATATGTAATGCCCGGATTAATAGATACACATGTACATCTGGCAACAGCACCGGATCCCATTAAAGAAAAGAACAATAAATACATGTATGATCAGCTTTCTAAAATGATTTATGCTGGTATTACAACAGTCAGGGACATGACCGGTGATGCCATTATCCTTGCTGAGTATAAACGTGCCAGTAATCTGAACCAGCTCCCCGCTCCTTCCATCTTTTATGCAGCTCAATTTGCAGGACCAGGCTATTTTAATCTAATGAGAAAGAATTCTAAAGAAAATTCAGATTCTCCATGGGAACGAACTATTACAGATAAAACAGATATCAAAATGGCTGTCGCAGAAGCTAAAGGTGCAGGTGTAACCGGTATAAAGATATATACTGATTTAACTCCCGATCTGGTTAAAAAAATTGTAAAAGAGGCCAAAAATCAAGGATTACAAAGCTGGAGTCATTCAGCAGTATTTCCGGCCACCCCAACAGATGTTGCGAATGCAAAAGTAAATTCCATGTCGCATGCTTTTGATATTCCATATGATTTTTCGTTGGGAAAAATGGATCACCATAAAAACCCACCCGCTATCGACAGTGTAAAAATGGATAAACTCTTACTTCTCATGAAAGCTAACAATATTATACTGGACCCAACCAACTACATTGGCAATAACAACAAGCTTTTTGACGGAATGAAAATAACAAAAAGAGCCCATGAACTTGGAGTCCGGGTCTCTACAGGGACAGATTGGCCTTATTTATTTGAAGAAGCCAATACCACCCCATTGTTCAAAGAAATAAAAATACTGACAGAACAATGCGGTTTCACCAATAAAGATGTTTTGATAAGTGCTACTAAAACAGGAGCCGAAAGCATTGGATTGGAAGACAGAGGTGTTCTGGCTGTTGGCAAACGTGCAGATCTTTATATTACCAATTCAAACCCCATTCAAAATATTGAAAACTTAAAAGATGCTTTCATGACCATCAAATCAGGTATTATCTACACTCAAAAATAAATTTCAATGACTTCCAGAAATTGAATTAATCAAATAAATTTAAAAAAAAGCGAATGAAAAAATGGTATAATTTAGGAGTGTTACTGCTTCTTTTTAGTTGTAATAGTTTTGCACAAAAAAGCACAAAAGACTATATGACCTTATCCGGAAAGATTACAGGTAAAAATTCGGATTCTTTGATCGTATTCAAAAACAGAACGATCCTAAAAAAAGTTGATGTTAAAAAAGACGGTACCTTCTCAGACACATTAAGAATCAAAGAAGGATTTTATGGAATATTTGATGGTAAAGAACAAGGATTTTTCTATCTTAAAAATGGATACAACCTTAAAATTACATTTGATACCAAGGCATGGGATGAAACAATGACTTGTACAGGTGAAGGATCAATACCTAATAATTACTTATTTAAAAAAGCCTTATACACTGAAAAAGCTACTGCAGACAAATCTATATTTCAATTAGAAAACGATGCATTTCTGTATAAAATTAATGAAATCGTGGCTGGATATCAAAAGATCCTGACAGAAACGAATGGTCTGGATGCATCATTTAAAGAGTTAGAAATTAAGGGATTTGATGAATTTAAAAAAAATTGCCTGACCCAATACAACAAAACTACAGGGTTAAAAAAACATCAGGATGAAGTTCTTCCTAAAGGCAAAATTTCCCCAAAGTTTACCAATTATGAGAATTACAATGGCACTAAAACATCCTTAGATGATTTTAAAGGAAAGTTCGTTTATATTGATTTATGGGCAACCTGGTGTGCTCCCTGTAAAAAAGAGATTCCTTTCCTGAAAAATTATGAGAAAGAATTTCGTGGCCAAAACATTGTATTTGTCAGTATTTCTACAGATCGTGTAAAAGATCACGATAAATGGAAAAAAATGGTAAATGAGCTTAAATTAACAGGGGTACAATTATTTGCCAATGGAGATCTTTCATTTGAGAATGCTTATGAAGTTACCAGTATTCCAAGGTTTATTTTAATTGATCCGCAAGGAAATATCGCCGACCCTGATGCTCCAAGACCATCTGAAGACCGATTAAAAGAATTACTTAAAGAAGTTGGTGTTCATTAGTTTATAAACACAGAAACTTATTTAAAAAAAAAACACTTGCAAAATAATTTTGCAAGTGTTTTTTTCTAAATTTCATAGGTCTCTTTTTTGGTCAAAAACTATAGATTGTACATTTTCTTTCTTTGCTCCTGAATTTTTTCATCATCCAGGTATTCATCAAAAGTCATGTAACGATCGATAACTCCGTTTGGTGTTAGTTCAACTACTCTGTTACCAACAGTTTGCGCAAACTCATGGTCATGAGTGGTAAAAATTATTGAACCTTTAAAGTTTTTCAATGAATTATTAAATGCTGTAATTGATTCCAGATCCAAGTGATTTGTTGGTTCGTCAAGCATTAAGATATTCGCACGCTCCATCATCATTCTGGACAGCATACAACGTACTTTTTCTCCTCCTGATAAAACGCGGCTTGTTTTTAAGGCTTCTTCTCCTGAGAAAATCATTTTTCCCAAAAATCCTCTGATGAATACCTCATCACGCTCTTCTTCCGTTTTGGCATATTGACGCAGCCAATCTACTAAACTCAAATCATTTTCAAAGAAAGAGTGATTTTCTGCCGGTAAATAAGCCTGGTTTGTTGTAATTCCCCAGTCAAAAGTTCCGGAATCTGCTTTTTGTTCACCATTTAAAATTTGGTAGAAAGCGGTAGTTGCACGTGAATCTTTAGAGAAAAGAACGATTTTATCCCCTTTTGCCATATTCAAATGAACATCTTTAAACAAGATTTCTCCGTCTACAGAAGCAGCCAGGTTTTCTACATTCAGAATCTGATCTCCAGCTTCACGATCCTGGTCAAAAATAATCGCAGGATAACGACGGCTTGAAGGTTTTATTTCTGAAATATTCAATTTACTGATCATTTTTTTACGGGAAGTAGCTTGTTTTGATTTCGCTACGTTCGCGCTGAAACGACGGATAAATTCTTCTAATTCCTGTTTCTTTTCTTCTGCTTTTTTGTTTTGCTGTGCACGTTGTTTTGCCGCTAATTGGCTGGACTCGTACCAGAAAGTATAATTTCCTGAATAATGATTGATTTTACTAAAATCGATATCAGAAATATGTGTACAAACCGCATCTAAGAAGTGACGGTCGTGAGATACTACAATTACTGTATTTTCATAATTTGCAAGGAAGTTTTCTAACCATGCGATCGTTTCAA
>JBDTNT010000371.1:0-3731 GCA_039933615.1 Flavobacterium sp. | reverse complement strand
CCTTTTATTACCATGGTAAATGGAAAAAGATTTGTTGTTATTCCATATACACTTCGCAACAATGATATTGTAAATATAGAAGGAAAACACTGGAGCCCGGATCAATTTTTAAATCAGTTAAAATTAGAGTTTGATCAGCTTTATAAAGAAGGAGCCACAAAACGAAGAATGATGTCCATAAGTTTTCACGATCGTATAGGAGGAACTCCGGCTGTTGTAAATGTAATGGAACAATTTATAAAATATACCAAAAGTAAAACAGGTGTAGTTTACATGCGAAAAGATGATATTGCGAGACTGGTACAAAATGATCCGGATACCCCAATCGATAATTCAGAAGCAAAATACAACAATTAAGTACCGGAAGATGCACCTCGACCATGTAACAATAAGAACCAGTGATTTGGAAGGTACTAAATCATTTTTAATCCGTGTTTTTGATCTTAAAGAGAAAGAGCGCCCCAAAAAGATACAGTCTATACCCGGATTTTGGCTGTTTTATGGGGAAAGCCCCATAGTACAGGTACTAAAGAGTATTTGCAGGCATCAGAATTATTCAACAGAAGCAATCGATCATGTTGGTTTTAAATTAAAGGGCTATAAAGAATTTAAGGAAAAACTGGAACGGCTTAATATTCCATATTCCTTACTGGATATTGAAGAACTTAACGAGAGACGTATTTTTTTCAAAACCCCTTCAGGTGTCCTGCTGGAAGGAGTATTTAATGAAACCATTTAGTGTAATTCAATTTTGATAACGGAGTAATTTTAAAAAAAAAAAGATATGTTTAAAGCGTTTAAAATAACAAGTATAATGGCTGTTATCAACGCAGCAGCAATTGGTTTTATCTTTGCAGCAGATTTATTTTTAGCTGATTATGAAACCGGGCTTGTATTGATCAATTTGATTTTCATGGGAATAGCATTATTGTTAGTCTGGTTTTGGATTACACTTAACCAAAAAATTACCACTGTCTACAGGCTAAATAAAGAACAGTGTATTGGCTTACGACACTGGCTTTCAATCTTTGGCTGTCTGATTTTACTGGCAGTTGTTTACAGTATTGTTAATGTCATTTGCTGCTACGGTTTGATACTAAGATTACGGAGCGGTACCTCACTTTTAGGATAGAAAATTAAATAAAATATCAGGATAAATACATTTAGGGCGCCCGTTTAAAAGCAAAGCCGGGTAAAAATCAAATATTAAAAGAAGCATTACCTGCTCTGATCGAACCTGCCAGAAAGGAACCGGGATGTATCGAATACATACTTTACGAAGATCACGAAGGGTCGGGAGATTTTTATATGAGTGAAGAATTTAAAAATACAGCAGCATTTGAGACACACATTCAAACAGATCATTTTCAGAACTTCGCAAAAATGACCGATGAGTTATTAATCGATCCGGTCCATGTTATTCGTATTAACAGGGTTTCAAATTAGTAACTACAGATTCCATTTATTCAGGAAAAACGAAATATTTATACTATTCCGAAAGGAGAGATCAAAGCAGGATTTTAACAAGTAATTTATCTGACAATTTGACAGAAAAGTGAGAAAGCTTTAAAAATTCCAAAATAATTTTGGATATAGGGGAGACGAATCCGTGACGAAGAAATGACGTGAAAACAGAGGATGTCATACTGGCAGAATTAAGGTTTTAAAATCTCACGATATCCAAAGAGCTCTTCCTGAAAAGAGGCGTAAATGTCCCTGACTTTATGCATTTTTTTGTCTGTTCCTCTAAACATAAAGTTCTCCAAAGTCTCCGGCTTTATCGGTATAGTTTATTGATAGTCAAAATAAATTTACTTAGGCTTTGTTTTTTATATGAAAAAAACAGCAACCTGATTACTTATTTATAAAGTAGTTACGACTGTCCGTATTTTTAGGGCCAGGGATACATCAGGATATCCGTTCCGTACATTTTAGCAAAATCATCAGAATCAGTAATTTTGGAGGACTATTTTTTAAAATAATTACAGAAATGAATCTAAAATCGGTTTTCTTTTTATAAATTATCAAATATTGTAACTGGATTAATGTGAGTGACTTAGGTACTGTTCGTTTCTTTTGAGTTGATTAAGCCGTTAAAAAATTAGGCCTTAATCAACTTTTTTTGATATATTTGGGGTTGCTCTCCCGATTGCTCTGCAAAAATACTTTCAGCTTTTTTTGGATAAATAGTAAATTTTGTAAAAAAATAATTACTTTTATTTCTAAAGATAAAAAAGAAGGTTCTTTTATAAACCTGCAAATGGTATATGAACCCTGAAACAGCAGGAAATACGGTATGGGCAATTATACATTGTAGACTCCTACAACAAAAAAGAACGAACAATCGTTAGCAATGACAAGAAATAATTTAGCAGCAATTACTGCTGTAGGTGGCTATGTTCCAAGCACTGTACTTGATAATTACCAAATTGAAAAAATGGTCGATACTTCTAATGAATGGATCATATCAAGAACCGGAATAAAAGAAAGACGTATACTGACAGATCCTGAAAAAGCAACTTCAGATATGGCTATAGAAGCGATAAATGACCTTCTGAAAAATTCCGGAACAGATCCCTCAGAAATCGATTGTTTGATAGTGGCAACAGCAACACCTGATAAATTACTTGCTCCAACTGCTCCCGTAGTATGTCATAAGGCAGGACTTACAAATGCCTGGGGTTTTGATCTTAATGGCGCCTGTAGTGGTTTTTTATATTCTCTGTCAACGGCTGCATCCTTAATAGAATCCGGAAGACATAAAAAAATAATCGTGGTTGGTGTAGATACCATGAGCAGAATTATAGATTATACGGACCGTAATACCTGTATTTTGTTTGGTGACGGAGCCGGTGCCATATTGCTGGAGCCTTCGGAAAACCACGGACTAAAAGATTTTGTATTAAAAACAAATGGTATGGGCAGCGAGTTCCTTTCCGTTTCGGGAGGAGGTTCTCTTAAACCTTTTCATAAAGGTACAATAGAGAATCGCGAGCAGTTTGTAAAACAAGACGGAAAAACGGTTTTCAAGCACGCTATAGAAAGTATGACGAGTACCTGCAATGAAATTCTGAACCGCAATGATTTATCAGTCAATGATATTGACTGGGTTATTCCGCATCAGGCGAATATTCGAATCATAAATGCAGTAGCCAATAATCTAAACGTACCGATGGAAAAAGTAAAGGTAAACATAGAGCGTTATGGCAATACAACTGCCGCAACAATACCTTTATGTCTTTGGGACTTTCAAAAGGACTTTAAAACGGGAGACCGTTTATTACTTACCGCATTCGGAGCCGGCTTTACTTTTGGAAGCTGCTACCTGACGTGGGGGAAGTAATATCATTTCTGAGATAAAGTATCCGATAAAAACAAAGAGTAAGTTTCAAAACTAAAACAAGTCCCTGAGAATTGCATATTTGATATTTGCGCTTCGATAGGAGTCCGATAAAAACACAAAAAGAGGCTATTTCACGAGTTGTGAGACAGCTTCTTTTTGTGTTTTAAAGTTGTGTGAAAGTAAATTTTTATTTTGGTTTTCACACCAAAAGTGTGTGAAAGTTGATTTTATTTTTAGTTTTCACACAGAAAGTGTGTGAAAGTGAATTTTTATTTTCGTTTTCACACAATCGAAATGAGAAGTCTCTTGCAAAAATCAAGAGTTCGCATACGCAGAAAGCGCACTGTTGGCGAATATTGGATGCGATTCCTCGTTCCTCGGAATGACA
>JBDTNT010000370.1:0-16005 GCA_039933615.1 Flavobacterium sp. | reverse complement strand
CAGATATCGAAAAAGAAACAGTTGATTTTCAATTGAACTTTGATGATACATTATACGAGCCTAAAGTAATGCCGACCAGAGTTCCTACGTTATTGATTAACGGAGCTACAGGTATTGCAGTTGGTATGGCGACTAATATGCCTCCACACAATTTAACTGAAGTTATCAATGGTACTTTAGCGTATCTTGATAATAACGATATTGAAATTGACGAATTAATGACGCATATTAAAGCTCCTGATTTTCCAACGGGAGGTATAATATATGGTTATGAAGGAGTTCGTGAAGCTTTTAAAACCGGAAGAGGACGTATTGTAATGCGTGCTAAAGTCGGTTTTGAAGAAGTTGACGGAAGAGAATGTATTATTGTTACCGAGATTCCGTATCAGGTTAACAAAGCCGAGATGATCAAACGTACGGCTGATCTGGTTAATGATAAAAAGATTGATGGTATTGCGAATATTCGTGACGAATCGGATAGAAATGGTATGCGTATCGTTTATATCCTGAAACGTGATGCTACACCAAACGTAGTTTTGAATACCTTATATAAATACACCTCATTACAATCTTCTTTTAGTGTAAATAACATTGCATTAGTAAAAGGCCGCCCACAAATGCTGAATCTGAAAGATATGATTCACTATTTTATTGAGCACCGTCATGATGTAGTGGTTCGAAGAACTCGATTTGAATTACGCAAAGCAGAAGAAAGAGCACATATCTTAGAAGGATTAATCATTGCTTCAGATAATATTGATGAAGTAATTGCTTTAATAAGAGGTTCTAAAAATACGGAAGAGGCGCGTGAGAAATTAATCGAAAGATTTAAATTGTCAGATATTCAGGCACGTGCAATTGTTGAGATGCGTTTACGTCAGTTAACTGGTCTGGAACAGGATAAGTTAAGAGCTGAGTACGAAGAATTGATGAAATTAATCGAACACTTGAAAGCTTTATTGGCGGATGTAGATTTAAGAACTAATTTAATCAAAGAAGAACTTGAAGAAATTCGGGAGAAATATGGAGATGACCGTCGTTCTCAAATCGAATATTCGGGTGGTGATGTAAGTATCGAGGATTTGATTGCAGATGAAAATGTGGTTATTACAATTTCTCATGCAGGTTACATCAAACGTACAAACCTTACCGAATACAAAACACAGAATAGAGGCGGGGTTGGACAAAAAAGTGCAGGAACAAGAGATCAGGATTTCCTTGAACATATGTTCGTTGCTACCAATCACCAATATATGATGTTCTTTACACAAAAAGGAAAATGTTTCTGGATGCGTGTATACGAAATTCCGGAAGGAAGTAAAACTGCAAAAGGAAGAGCAATCCAGAATCTGGTAAATATTGAAAGTGATGATAAAGTGAAAGCTTTTATATGTACACAGGATTTAAAAGACAAGGATTACATCAACAGTCATAACCTTGTAATGGTAACTAAAAAAGGCCAGGTTAAGAAAACATCTTTAGAGAAATATTCTAAACCAAGGGTAAATGGTGTTGCCGCTATTACGATTAAAGAAGGTGATGAATTACTGGAAGCAAAATTAACAAACGGAGAAAGTCAGATTATTTTGGCTGTTAAATCTGGAAAATTAGTTCGTTTTGAGGAAACTAAAACACGTCCGATGGGAAGAACAGCTTCCGGAGTTCGTGGAATTACTTTAAAAGACGATACAGATGAAGTAATTGGTATGGTTACTGTTGATAAGGATAATGTTAACGATTCTCAAATTTTAGTTGTAACGGAAAATGGATACGGTAAACGTACCAAATTAGTAGACGACGATGGAGAGGATGTTTACAGAATTACGAATCGTGGAGGAAAAGGAGTTAAAACCCTTAATATCACTGAAAAAACAGGAAAACTAATCTCGATTAATGCCGTAACAGATGCTGATGATTTAATGATTATCAATAAATCAGGATTAACAATCAGAATGGCAATTGAAGACCTACGTGTAATGGGCCGTGCTACTCAGGGTGTCAGATTAATTAACCTGAAAGGAAAAGATTCTATCGCTGCAGTTACAAAAGTCATGAAAGATGATGTAGCAGAAGTTATTGTTGATGAAGACGGTAATGTTATAGAATCAGTTATTGAAAGAGTTAAACCGGATTTAGAAGTTCTAGAAGATGATACAGTAGTTGAAGATGACGATGATGATTCTGAAGAAGAAACAGAAGAAGACGAAGACGATTCTGACGAAGAAGAATCTGAAGAATAAAGAATAACCACAAAAAGAAAATTAAATATACAAATTGAATACTATGAAAAGTAAATATGTAATACTTGCGTCAGCATTATTGATTTCAGTAGCTACTTTTGCTCAAAAAGATCAGATTAAAAGTGCTGAAAAAGCATTAAAAGGCGGAGATGCTCAAGGAGCAATTTCAATATTAAAAGATGCTGAAAATTTGGTGGTAAATGCCAAAGATGTTGAACAGGCACAATATTATTTTGTAAAAGGTAACGCTTATCTGGATTTGGCTAATAAAAAAGTTGAAGAAAGTAAAAACTTATCTCTTGCAGCTGAGAGTTATAAAAAATTAATTGAGATTGAAAAAGAGTCTGCAAAACTAAAATATTCCACTCAGGCAGCTACCTCAATTACTCAGATTAAAGGAAATTTAATTAATTCAGCTATAGCAGATACTCAGGCAAATAAAAATGCTGAAGGTGCAAAAAAATTGTATGATGCTTATTCATTAGACAAAAAAGATACAATCAATTTGTATTATGCAGCTTCAACAGCAGTAAATGCTCAGGATTACGATTCGGCTTTACCAATGTATGAAGAATTGAAAAAACTAAATTTTTCCGGAAAAGGTACTAGTTACACTGCTTTGAATAAAGCTTCTGGAAATGAAGATGGTTTTAATACTGCTAACGAAAGAGATTTAGCTGTAAAATTAGGAACTCACGAAAAGCCTAAAACAGAAACAATCCCTTCTAAAAGAGGTGAGATCTACAAAAATCTTGCATTAATATTAGTTCAGAAAGGTCGTATCGAAGATGCTAAAAAAGCAATTGCAGATGCAAGAGTTACCAATCCGGACGATTCTTCTTTATTGTTAACAGAAGCAAATTTATATCTTGAAACAAAAGATTTTGATACTTACAAGAAATTGGTTAATGAGGCTTTACAAAAAGACCCAAATAACGCTGACCTTGTATTTAACTTAGGAGTAATTAGTGGAAACGCAAAAAACCCTGCTGATGCTGAAAAATATTATTTAAAAGCAATAGAAATTAATCCGGGTTATACAAATGCTTACCTGAATCTTGCAGCATTAAAGTTAGAGGCTGAAAAACCAATTATCGATGAAATGAATAAATTGGGTACTTCTGCAAAAGATATGAAGCGTTATGATGTATTAAAAGCACAAAGAGAATCTGTTTTTAAAGGAGTGATTCCATACCTTAAAAAAGCAAATGAATTAGATCCTAAAAATGAAGATGTTTCTAAAACATTATTAGGTGTTTATAAAGCATTAGAAATGACTGCTGAAGCAAAAGCTCTGAAAGCGACAATGTAATAGTAAAAGTTGATATAAAAAAAAGCCAAGGTTATTAAACCTTGGTTTTTTTATGCTTAACAATTACTTTAACTGACTAAAGTAGCAGATAATGTAATTGTTGTATTTAAAAGTTTAGAGATCGGGCAGATTTCTTTTGCTTTCGCTGCTGTTTTTTCAAACTCCTCTGCTGAAATTGAAGGAACTTTTCCTTTTAAATCCAAATGAATCAAAGTGATTGTTCCATCTTCAAAAGTTACTGTAGCTTCCGTAGCTAAATCATCTGCTGTAAAACCACCTTCATTCAATAAGAAACTTAACTGCATCGTAAAACAGCCGGAATGAGCTGCTGCAATAAGTTCTTCAGGATTCGTCCCAACTCCGTCTGCAAATCTTGTTTTAAATGATAATTGAGCATTATCTAAGGTTGTACTTTGCGTACTAATAGTTCCTGTTCCTTCCATGCCCGTTCCTTTCCAGCTGGCATTTGCTTTTCTTGTAAATTTCATATCGGTAATTTATTAGAAGTTATTATTTAATCTATTGATTTACAGTTTTTACTGTATTATCAAATATAATCAATATTTTGCAGTTTAGTTTTATGAATTTGTTACTTGAAAGTAAAGCATAAAAAAAAGGTGTAATGAATATTTTCATCACACCTTCTGTATTTAAATTAAAAACATAAAATCTTACTCCTGATTTAAGTTTCGCAATTGTTTTAGTTTATCCTTCCAGACATCAAGGGTTTCTTTGTGAATAGCAATGTTTTTACGAACTTCAAGAACGATTGAATTCTCTTTTTTAGCATTTTTAGTATTCGTAAAAAACTGAATGTTATTTTCCAATTGGAAAATCTCATTCTGAACTTCTTCAATTTTACGCATTAAGAAGATTTTTTCATTGTCCAGCTTTCTTGTATCATTACTTTCAGATAATGAATCAATTCGGTTGGAAAAACGCATCATTTCCGTTTCTTTTTTACTTAAACTTAATTTTTCAAAAAGAGCATCTAATATTTTATTGAATTTTCCTTCAATGTGACGTCTTGAAAATGGTACTTTTCCAAATCCTTTCCAGGTTTCAATGTGTAATTTTATAGCGTCTAAATCTGTCTTGTGATCTCCTGTAAGCTGGAAAACCCGAATGACATCTAAGTACGCTTTTTTATTGTCAAAAGCAGCTACTTCATCACCATTTTCTTCCGATTTATGCTCTTTTAATTTATCAAAATAATGATTACAGGCATCTTTAAATTCTTTCCAGATTTTATCAGAATATTTTTTAGGAACATGTCCAATTTGCTTCCATTCTTCCTGAATCTGTTTCATTACCGGAGTAGTGGCAGTAAAATCTGTACTTTCCTGTAATTCTTTGGCTTTGGCAACAAGCGCCATTTTTTTATTTAAATTATCGTTTTGGTCTTTCTTAATGTCTTTGTAAAATGAATTTTTGAAAGAATTAAAATTCCTGACGGCAGTTTTAAAAGTAGCCCAGGTTTCCTCGTTTACTTCCGATGGAACTTTTCCTGCTGCAAAAAACTCATTCCTTAAGGCTTCGACTTTCTGGATTTGTACCAGCCATTGGGAATGCGAGTTTACTTTTTCGGTACCTAAAACTTCTATTTTGGCAATAATTTCTTTTTTGACTTCAAGATTTTGCTGCTCATTTGCTCTTTGGCTTTCAAATAAAATCTCTCTTTTATCATGGATTTTTTTAGTCAGTTCACTAAATTTATTCCAGATTGTATCACGGTGTTCTTTAGAAACAGGTCCAATATCTTCTTTCCATATTCTGTGTAAATCCTGTAATTCTCTAAATGATTTACTGATATCAGTTTCATTTACCAATTCTTCGACACGTGTTATAATTTTTTGCTTTTGCTCTAAATTATATTTAAAATCCAAATCTCTGGCTTCACGGTCCAAATGTAAATAATCATAGAAATTTTCTACATGAAAGTGATAGTTATTCCAAACGTGATTGTATTTGTCTTTTGGAATTGATCCTGCATTTTTCCATCTTTCTCTTAAATCATTAAAATGCTTAAGGGTGTCTTTGATGTTTTCCTGCGGGTTTATAAGTTCTTTTAGCTCTTCAACAATAGCAAGCCGATTGTCTAAATTTGTTTTTAAATTGGTTTGTAAATGTTTAAAGTGAACGTTTCTTTTTTCTCTGAAAACATTATAATATTCGTCAAATTTCGATTTTAAAGGAGAATGATATTCAAATTCTTCATTTGGATCTTGTTTAGAAGCATTAAATTCTTCTTTTTTCTCTTCGATAAGATGACTGTATTGTAATAAAAATGATTTTTTAATTTCTTCGATATGATCTTTTACAGACATTACTTTATCTGTATGTACAAGATTTTTCAATTCATCAACAAGTGCATCCATCGAAAAAGTATCGTAATCCTGCATAGGGATATCATGACGCTCTTTCAGTGTCTCATCTTCACTTTCTTCGGCATTTGAATTTGTTATGGCATCTAATGCTTCCTGATGATCAGTTTCTGTAGCTTCAACAGTATTCTCTGATTCAATTTCAGTATTTGAAACTGGATTTTCAGCTGTTATTTCAGAATCTGAAGTTTCAGTAGTATTATCTTGTACAGAATCATTTAATTCGATTCCTGATTTTCCGTCTGCTTCCTGCAGGTTATCATTCTTTTCTTCTAACATTTTAAATGTATAAGGTTTATTGTTTTTAAACAGAGCGAAAGATAGTAAAGGTGTTCCTAAATACAAAATAAATAGTTTGTTTATACGCTATTTTGCAATGAAATTCTTATTTATTGCTTTGATTTAGGCTTCTTAAAATATTTTTTTTACTATTGTTTTTAAAATAAATATAAAATTTGATTTAATAACATTTTTAGAAAAATGCTGTTAAATGCATATTTTAAAGTAACTCTCTGTTTTTGTTTTAGTATTTGAAAGTATAAAGCCTAAAAAAAAAAAGAACCAAACAGCAATTATTGTTTGGTTCTTTTATAATAGAAATTTCGGAAAATAAATTTAGTTCTTAATTTTAAGTCTTTTATTTATTCCAGATTTTCCATGCTTTTTCAGCTTGGAAAATAAGCATATCGTACCCGTTTTTTATAACAGCTCCGCGCTCTTTTGCATTTTTTAGAAATTGAGTTTCCTCCGGATTATAAATTAAATCATAAGCAATGTGCTTATCGGTGAAAAACTCATACGGAAGATTTGGACAAGCCTCAATATCTGGAGTTGTTCCTACGGGAGTGCAATTGATTATAATTTGAAAATTATCAAAAGTCGTGGCATTGATTAAATCGTAATCGATAATGTTTTCTTTGGCTTCTCTTGAAACGAATGTATAAAGAATATCCAGTTCATCAAGAGCAAACGCAACCCCTTTTGAGGCACCGCCGGTACCTAAAATGAGTGCTTTTTTATGATGTGGTTTCAATAATGGTTTTAATGATTTTTTGAAACCATAATAATCCGTATTGTACCCTTTTAGTTTTCCGTTTTTGGTAAATTTAATCGTATTGACAGCACCTATTAAAGCTGCTTTTTTTGAAAGTTTGTCTAAAAAGGGAATGACCTGCTCTTTGTAGGGAATCGTAACATTTAGCCCTTTTAAATCCGGATTGTTTTTAACTAATCCGGAGAAATGATCAATTTCAGAAATATCGAAATTTTCGTAGGTGTTGCCTGCAAAAACTTCATCATTAAATTTTTCAGTGAAATATCCTTTCGAAAAAGAGTAACTTATATTACGGCCCAGTAAGCCAAAACGTCTTTTTAAAATGTCAATCATTATTCTTTTCTATGTTTTTCAATATAATTTTTTACCATTTTTTTTGACCATACAACCGGGAACAAATCCTCGATTAGAATGTAATTGTCAAAATTTAAACGTAATCCGTTGCTTAAGTGAAATTTTGCTTTGGTGTTGTCCTGAATCATAAAATACAATCCGGCCAGACGATATTCGATCTCGTTTTCTTCAGGGAAATATTCAGATGCCTGCAATAAAGTCTGAATCGCACTGTCAAATTCGCCTAAAAACTGCAGGATGTCAACCCAGAATAACCAGGTGTCTAATGCATAATCACCAAATTCAACTGCTTTTCTGTATCCGAATTCGGCTTCCTCAAAGAAATTCATTTGTTTGTTTATCGTTGCATAACGTTTCCAGTACAAACGATTCTGATTGTCGATTGCCAATGCTTTGTTGACAAAAAACAACGCTTTCTGGAAATTTTTCTGGCGAACGTGAAAATCAGTTATCGCAATCCAGCCTTTATCCAAAAGCGGATCTTCGTGTACGGTCTGATTGTAATATTGCAATGCTTTGGCAGAATTACCTAATTTTTCATAGCATTTTCCAATACGTAATAAAGCATACGAAGTCGCATCATCCAATTCGATGGTACGGTTGTAACTTTCGATCGCTTCAGTGTATTTTTTCAAACGTTCGTAGGCTTTTGCTTTTTCCATGAAAGCACCCAAAAACTCATCGTCAATCAGGGTTGCGTAGTCAAAAGCGCGAATCGCATTTTCATATTCTTTTACGCCATAGTGCAAACGGCCAAGCTGGTGCCAGGCAATCTCGCTGTATGGGTTTTTATTGATGTAATCGTTAAGGTATAAAATAGCTTCCTGATTTTGATCTAAAAATTCAAAACAGTATACCACATTATATAAGGCAGACTGATCTTCTAAATCTTCTTCCAGACATTTGATGAAACTTTCTTTTGCCATCTCAAGGTTGTCCATAAAAAGATACTCCATTCCGATCAGGTTGTACACGTCGGCATAATCGTCTGTATATTGCAGGGCAATTTTAAGCAATTCTACCGCTTTTTCGTGTTGGTCCCTCTTAGAACAGATATTGGCTTTCTGGATGTAGATTTCCTCGTTGTTAGGTTCGATTGCATACAACTCGTTCAAAAGCTTTTCAGCGATGTCAAGTTTGTCGTCGTAAACCAGCATTTCTACTTGTACTAGTTTTAAGCCTGTAGATTTTGGATGTTGGTCCAATGCAAGTTTTAAGGCCTTTTTTGCTAAATTAGCCTTGCCTATGTCTAAATAATGAAGAATAATTTCTTCGAATTCTTCAGAATCAAAAAAGAGCACTTTGTTAGTTTTTAACATCGACTCAAATTTGGATAGGGATAGGTTATAATCTTCTTCTTCGTTGCTTAATTGCATACTTTGTTTATTTGAAATTAGCCTGTTATAAAATTAGGCAACCATATTTTGTTGTGAGGAGTGAGAATTAATTGTTTTGAACAATTTAATTAACAATATGGACAGAATTTCTGTTCTGTTTTAAATGATACTCTTTTAATCTGTAAAAGACAATTGTGTTATTATTCTGAAATTATTTTAACCGTAGATTTTAGCCCGGATGGAAGCGGTATCCTTTTGTTTTTTTCTTTAAAAAGCAAAAGATATAGCGGACAGCCGGATTAGCTCCTGATTAAACTTTTTGTTCTTTTTTCATTATTTCATCCATAACGTTTAAGATTATGGCACAGCCTTCTGTTATTTCTTCTTCAGAAATGGTTAATGGCGGAGTTATTCGTATGGCGCATCCTTCAAACAGTAACCAGAATAAAATCAACCCTTTATCCTGACATTTTAAAATAACCTGATTTGTTATTTCGGCAGTTTCGGTCATTGCGGCAAGCATTAGTCCTTTTCCTCTAACTTCCTTTATCAAAGGATGTACCAAAAGCGATCTGAAGAGTTTTTCTTTCTCTAAAGCTTCCTGCATCAGGTTTGTTTCAGTTAATTCCTGCAAAGTAGCCAGACAAGCTGACGCAATGACAGGATGACCTCCAAAAGTGGTGATGTGTCCCAGTTTTGGATTTTCTGTTAAAAGATCCATTTTTTCAGCCGAAGCGGTAAAGGCACCCACAGGCATTCCGCCTCCCATACCTTTTCCCATGACAACAATATCCGGAACAACATCATAGTTTTGAAACCCGAAAAGTTTTCCAGTTCTCCCAAAACCAGGCTGAATTTCATCCAGAATCAGCATAGCTCCAACTTCATCACAGCGTTTTCGTACTTTTTGTAAAAAGTTGTTTTCCGGCTGAATGAAACCTGCGCCGCCCTGAATGGTTTCTAAAAGAATAGCAGCCGTTCGGGTCGTTATTTTTTGTAAATCCTCTTCGTTATTGAAAGTAATAAAATCAACATCCGGAAGTAACGGTCGAAAAGCCTGTTTGCGCTCTTCAAAACCCATCACACTCATTGATCCCATCGTATTGCCATGATAAGCATTATGACACGAAATAAGCTGACTGCGTCCTGTTGTTCGTCTGGCTAATTTAAGCGCTCCTTCAATTGCTTCTGTGCCTGAATTGACCAAATAAGTTTTATTTAAGGATTCCGGAAGGAGGGAAGCCAGCAGTTTACAATATTCTACGGCCGGACTTTGGGAATATTCCCCATAAACCATCACGTGTGAATATTTGTCTAATTGGTCTTTTATCGCCTGATTGACTCTTGGGTGCTGATGCCCCAGTGTGCAGGCAGAAACTCCCGCAACAAAATCTAAATATTTCTTATTGTTGGTATCGTATATGTAAGAACCAATTGCATGTGAAACTTCCATTCCTAAAGGATAGGGAGATGTTTGTGCCTGGTATTTTATAAAATCTGAATTCATTTTTTAAGGTTCTAAGTGGCTAAGGTTCTTAGCTTCTGAGTTTTTTGCTTCAGTTTTTCTGAAAACTGTGACTATAGACTACTTAGTTTTAGTTTTCGCTTTATCTTTCGGTTTCATTGCCGCTGCCGGTTTCTTTTTATCGTAATCTAATGTTTCTTTCCTTATTTCCATCGGAACATTTTCTTTGGCTGCTTCGTCTTTTCCTTCTTTGACTAATTTATCATTGAGTTCATTTTCTTCAGCGGTAAAAATATCATCCTTAGATTTTATTCGTTCATCGCCACGCCAGACCAAACCTCTTAATTTACGGGCATTCTCTGGTAAATCGGCTTCGGGATAGATATCGCCATCTACTTTATTGAAAAAAGTAATAGTTTCGATTGCATTATTTTCTAAAATCATATTGATCTTACTGCTTACATTTTTATTGATACCAATGAGTTCATTGGCGTCATTCCGCATATAATAAATAACTTCCGTGTTTTTTACGACATCTACGTCATGTAATTTTCCTTCTTTGAATTTTCCAAACAGATTGAGGCCTTTTACCTGATTAAACCCGGTTCCGAGCGTATCCCGCGAGACGAGAAATGTATTGTTGAGTACTTTTAATGAATCTATTTTTCGCGTGGTGTTATCGCCAATCAGATGCATCACATCTCCTGTAATCTGACTTTCCCCATTCCAAAGGATTGGATTTCCGATTAGTTTTGTTAAAGCAGTTTTGGAGTTGGAATGAATTGAATCACACTTTCCGCTCATATCCGTTTTATAAAAACGAACATTATTATAACCTCTAAGAATTCGTTCACCTTCTTTTCCGGTAACCATCAGTTTTTTTCCATGAATGTAAACAGAATCATTGTCCACAAAGTTAACGGCAACGGCTCTTTTGGTCACAAACATCGAATCTTTTAGTTTGTAAACTTCCGCATAATGGCCTTTTACGATTCCACGGTTTATAGAATCGGTAATTTT
Organism: Flavobacterium sp.; assembly: GCA_039933615.1. Classification (GTDB taxonomy): domain Bacteria; phylum Bacteroidota; class Bacteroidia; order Flavobacteriales; family Flavobacteriaceae; genus Flavobacterium. The sequence goes on along the minus strand of JBDTNT010000370.1, from coordinate 4,839 downwards.
TACATTTCGGGTTGCCGATGCAAATTCGATATTTCGATTATAGAATAAACTATCTCCCTCAATCCTTCGGTCATCGTATTTTATATACGATTTTCGGAGTAAATGGGCGAGATTTTTCTTGGTGTCGTAGAATCCTTTTTCGGTGTAAATATAATTAGCTTTACTGGTAATCGTTGAGGGACCAAATAAATAACTGTGTCCGGAATTACTGTAATAATCCAGATGGTTGGATTTGATAACGTATTTTGGATTTGTAAGCACTACAGCAGTTAAAAACTGAAATTTTTTCTGCGCCACATAATATCTTCCTGATTTACTGACTAAAGTATTGTCTTTATTGACGATAGTTCCTTTTGAATTATAAAAAACTTCCTGAACATTTCTGTCAAAATTGATCGTGTCGGTTTGTAAAGTGGCATCCGGTGAAGTCATAACGGCATCTCCGGTAGCAAATGCTTTTTTCATGTTTCCGTTGTATTCCGCATATTTACTGTTAAGGTATAAGGTGTCTCCCTGTACTAATTGTACATTTCCAAAAGCTTTTAGATAGTTTTCTTTTTGAAAGAAATAAGCTTTGTTGCAGGTAAGTACAACACCATCATGATTCACTTTTACATTTCCGGTCAGCAAAAGCGCGTCAGGCATTGCAACCTGATCAACATCAGAAAAATCAGCATTCTCGATAATGATTTTTTTGGGTGCTTGCGAAAAAATGTTTTGAACACTTAAAAGAAGCAAACAATAAGATATGAAAAAGAGTAATTTCTTCAATGGATTAATTTTTTGTCAAATTTATGAAAAAGGTTATAACCTTTGTTGATATTAGCATTAATTTATAATTCAAAAGCATAAGTATCCGGAATGTTTAAGTTATAAACAAAAAAGACTACTCTTTCGTTGTAGTTTGGTTTTTTGCATTGAAAATTACATAAATCGATTTCAGTTTCTTTTGAATTTTAAAAATTAGTCTAAATTTAGGAAATGGTTTTTAATTATTGATCTTAATCTTTAAATTCAGATAAGGATCAGTTTATAAATTGAATATGATAAATAAAAGGATTTTTGTTGCAGGAATGGCTGTAACGATGCTGTTTACGGCATGTAAAACAAAAGATTTAAAAATGAATACAGCTCAGGAAGAAGTTCTTACAGATAAGAAAATTGTCGTGTATCAGGTTTTTACACGTTTATTCGGAAATAAAAATACAACCAACAAACCCTGGGGAACAATTGAAGAAAACGGGGTTGGGAAATTTAATGATTTTACAGATAAAGCATTACATGAAATTAAAGATTTAGGGGTTACTTATATTTGGTATACCGGAGTTCCGCATCATGCTTTGGTTCGGCATTATAAAGCATACGGAATTTCAGATGATGACCCTGAGGTGGTAAAAGGCAGAGCAGGTTCTCCCTATGCTGTAAAAGATTATTACAATGTAAACCCGGATCTTGCAGAAAACCCTGCAAATCGCCTGCAGGAATTTGAAGCTTTGATTTCCCGCACGCACAAAGCAGATTTGAAATTAATTATTGATATCGTACCCAATCATATTGCCCGTAAATACGAAGGGAAAAGCAATCCGGATGGTGTTCGGGATTTTGGTGTTGATGATGACGTGAATGTTCAATATGCCAGAAACAACAATTTCTATTATATTCCGAATGAGCACTTTCAGATTCCTGATGGTGATATTCCGTTAAACGGAGAAAAAAATGCTCTTGTTGATGGTGTTTTCGATGAAAATCCGGCAAAATGGACAGGAAATGGATCTCGTAAAGTAAAACCGGATCAAAACGACTGGTACGAAACTGTAAAAGTAAATTATGGAATCCGCCCGGATGGCTCGAAAGATTTTCCGGAGCTTCCGGATGGTTTTGATCAAAAATCATATCAGGAACATTTTGCTTTTTGGCAGGATAAAGACGTGCCGGATTCCTGGAAGAAATTCAAATCAATCGCTTTATACTGGACAGCAAAAGGGGTGGATGGTTTTCGTTATGACATGGCCGAAATGGTTCCGTATGAATTTTGGAGTTACATGAATTCTGCTGTCAAAATGAAAAATCCAAATGCTTTTTTATTGGCAGAAGTCTACAATCCAAATGAATACCGCAATTATATCCGTTTAGGAAAAATGGATTATTTGTATGATAAAGTAGAAACATATGATAAGCTAAAAGATATCATTCGTGGAAAATCTTCAACCGATGGTCTGTCTGAAATTCAAACCAGAATGTCGGATATCGAACACCACATGTTACACTTTTTAGACAATCATGATGAACAGCGTCTGGCAAGTCCTGAATTTGCTGGAACTCCGGAAAGAGGAAAACCTTTAATGGTAGTTTCTGCAACAATCAGTACATCCCCAACAATGGTTTATTTTGGACAGGAAGTAGGAGAGGCCGGAAATGAAAATGCAGGTTTTGGAACACATTCCAGGACTTCAATTTTTGATTATATCGGAGTTCCAAATCACCAGCGTTGGATGAACGACGGGAAATTCGATGGAGGTCAACTTTCTGAATCTGAAAAAAACCTTCGTGATTTCTACAAACGATTATTGAATTTTTCGATTAAAAGTTCTGCTTTGATGGGCAATTTTCAGGAAGTTCAATCTGTAAACCGTCAAAATGATGCGGGTTATAATGACTTAATTTATTCTTATGTTCGTTGGTCAGACAAACAAAAACTAATTATCATAGCCAATTTTTCTTCGGAGAAGACAAGTGAATTTGAATTGAAAATTCCTTCTGATGTAATTGCAAAATGGAAGTTAAAAGAGGGTTCTTATGTGCTTTTTGATCAGTTGTATTTAAAGAATAAAACGTATTTTACAGTAAAGAATGGAGAAGGAACAGCAAGAATTAAAATCCTGCCTTCGGAGTCTTTTATTTATGAGGTGGAATAAAATTGAATCCCGGCATAAAACGAAAAAAGCTGATACGTGTTGTATCAGCTTTTTTTATGATTTATACTTTTTTAACTTTCTTTAAGGCTTCTATATAATTTTCGTTTACTTTTTCCCAGTTAATGTGTTCATAAAAAGCATCGATATAACTACCTTTTCTGTTCTGGTAGTCCAGATAATAAGCGTGTTCCCAAAGGTCAATTCCCATAATTGGTGTTCCGGGAACCAAAGCGTTTTTCATTAAAGGATTATCCTGATTGTCTGTCGTAGTTACCTGCAGTTTGCCTAGTTTATCAACAACCAGCCAAACCCAGCCAGAGCCAAATTGCTTTGTAGCCTGTCCTTTAAATTGATTTGTAAGATTGTTAAAAGAACCGAATTCCTTATTGATAGCACCCGAAAGTGTATCTTTCGGAGTTTGTTCTTTTGGAGTCAGGATATTAAAATAAAGCGTATGATTGTAATATCCACCCGCATTCTGACGAAGTTTGACATTATTGAGATCTAATTTTTTAAGAATGTCTTCAATAGACATATTCTCAAATTCAGTAGAAACAATTTCTTTATTTAAGGTATTGGTATACGATAAATAATGTTTGGAATAATGTGTTTCTAAAGTAAGAGATCGTATGGCAGGTGCTAGGCCGTCATAAGAAAAAGCGAGTTTTGTAAGCGCAAAAGAGCCTGGATCTGCTTTTACCTCTTCGGGAGTTCCTATTGTTATTTTCTCTTCTTTTGTTGGTAATGGAACTTCTACAACTTCGGTCAGCTTATTGTCATTACAAGAAAATAATGCGAATAATGAAGTTAAAATACTGAATCGAACAATGTTTTTCTTCATACTATAAATTATTTTGTTGTTAGCGAGTTTATGATTTCGATATAATGTTCTTTAGCGTCATCCACTGATATATGGCTAATTTGCATCCAGGCATTTGTTTTGAATGCATCGCGTAAATCAAAATTTTCAGATTGATTGTACACGGCAGTTCCAAAAGTAGCTTGTTTGTAATAGGCATACAGTCTTAGTTGCACATCTTGTGGCAACGAGGCTTGCGTCATTTTTAAGGCGGTTTCTACAGCCTCTGAGAAACGGGTATCTAAATCTTTTACTGTCATTTAAGCTTTTGTGGCAATGATGGTTTTCCCTCCAATTGCTTTTTGGTTTAATTCCACATTGATTTGCGTACCTAAAGGTAAAAATAAATCTACTCTTGAACCAAATTTAATGAAACCTGCATCTGTTCCCTGAACAACCTGCATTCCTTCTTCTGCATAATTTACAATTCTTCTTGCTAATGCACCGGCAATTTGTCTGTACAGAATCTGTCCGAAAGTTTTGTTTTCGATTACAACGGTTGTTCTTTCGTTTTCTTCACTTGCTTTTGGATGCCAGGCAACTAAAAATTTACCAGGGTGATATTTACTGAATTTTATGATACCATCCATAGCATAACGCGTTACGTGCACGTTTATTGGTGACATAAAAATAGAAACCTGTAAACGTTTGTCTTTAAAGAATTCGCCTTCGTAAACTTCTTCAATTACCACCACTTTTCCATCTACCGGAGCCAGAATATGATTGTCTTCTCTGATGGCAATTCTTTTAGGGTTTCTAAAAAATTGCAAAATAATAATCAAAATCAAAACACCTGCTATCTGAACAAGCATTCTCAACCAGCTGATATCAATAAATCGATCAGCGATTAAAAGCACGGCAACAGTAAAAACAGTACCTAATAAAATGGACGGGGCTCCTTCTTTATGAAACATAATATAAAATTTGGTAAAATAAATATATAATTGGTGCTACAAATATAACACTATCTAATCGATCTAAGATGCCTCCGTGTCCTGGCATTATGGAACCACTGTCTTTTACACCGGCAATTCTTTTAAATTTGGATTCAATCAAATCACCGAT
>JBDTNT010000369.1:0-10803 GCA_039933615.1 Flavobacterium sp. | reverse complement strand
AAGCACAACATTCTTAGATCTCAAAATTCTCTATAAAAATATAGCTGCCTAAAAATAAGATAATCGTATCTTTGTTTTAGGTAGCTTTTTTGTTCCATATTTTTTGATTAAAATTGCACCTTTATTTTTCAATCAAAAAAAGTATTAAAATGAGGCAATAATTGCCCTTTTTTACCCACATATATGAGTCTAGTAAAACTATCCATAAAAGGAATATCATACAGTCAAACTCAAAATGGCGCTTATGCCCTTATTTTGAATGAAGTTGATGGCGAAAGAAAACTTCCAATAGTTATTGGCGCTTTTGAAGCCCAATCGATTGCCATTGCCTTAGAGAAGGAGATAAAACCTCCTCGTCCGTTAACACACGATTTGTTCAAAAATTTCGCAGAAAGATTTGATATTGTGGTCAAACAAGTCATCATCCACAAACTTGTTGATGGTGTTTTTTATTCCAGTTTAATCTGTGAAAGAGATAAAATCGAAGAGATAATCGATGCAAGGACATCTGATGCCATTGCTTTGGCATTACGTTTCAATGCCCCTATTTTTACTTATAAAAACATTTTAGACAAAGCTGGAATTTATTTAAAATCAAATTCTGCCGATACAGATCAGGGAACTCAGGAAATAGATGATGTATTGTCAAATCCTGATACTTTTGGACACGAGGAAGAAAGCAATCAGTCTGGTGATGTCTATGCAAAACACAGCTTACAAGAACTAAACGATCTTTTAGATCAGGCAGTTTCTCAGGAAGACTATGAAAAAGCCGCCAAAATCAGAGACGAGATTTCAAAAAGATAATACTATTGCTACAGGCAATACGCTTTAGGCTGTAAGCTTGAAGCCTATTGCATAAAGCTAACAGCCTAAAGCTAAAAAAATGAAACAATACTTAGATTTAGTACAGCATGTTTTAGAAAACGGTTGTCAAAAAGGAGACCGGACAGGAACAGGAACAAAAAGTGTTTTTGGATACCAGATGCGTTTTGATTTAAGTGAAGGTTTCCCAATGGTTACTACCAAAAAATTACACTTAAAATCAATCATATACGAATTGCTTTGGTTTTTAAAAGGAGATACCAACATTGCTTATCTTCAGGAAAACGGAGTTAAGATTTGGGATGCCTGGGCAGATTCCAATGGCGATTTAGGCCCTGTTTACGGACATCAGTGGCGTAATTGGAACAGTGAAGAAATCGATCAGATTTCTGAATTGATTACCGAATTAAAAACAAACCCGAATAGTCGAAGAATGCTTGTTTCTGCATGGAACCCTTCGGTTTTGCCAGATACAAAAAAATCATTTGAAGAGAATGTTACTAATAATAAAGCAGCTTTACCTCCTTGTCATGCCTTTTTTCAGTTTTATGTGACCAGTCCGGATGTTGAAAAAGGAGAAACAAAAGGAAAATTATCGTGCCAGTTATACCAACGGAGTGCTGATATATTTTTAGGAGTCCCTTTTAATATTGCTTCTTATGCACTTCTGACAATGATGATTGCACAAGTTTGTGATTTAGAACCGGGAGATTTTATCCACACTTTTGGAGATGCTCATATTTACAACAATCATTTTGAGCAATTGGAATTACAATTAACGCGTCAACCAAAACCATTATCAAAAATGATCTTAAATCCTGAGATTAAAAACATTTTTGATTTTGACTATACTGATTTTACACTTTTAGATTACGAACCACACGCCGGTATAAAAGGCAGCGTTGCTGTATAAAAAAATCCGCTTTTCAGCGGATTTTTTTATACTACTAATACACTATTCTCACTTCCGGCAAAATCATTCCATTTATAGGAATCTGCATCGGGATCATTAACATAAGTTCCGTCTATTACATATTTGAACTCGTAAATTGCATCTTTAACCAAGTCATAAGTGGCTTTAAAAGTTCCATTTTTCAACTTACTCAGAGTTCCTTCCTTAGCATCCCAATTGTTAAAATCCCCAACTACTGCTGCTGCACTCGCGTCTTTTGCATCTATTGAAAAGGTAACTTTACAAACTGGTTTCGTTTTTACAAATTGTTTCTTTAAAGCCATAACTATTTAATTTTTAGATTCATAGAACTAAATTACATAAAATAGTAAGAAGATTCAGCATGTAAGCAAGCGATTTATGATAATATCAAAAATGAAATATTTTTTTAACTCAATTCATAATTTATCATACTTTAAATTTTGGATTTCAGATTCTTAGCTCATTTTAAAACAAATATTCTTTCCTCAAAATATTGTGATTTCAAAATAAACTCTAACTTTATAATCTCATTATTTTTTAGATCTTATGGAAAAAGAAGTGCACGAACAATACGAATATGCCAGAAGAAGACTCAGACAAAAGAAAATATTATATTTTCATTTCGTTCTTTTTCTTTTAGCCAGTTTATTTTTATTTATTGCGAACAGATTTTTTGGATTTGGTGTCAGTGCTACCACCACTGATCAGAATTGGTGTATCTGGGGTATAACAATATGGTTTTTTATTTTTATCCTACATTTTATAAAAGTGTATATCACGGATAGATTTATGAATAAAAACTGGGAAAGGGAGCAGGTTGACAGACTAGTTGCTTTACAGCAAAAAAGAATTAGCCAGTTAGAATCGAAAATCAACGAGGATACAGAAAACAAAATTTAGTTCAGCATACCATGATTATAATGATAGCGGCTGTAGCCGAAAACAATGCCCTTGGAAAAGACAATGAATTAGTCTGGCACCTGCCAAATGATTTCAAAAGATTTAAAGCTCTTACGACTAACCATTACATTATAATGGGAAGAAAGACTTTTGAAAGTTTTCCAAAACCATTACCAAACAGAACTCATGTAATTATAACCCGTCAAAAAGATTATAGTCCGGAAGGCTGTATTGTTGTTGACAGTATTGAAAAAGCAATAACTGCCTGCCCTGAAAATGAAGATTCTTATATTATTGGCGGGGGAGAAATTTACAATTTAGGTTTGCCCTATACTGATATTATTGAAATTACCAAAGTGCATCATACTTTTGAAGCTGATACCTTTTTTCCAAAAATCAGTAAAAATGAATGGCAACTGGTAGAAGCTGAAACGAATAGTAAAGATGAAAAACATCAGTACGATTACACTTACGAAACTTACATTAGGCTTTAAAATAAAAAGAGGAAGTCTCAAAACTAAAACAAGTCCTTGGGAATTGCATATTTTAGACCTGCACTCCGACAGGAATCCGAGTAAAAAATAGAAAAAGAGGCTGTTTCACGAGTTGTGAGACAGCCTCTTTAGCAAAATGATTCTGGTTTGGACTTTTCAAGAGTAGAATTTGGTAAAAAAATCACATGAAAAGGATGATTATAACATTACAATATTTTTTGAGAACAAATCTCAAAAGTGTCTTTACCACCTAATACCACGAAAGTGATAAAGACAAGAAAATTAAAATTTCCAAAAACAAATTTAATCCTAAGAACGTAGTTGCACTTGTAAATCATATATTGCTAACCACAACAATATTTGAAGACTACCACAAGAACAAATTACTGCCTGTGCGAGGCATTCATTTGGTTTAAGTCACTAAATCACCAGAAATCGTTAAAAATCTAAACATTATTACAATACAAATTTGCCTATAAATTCTTACATGAGCAATACCCACTTACCGTGATTTTTTTTAAATACCCTATTTTGGTGATTGCCAAAAAAATAATTTTTAGTTAAAAACATCTTTTCCAAAACATTTGATTTACAAATTAAAAAACTGAATTACAGTTAAAGAAGATTTGTATTATATTTGCGTAAATAAAAAAAATGTCTGAAAAAATAACTCCGTATAAAAACTCTACATTAGGCAAAAAAGAACAAGTTGCCCAAATGTTTGACACTATCTCTGGGAACTATGATAATTTAAACCGCGTAATTTCATTTGGAATTGATATTAAGTGGCGAAAAAAGGTATTGAAAATAGTTTCTGACACAAAACCAAAAATCATACTTGATATTGCAACAGGAACCGGCGATTTGGCTATTTTAATGGCTCAGACTAATGCAGAAAAAATCATCGGTCTGGATATTTCAGCAGGAATGCTTGAAGTGGGAAAAAAGAAAGTAGCTGAAAAAAAATTATCAAATGTTATTGAGTTAGTTTTAGGAGATTCTGAAAACATCCCTTTTGAAGACAATCATTTTGATGCCATAACAGTTAGTTTCGGAGTTCGAAACTTTGAAACTCTTGAAAAAGGATTTGCTGAAATCTTACGGGTTTTAAAACCTAATGGGGTATTTGTTATTCTTGAAACCTCAGTACCGGTCAAAACACCTTATAAGCAAGGATATAATTTTTATACCAAAAATATACTTCCATTAATAGGAAAACTATTCTCAAAAGACAATTCAGCTTATGGATATTTATCTGAATCTGCTGCAGCTTTTCCTCATGGAGAAGCCCTGAACAATATTTTACGAAAAATTGGGTTTATAGAGGTTGTGGCTATGCCTCAAACTTTTGGAGTTGCAACCATTTATTCTGCTTCTAAAAAATAGTATGAAAAAAACAGTAATCTTAATTTTGTTAGTCTTAACGACAAAAGGATATTCGCAATTTGCTAAAACTATGTTTAGCAAAGACCCTATTATTAATCTCGAAAACTGGCAAAAACAACGCCTTTATTTCGGATATTATCTGGGATTTAATAGTTTTGACTTTAAAATTGATTACAAAAATAAAGTAGACGAAGATATTCAGGTAAAAAAAACAACCGGTTTTAATGTTGGTGTTGTAGCCGATGTAAGATTACAGGAATATATCAACCTGCGTTTTGAACCGGGTTTGTATTATACTAAACGTGATTTATATTATCCTAATTTCACTTCAAAAAATGATTATTTTAGAGAAGTCAACAGTACTTACATACATTTTCCTTTATTACTGAAATTTTCTGCTTTGCGTACCGGAAATATCCGTCCCTATTTGGTTGGTGGAATGTCGACTACATTAAACCTTTCGAGTAACTCAAAATCTACAGATGATAATAATGAGCAAAAGTTCCGGGTAAAACCATGGACTGCCGCTTACGAAATTGGTTTTGGAATCGATATTTTTTCAGAATATTTTATTTTCTCCCCTTCCATAAGAGGAATGTTTGGGATTACTGACGAATTAATTCGTGATAATCCGGCTAAAGGTCCCAGCCCATGGACGGATAACATCGATTCTATGAAATCGAGAGCGATTTTAATAAATTTTACTTTTCATTAAAACAAAAGCTTAACTGTTCCGTTTAAACTCACTAAGAATAATTGCTGTTGCGGTAGCTACGTTTAAACTTTCGGTTTTTTGCAGCTCTCCGAACCTTGGAATTGTGAGTCGGCTTGTAACCGTTTTTTCGATCTCTTCCGAAATACCATTGGCTTCATTACCCATAATAATGATTCCGTTTTGTGGCAGATTGGATTGATAAATGTTTTCTCCGTCCATAAATGTTCCAAAAACTGGCAACTTTGTTTGTGAAATAAAGGTTTTCAAATCGGCATAATTGACATTTACTCTGGTGATGGAACCCATCGTAGCCTGAACTACTTTTGGATTGTAGATATCGACGGTTTCTTTAGAGCAAATAATCTGCTTAATACCAAACCAGTCGCATAGGCGTAAAATAGTCCCTAAATTTCCTGGGTCTCTAATGTCGTCTAATGCCAGAATTAAACCTGTATCGTTAATTTTATTTTCGACAGGCATTTTGAAAACCGCCAGACACGAATTTGGAGTTGACAAAGCACTTATCTTTTTAAGTTCCTGCTCATTAATAAGCGTATGTTTTGAAGGTTGAACCGATTCAAAATCATTTTGTGTGGTGTATAAATGTTCTAATTCAAAGTTGGATTCCAAGAGTTCCTGAATAACTTTTACTCCTTCGGCAAAAAATAATTGATTGGCAAAGCGTTGCTTTTTTTGATGTAAACTTGATATAAGTTTTATTTGGTTTTTACTAACCATAAAATAATGTACTTTTGAATTAAATATTTATTATCACTTGAAAAAGAATTCCACAAAAATACTAGCATTTATTCTAATAGCAATACTTATTTGCGCCTGTAATGCTGTTAAAAGAGTTCCGGACGGAAAACGCCTTCTTACTAAAAACAATATTTTGGTAAATGGAAAGTCTACAAATGATGAAACCGCATCAAACCAAATGTACCAAAAGCCAAATGGTACCTTGCTGGGATACAAATTACGTCTGAATTTATACAACTTAGCCAATTTAAATCCGGATTCTACTTATCAGGCAAAATTTAAAAACAACCCGGGTTTATACGAACGCCAGGCAAAAATATTATCTGCCAAACAGGTTGACCGCCTTGGACAGTCTTTTCTATATAAGGGAATACATGAATTTTTGAAAAATACAGGGGAACCACCTGTTATTATTGATACTACAAAAACAAAAAAATCTTTATTGCGTTTGAAATTCTACTATTTCAACAGTGGCTATTTTAATGTAAAAACAAATTATGACATTGATAGTGTAGGAAGCAAAAAAGCAAAAATCAATTATAATATTACCACAGGGCCAGCATTTCTTTTGGATTCCATCAGAACAAGTATCCTGACTCCGGCCTTAGATTCCTTATATAAAACCAATAAGGAACCTTCCCTGTTAAAATCAGGAAGCCAATATAAAACTTCCGATTTTGAAGACGAGAAAAACCGTATCACTACTTATTTCAGAAATCACGGTGCTTACTTTTTCCAGCCTACTTATGTTACTTATGATATTGATACCATCGGCAAGAAAAACAAAGCTGACGTTAATTTAATCATCAACAATAATAACATTCAGGAAAAGGACTCCAGCAGAACGGAGCCTTTTAGATTGTACAAAATCAGCGATGTAAACATTTATACGGATTATTCTCCGACTAATGCAAAAATGCCAATCAAAGACAGTACAACTTACAACAACTTTAATCTGTACAGTTATAAAAAATTAAAATACAAACCACGCGCTATTACAGATGCCATTTTTATTTCGAAAGGAAGTACTTTCTCAGACACCAGAACGACGCTTTCTACACGTTATTTAAATAATTTAAAGATTTTCAATTATCCATCTATACAATATGAAGTTGACAAACGGGACTCAACAGCACAATCGCTGATTGCTAATGTATTTTTAACTCCAAGAAAAAAGTACAGTTTCGGTGCTACTTTAGACCTTACACATTCTAATATTCAGGATTTTGGAATTGGAGCCAGTATTTCGGAAACTATCCGGAACGTTTTTAACAGAGCTGAAACTTTAGAAATTTCAGCACGTGTCAATGTGGGTTCTTCCAAAGACATGGCCAATCCGAATAATAATTTCTTTAATGTTTCGGAATATGGCCTTGATATGAAATTAAATTTCCCAAGGATATTACTGCCTTTCGGAACTGAGAAAATTATTCCGAAAAGGATGATTCCATCTACAAGCATCTCAAGTGGTTTCTCCAAACAAAGAAATATTGGTCTCGACAAAGAAAATTTCACAGGGGGATTTGCTTACAATTGGTCTCCTAAACGAAACAATACCGCAAAACTTGAATTGCTAAACGTTCAGTTTGTACGCAACTTAAATCCTGACAATTACTTCAATGTTTATACTTCTTCTTATAATGAATTGAATAATATTGGGAATGTCTATAACACAGATGCCACCAATCTGGATGATAATGGCAATCTGATAATAACAAAAGGAACAGCAGGGTTCACCAATCAGGTTTTAACCGGACAAACAGCGCTAACACCTGCAAATTCTGATTACAAACAGGTCGAAAGCATTGAAGAAAGAAGAGTTCGTCTGACCGAAAATGATTTTATTCTTGCAACAGGTTATACTTTCACCAAAACAACCAAAAAAGATTTGGCGGACAATACTTTTTATCAGTTTAAAACAAAAATAGAATCTGCCGGGACTTTATTATCTGCTGTTTCAAGCATTGCGAACTTACCTAAAAATGCAAACGGTAATTACGAAATATTCAACCTGGAATATTCAGAATACATAAAAACCGAATTTGATTATATCAAGCACTGGGATTTTGGAAAAGAGAAAGTATTGGCAGTAAGAAGCTTTTTTGGAATCGCTATTCCGTTTGGAAATTCAAATTACATTCCGTTCTCCCGAAGTTATTATTCCGGAGGTTCAAATGATAATCGCGCGTGGCAGCCTTATTCTTTGGGTCCAGGAAGTACGAATGCTTCAAATGACTTTAATGAGGCCAATATGAAAATTGCCCTTAGCGGTGAATTCAGGTTTAAAGTTTTCGGAGATGTGAAAGGCGCTATCTTTGCAGATGCCGGAAATATCTGGAATGTGCTCGATAATGTCATCGATGAGAAAGCAAAATTCAACAACTTAAACGATTTAGCTGATATTGCTTTGGGAACAGGATTTGGTTTACGCTACGATTTAAGCTTTTTTGTTATTCGTTTAGATTTAGGCTTCAAGACCTATAATCCGGCGCATGAGGAGGGAGAACGCTGGTTCAAAGAATACAATTTTGGTCACTCGGTTTTAAATTTTGGAATAAATTATCCGTTCTAATGCTAATTAATTCTTATTTTTGCAACCTAAAAACTAAAAACAACTATAAAAAAAATTACAATGGCACACAATATTAAACCAGGAGTAGCTACAGGAGATCAGGTTCAGGAAATTTTTAATTATGCGAAAGAAAAAGGATTTGCACTTCCGGCAGTAAATGTTACGGGGTCAAGTACTATTAATGGAGTTCTTGAGACTGCAGCAAAACTTAATGCGCCGGTTATCATTCAATTTTCAAACGGAGGAGCACAATTTAATGCTGGTAAAGGATTATCTAACGCTGGTGAAAAATCAGCTATCGCTGGTGGAATCGCCGGAGCAAAACATATTCATGCTTTAGCAGAAGCTTACGGAGCTACTGTAATTTTACACACTGACCACTGTGCAAAAAAATTATTACCTTGGATTGATGGTTTATTAGATGCTTCTGAAAAACATTTTGCAGAAACAGGAAAACCATTATTCAGTTCTCACATGATCGATTTGTCTGAGGAGCCAATCGAAGAAAACATTGAGATCTGTAAAGAATATTTGGCCAGAATGAGCAAAATGGGAATGACATTGGAAATCGAACTTGGTATTACAGGTGGTGAAGAAGATGGTGTTGACAATTCTGATGTTGACAGCTCAAAATTATATACGCAGCCAGAAGAAGTAGCTTATGCTTACGAAGAATTATCTAAAATAAGCCCTAAATTTACAATCGCTGCTGCTTTTGGAAACGTTCACGGTGTTTACAAACCAGGAAACGTAAAATTGACTCCAAAAATCTTAAAAAACTCTCAGGATTTCGTTCAAAACAAATTCAAAACTGGTCACAACCCGGTAGATTTCGTTTTCCACGGAGGTTCAGGTTCTACACTTGAAGAAATCAGAGAAGGAATTAGCTACGGAGTTATCAAAATGAACATTGATACAGATTTACAATTTGCATATACTGAAGGAATCCGTGATTATATGGTTAAAAACATTGACTATTTAAAATCACAAATCGGTAACCCTGAAGGTGCTGATGTTCCCAACAAAAAATATTATGACCCAAGAAGATGGGTACGTGAAAGCGAAGTGACATTCAACACAAGACTTGAACAAGCTTTTGCAGACTTGAATAATGTGAATACACTATAATATAAAAGTTTAAAGTTTCAGGTTTCAAGTTTCACAACTTTAAACTTTAAACCTGGAACAACAAAAACAATTAATATGGCTTGGTTTAAAAGACAGGAAAAAGGAATTACGACCGCGACAGAAGATAAGATGGACGTTCCGAAAGGATTGTGGTACAAATCTCCTACTGGAAAAATTATTGACGCTGACGAATTAGCCAGAAACTTATTTGTTAGTCCGGAAGATGATTTTCACGTTAGAATTGGAAGCGCAACCTATTTTGAAATTTTATTTGACAATAACGAATTTGTTGAATTAGATAAAAACATGACATCAAAAGATCCTTTGCATTTTGTGGACACAAAAAAATATGCAGAAAGATTGAAAGATGTAATGGAGAAAACTCACCTTAAAGACGCTGTGCGTACCGGAGTGGGAAAATCTAAAGGAAAAGAACTTGTTATTTGTTGTATGGATTTTGCCTTTATTGGTGGATCTATGGGAGCTGTTGTTGGAGAAAAAATTGCAAGAGGAATAAATCACGCGATTAAAAACAAATTACCGTTTGTAATGATTTCGAAATCAGGTGGTGCCCGTATGATGGAAGCAGCTTATTCGTTAATGCAATTAGCTAAAACATCTGTAAAACTGGCGCAACTTGCCGAAGCTGGTTTACCTTACATATCATTATGTACAGATCCAACTACCGGAGGAACAACTGCATCATACGCCATGTTAGGAGATATCAATATCTCTGAGCCAGGTGCTTTGATTGGTTTTGCTGGTCCTCGTGTTGTTCGTGACACTACAGGAAAAGATTTACCGGAAGGTTTTCAAACCGCTGAGTTTCTTTTAGAGCATGGTTTCCTTGACTTTATCACGCCTAGAAAAGAATTGAAAGATAAGATTAACTTATATATCGATTTGATTCAAAACAATACAATTAGATAGTTTTTTAAACTTCTAAAACATATAAATCCCATTCGCTACGGCAAATGGGATTTTTTTTATATATTTAATTTTAAATCTTAGTTTATGAAAAAAACTTTTATTGCCTTTATGATTGGTTTACTTCTTTTTAATTGTACTAAGAAAGAGGCTAAGATTATTG
>JBDTNT010000368.1:0-4986 GCA_039933615.1 Flavobacterium sp. | reverse complement strand
TGTATTGGTTGTGGAGCTTGTGTTGCAACTTGTAAAAACTCATCAGCAATGTTGTTCGTTGCTGCAAAAGTATCTCAATATGCTTTGCTGCCACAAGGTAGAGTAGAAGCAGTTGACCGTGTTTTAAACATGGTTCACCAAATGGATGCTGAAGGTTTTGGTAACTGTACCAACACCGGAGCCTGTGAAGTAGAATGTCCTAAAGGGATTTCTCTTGAAAATATTGCACGTATGAACCGTGAGTATTTGTCAGCAAGCTTAAAAGGATAATTTTAAGAAATAGTTTAAATATAAAAATGGGGTTTTAGGACCCCATTTTTTTGTTTATACCGTTTCGAGATACTGCCTTTAGCAAGGAAATCTCAGAAATTAAACTTAAGAAAGATAAAATTGTAAAGACCTAAGATTTTCTTTTGATAAAAAGGTTTTAATTCTGCAATGTGGCAAAATTGAAATTAAATTAAATTTGCCACACTTTCCGTGGCAAAAAGAAAATTTAAAAAAAAAATGCCACACTTTTTGTGGCAAAAAAAAATAAAAATCAGATTTGCCACAAAACTATACTATACAAGCGCTGCAAATTCTCGCGAGGATTAATGTCATAGAAATGCTTTTTATTCTGGGCGTTTATTCGTAATACAATTGCGAAGCCTTTATTTCCTGTTTTCCTTTTCCTTCCTGCTGAATGAAACAGCTTAAAGTAGTACCGCCAATCTGATCAAAATAGTTAATGTTGATTTTGTGAAAACCTTTTTCAAGTTTTGCAACACCATACGCTTCGTTGAGCCAATGAATGCCGTCATTATTGACGATTAATTCATTATCGATAAAAAGCTTTGATCCGTCATCTGAAAGCGTCGAAATGGTGTAGTTTCCCGTTTCGGAAATATAGAGGTATCCATCGAATTTTAAGCCGATATAACGCTCTGTTTTTGATTTCCATTTTTCGCTGCTGACCGCTCCTTCAAAAATTCCTGAATTCACAGATTTTGCCAGTTCCAAATCCTGTACCTGCTGAAATAATTTTCCAGTGAAATACTCATATTTTAAACCTTGTTTGGTTGGGTTTACTGCTAATGCTGCTTTTAAATCCGGATTTCTAATCAGTATTTTATTGATCGAACTTCTTCGTTCGCCTGGGCTAATTTGAACGGTTTTTATAATTCGATATTCTCCTTTTGGAATATTTATAGTTACCGGTTTTTCATAAAGTTCTGCTGTTACATCTGGATTATAACCGTCTATTGTATAAAAAATTTGTCCGTTTTTGATGGTTGGCTGAAGATCTAAGATGTATTTTGAGGCAATCAAAGCGGTTTCATTGGAACCAAAAGGCGTTGGGACTTTGTACAATCTTTTTTCTAATTCCAGTTTTTCCAGCTGGTGTGGGATTCTGTTCAAAATAAAATTGTTGTAATTTTTGTTTTGTGGCTGCGTCCAGGCAATTTCTGCTAAAGCAAACATTCTAGGGTAAAGCTGATAATTTAATTTGGCTGGACTCGTCAAATATTCGGACCAAAGATTCGACTGAACGCCCATGATATATTTTTGTTCATCAACCGTTAAACTATCAACGGGAGTTGGATTGTAATTGTATATTTTGTCAACTGTAATTAATCTTCCAACCGTCAGAGGTTCCTGAGGGGAATACCCCTGATTGTAATCTAAATATAAAATTTGCTCCGGATTCATGATTACAAAATGTTTCTGTCTTGCCGCGCTGATTCCGCCAGATTCTCCTCGCCATGACATTACAGCTGCGTTTGGAGCTAATCCGCCTTCGAGCATTTCATCCCAACCTAAGATTTGTCTTCCGTTTGCATTCAGGAATTTCTCAATTCTTGTTGTCAGATAACTTTGTAATTCATGTTCGTTTTTCAAACCCAACTCTTTGATTTTTTTCTGGCAATTCGGACATTCTTTCCATCTTGCTTTTGGACATTCGTCTCCGCCAATATGAATGTATTTACTGGGAAATAAAGCAATGACTTCTGTCAGAACATCTTCTAAAAAAGTAAAAGTTTCTTCTTTTCCGGCACAAAAAATATCTTCAAAAACACC
This sequence comes from Flavobacterium sp., assembly GCA_039933615.1. Classification (GTDB taxonomy): domain Bacteria; phylum Bacteroidota; class Bacteroidia; order Flavobacteriales; family Flavobacteriaceae; genus Flavobacterium. Next base: position 2,925 of record JBDTNT010000368.1, on the reverse strand, counting down.
CCATGATTCTATAACTTTATAAAGGCGATCCGGAAAACAGGATAAATTTGGATATGCCGTAACAGCTGCCGTTGCATGACCCGGCATTTCGATTTCCGGAATGATATTTACATAATGTTCCTGAGCAAATTTAACGACGTCTTTGATTTCTTCCTGCGTGTAAAAACCGCCATACGGATTTCCGTCAAAGAACATTGGCGATCTTTCAAATTTATTTCCCACCAGAGTCTGTGCTCTTTTAGAACCCACCTCGGTTAATTTTGGATATTTTTTGATTTCAATTCGCCAGCCCTGATCATCGGTTAAATGCCAGTGAAAATTATTCAATTTATAATAAGACATCTGGCTGATGAAATCTTTTACAACTGCCACAGAAAAAAAGTGACGGCACACATCGAGATGCAATCCGCGGTAGGTATATCTTGGTTCGTCTTGGATGGTTACACATGGCAGTTTTATTTCTTTTTTATCGGATGCTTTATTCGGCAGCAATTGCAACAGACTCTGAACGGCATAAAATAATCCTTCCTCCGAACCTGTGATGGTAATTTTTTTTGAAGTAATAGTTATTTTGTACGCTTCTTTGTTTAAGGATGCAGATGGATTTTTAGTAATAAACAGCACCTCAGCAGCCCCTTTTTTTGAAGTTACATTCCCATTAACGGCATTTTCAAAAATCTGAGCCGTTTTAAATTCTTGTGTGCTGAATTTATTATTCTCAAAAACAACTTTTATTTTTCCGTTTAAACGAATGCTGTCACCTGTCGCCTTATACGAATTTGGAGCAGGAATTATGGAATTGTTTTCAGAAACGGATTGTGCATTTCCAATAGAAAAACAAAAAAATAAAAAAAGGAAGAGACTATTTTTCATGGTTTATTTCTGGTTTGTTACAAACAAATGTATGGTTTACGATTATTTTTTGCAAAAAATATGCAAATCACAACCGGGTTTAAATGTCTTTATAATAAGGGAATTAACTTTTTTAATTCTTCATGTTATATTTTGTTTCGCAAGAATATTGCATTAATTGATTACATTTGTCCCAACAAAATTCAATTTGCATGAATAATGATAATGAAGTAGTTAATTATACTAAGGAAGAACGTAAAAATCATATTTTAAAAGAAATCAACTTGCATACCCGTGTAAGTTTTGAAACACTGTCTGCGAAATTATCTGTTTCGGAAGATACAGTGAGACGTGATATTAATGAACTTGAATCCGAATCCTTATTGATTAAGGTAAAAGGCGGTGCGATGACAAAAGCATATCACCATTCTTCATCCAATCAGACTTATGCAGGCGAATCAAAACAGGTTATTGCTCAAAAAACTTTAGGCTTGCTTCATGATGGCATGGTTTTGCTAATTGGTGGCGGAACTACTATCCGGGAGTTCATTCGCTTGATTCCAAATGATTTAAATCTTACTATTTTTACTGTTACCGTTTTATCTGCGGTTGAACTTCTGGATAAACCGAATGTCAAAATTATAATGATTGGCGGCAGTATTTCTTCTTACAGCCAGATGTGTGTGAGCGGTGATGTTTATAATCAACTGGCCAACATCAAAGTTGACTTACTGATTTTAGGAACCAATGCCTTAGATATTGAAGGAGGCTTCTCAGATTCTGACTGGGAAACCGTTCAGGTAAAAAAAGCAATGATCCAGGCTTCTGAAAAAACAGCCATTCTGACTATTTCTGAAAAATTGGACACTGTTTTAAAAATGAAAATTGCCAGCTTATCCGAGGTAGATTATGTAGTTACCGAGGTGAATCCCAGTCACGAAAAATTACAATCGTATAAAAAGGCTGTTCCAAGTTTGGTGTTTATCTAATTCCAGTTTTTCATTAAAAAATTAATCCAGTTCTGATGAAAGATGCTTTTCAAATCTTCATCAGAATAGCCATTGTTTTTAAAAATCAATACCAGTTTTTGTAAATCGGCAATAGTATCCAAATCGTACGGACCCTGTTCCGTTCCAAAAGCACCGTCCAAATCAGAACCTACACCAATATGATTGGCATTTCCGGCCAGTTGGCAAATGTGATCCATGTGTTTGAAAACCGTTTCCAGATTACATTGTGTACCTAAAGGGGTCGAAACGCCTCTTTCCCAATTCGGGACGAGCATCCATGCATCCAAAGCACCGCCGATAACCGCTCCTCTCGAAATCAAAGCTTTGATCATTTCATCACTGTATTGTCTGTTATGGTCTACCAGGCTTCTGCAATTGTTATGGCTTGCCCAAACTGGCCCATTGTAATGATCTAATGCCTGCCAAAAAGCATCGTCGCATAAATGTGTTGCATCCAGGATAATATTCAAACGTTCCATTTCTTTCAATAAATCAAGGCCATTTTGATTCATTTTTCCGGTTGCATCCGTTCCGTTTGCGTAACGTCCGGGGCCATAATGTGCGGGACCGATTGCTCGTAAACCGTAATTATAAGCTTTCTCCAAATAAGAAATATCAATTATGGAATCGGCACCTTCTAAACTTAAAATATAACCAATTGGTTTTTTATCATTTGGAGTTCCGTCATTCCATAAATCAATTTGCTTCTGAAGTGATTTTTTATCCGTAATTGCGACCATTTCTCCGGCTTCTTCCATTGTTTTATACCAGGCAACCTGTCCTTGCGTTTGCGCCCAGGCCTGTTCTGGGGAATTCCAGCCCGGAATAATGCTGCCCGGCTTTACAAAACGTGCAATCTGAGTGGCAACCACAATACCAATATTACCTCTTCGCAAATCCGGAAATGATACCGTGGCGCGTTCACGGTCCGGTTTGTCGTTCATTCCTTGTTCTAAATGGCGTAACGTTTTTACATCATTTCTTAAATCTCTGTTCCATTCCATCGCATTCATGCTCAGGTCTAAATGGGCGTCTATTATAAACATAGTATTTTTTTTAAGGC
>JBDTNT010000367.1:0-11421 GCA_039933615.1 Flavobacterium sp. | reverse complement strand
AATTTTGGTTTCAGCAGATATGCCGAACGTTTAGGCCGAAGTGCCAATTCGTTTGATGAATTATACGAAGCTTTACAACAAAAACCGACGTATATCGACGCGATTTTAATTTCGTTACTGAAAGCTAAAATCGAGGCGGTTCATCCTACTTTATTTTTGATTTCTGTTCCCTTTCCCGGGAATTTATACAGTGCCTTCAGATGTGCGCAATGGGTAAAACAAAACCATCCTGAAATTAAGATTTCAATGGGCGGTGGTTTCCCTAATACCGAATTGCGTTCGCTGTCTGATGCGCGTGTTTTTGAGTTTTTCGATTTTATTACGTTGGATGACGGTGAAGTGCCAATCGAAGAATTAATTTCCAGCTTGGAAAATCCGGGTTACAATTCTTTTAAGAGAACTTTTTTATTAGAAAACGGAGAAGTTGTTTACAAAAATAATTCCCTTAAACACGATTACAAGCAAGCGTATGTCGGAACACCGGATTACTCTGATTTGCCTTTGGATAAATACATTTCGGTAATCGAAATCGTAAATCCAATGCACCGAATGTGGAGTGACGGACGATGGAATAAACTCACCATGGCTCATGGCTGTTATTGGGGAAAATGTACTTTCTGTGATATTTCTTTAGATTATATAAAAGTTTACGAGCCCGTTGCGGCCAATTTACTTTGTGACCGAATGGAAGATTTAATGCTTCAAACCGGACAGAATGGTTTTCATTTTGTTGATGAAGCTGCCCCGCCGGCGCTGATGCGTGCTTTGGCCCTCGAAATTTTACGCAGAAAATTAGCGGTTACCTGGTGGACAAACATTCGTTTTGAAAAAAGCTTCTCTGCCGATTTATGTTTGTTGCTAAAAGCTTCTGGCTGTATTGCCGTTTCAGGAGGTTTGGAAGTTGCTTCCGACCGATTATTAAAATTAATCGACAAAGGAGTAACAGTAGAACAGGTAGCAAAAGTAACCCGAAATTTTACCGAAGCCGGGATTATGGTTCACGCCTATTTAATGTACGGATATCCGACGCAAACCATTCAGGAAACTGTTGACAGCCTGGAAATGGTGCGTCAGTTGTTTGAGGCGGGAATTCTGCAATCCGGATTTTGGCATCAGTTCGCGATGACGGCGCATAGTCCGGTTGGTTTGTATCCGGAGAAATTTGGAGTGACAAAAGCAACTGAAACTATTGGGACTTTTGCCAATAACGATATTGATTATACGGATTCGACCGGAATCAATCACGATAAATTTAGTTTTGGCTTAAAGAAATCACTTTTCAACTTCATGCACGGAATCTGTTTTGACTACGAATTGCAGGATTGGTTTGATTTTAAAATTCCGAAAACGAAAATAGATCCTGATTTTATTTTTAATGCCCTTGAAGAAGGAAATGATTTCAATACAAAACCAAATGCAAAAGTGGTTTGGTTGGGAGGGAAGCCTTCTTTGGAACATTTTACAAAATCTAAAAAAGGACAAACCTGGGAGATGCTGACGCTGACTTTTCACGATAAAAAAGAAAGTTTTACAATTCAGACCAATAAAAACGAAGGGGAGTGGCTGGTAGAAATCCTGAAAAAAATTACGGTTTCAAACAGCAAAAACTACACTTTTCAGGAAGTAAAAACAGATTTTGAGACTCAATTTGAAGATTTTGAATTGTTTTGGTATTCAAAACCCGTTAATACGCTTCGTGAATTTGGTTTGTTAGTTCTGTAATTAGTTTCTTGTTACCCAATAATGGAAATCTCTTTCTAAATCATACGCCATCTTACTGACACTTCTTCTTATTATAAAATAAGGAATTCCTAACATAATGCACATATGAATTATAAGGAAAGGAAGGAAAAAAAGTGGTGTTGAAGACATCTCTCCGCCAAAAACAGAAGCAATGATAAAAATTAGATAAAATAGAATTAGGAATCCAAAGAAGATAATCATTCTTTTCTTGAAAGCATTAATCTCAACCTTTATATTTAAATATTCATTTTCTTCAACTAACTGACCAGTGACTTTGGCAAATGAATAACGGGTATCAAAAAATCTTTTTCTTTTTTTTAATTCAAAATTGTTATTGTAGATATTTCCTTTGTATTGATTTGTACTTGACTGAAAAACTTCAAAAGGTTCATAACCTAAATTTGATTCATCAACATTCTCTCTGAATTTGTTGGTAAATTCTATTTTTGAAATGTTTAATTTGAATTTTAAATCTTGTATTAATTTTAGTTTGTATAAAAGAGCAGTCATTTTGTATTTGGGTTTAGCCGCCAAATATAATATTTCTAATGAAATAGAGGTAAATTTTTAATGTAAAAAAAAGTATGGTTTTATTAAAATAATAATCAATATTCCACGCATTCTCCATCATTCGGAACAACGGTTTTAGACATAAGATCATTTTCAATCAGTGCCTGTTTTAATTCTGCTCTGGTAGTCGGACAATGATTTAAAGCTTCCAAATGATTGGCAAAAACTTTCCCCGGAGCCAGTACGGCAAATTTTAAAATATCATCCATTCTCATTAATAACGGCTGACCAAAATCTAATCTTGCAGTACCGCAGGCCACTGTTGCAATATCAGGTTTCAGCTCGGTTAATACTTTTTGTACATGTTCTGTAAAAATCGTATCGGAACTAATGTAAACCGATTTTTCATTTTCTAATTCAATATGAAAACCCATTACATTTCCCATTAGTTTTGCGACAAATCCATAACCGTGAACGGCCGGTATACCTGTTATTTTTCCATCCAGGAAATCCTGAGGTTTCCAGTAATCCAGCGTCTGAATAACAGTTAAGCCTCTTTGTATTAGTTTTTTTTCATCTTTGATACTGCAGATTACCGGAATCGATTTTCTTTTTAAGAAGACTTCGCCGGCTTTATCAATATGGTCGGGATGCAAATGGGTGATCAGGCAATGCGTTACCTTGCTCAGAATATCCCTGCTGTTTTTTGGGAGTGCAGTAAGCGGATTTCTTTTGGGCTTGTAACGAAAAAGTGTAAAAGGCGCAATAGTTTTTCTTTTACCGAGCATGGGATCAACTAAGATGACATGCTTTTCGGTTTCAATAACTAAAGTCGCGTTACGCAAATGATGCAGTTTCATATCCCGGAAGTTTGTTTGATATTAAAAATACAAAATTTTATAATTTTAAGTGTATAAATTACATTGTAAATCGAAAACCGATTCCATGAAGGTTTTCAATAGAAATCCCTTTTTCATTGACCAGGATTTTGCGAAGGCGGGAAATAAAGACATCCAGACTGCGTCCCATAAAATAATCATCGTCACCCCATAGTGAAGTAAGGATTTGCTGTCTTTTTAAAACCAAATTTTTATTGTCAACAAAAAGTTTCAAAAGTTCTGCTTCGCGCTGGGTCAGGCTGATTTTTTCTGTTTCATTAAAAAGAATGAAATTTTGGGTGTCAAACTGATATTTGCCAATTTCGTAAACTGCTTTTTTGACTGAATTGTTTTTTTGTGAACGCTTCAGGAAAATTTCGATTTTCAATAGTAATTCCTCAATACTAAAAGGCTTAACGAGATAATCATCGGCGCCTAAACGCAGTCCTTTTATGCGGTCTTCTTTTAAAGTTTTGGCTGAAAGAAAAATAATAGGGACATCAATATCAATTTTTCTGATTTCAGTTGCCAATTCGAAACCATCCATTTTTGGCATCATAATATCGAGAATACAGATGTCAAAATCTTCCTCTTTGAAAGCTTCCAGACTTAATTTTCCGTTAGAACAATGTGTAACATCGTAGTTATTTTGCTCTAAATTATCTTTGGTCAGAAACGCTAATGTTTCATCATCTTCGGCGTATAAAATTTTAAAATGTTTCATTTCTTATATGGAATTGTAAGCGTTATGGTAATACCTTTTTCTAAATTATTTGTGGCGTTTATTTTCCAATACTGTAAGTTACAAATTTCTTTTACATAATACAAACCAAGGCCGAAACCATTTACTTCGTTACTCTTCTCATTTTGAATGCGATAGAATTTGTCAAAAACAGAAGCGATATTTTTAGAGGAGATCCCAATTCCATTATCTATGAACTCTAATTTTAGAATTTGATTTTCCTTTGAAATCCGAATAAGGATCTCAGGATTTTCATTGCAGTATTTTACCGCATTATCCAGTAAATTATAAACCAGATTGGTAAAATGAAAAACATCTGTCTCTATGGCATAATCGGAAGAATTTGTCTCTGTTGTAATCCTGGCTTCCGGATATTTTAGCTGAATATTCGTAATCGTTTCCTCAATAACCGGAAGAATTAAAACAGATTCTGTTTTTAATTCCAACGACGTATGATCCGATTTGGCTACATTTAGAATCTTCTCAATATGATTATTCAGTTTATGACTCTGATTGATAATAATATCCGTATAAGTGTGAAGTTTTTTATCCTCTTTGATTGCCTTCTGTTCAATTAGATATTTGGAAGCAATTAGAATAGAAGACAAAGGGGTCTTAAATTCATGCGTCATATTATTGATGAAATCACGTTGCAATTCCGAATACTTTTTTTGTTGTAAAAGCGTGAAAATTGAATACACATAAATCAATAAAATAAGAATCAGCGCTGTAGAAAGCACAAACCAAAACCGCATCGAACTAAATAAATAAGTGGTCTCATTTGGAAAACGAACAGCAAAATAATACACCAGGTTTTTATGCTTTGGAAAGTAAACAGTTTGTTTTGATTTTCCTTTCTGAGATAACGAAATATAATTTCCATACACCATTTCATCGCTTTGGCAATTGTACATTGCGTATTCGAAATCGGTTGTAATGTTCATTTTTTTAAACTCCGATTTGAGATAAAATTCCAGAATATCGGGTTCAAAATCATTTTCGACATTTACGATATAATAATCATTAGCAATCTTCTGAACGGGATTTTGTGCCGGTAATTCATGATTAGTGCCTTCATATAGTTTTCCGGCAACTTCCAATAAAGCGATATACGTTTTCTGGCTCAGTTTTTTTTGTTCCAGATTAAAGGCCTCTTTGGTCCAGAGTAATTGCGCTACCAATATGCTGATAATGGCAACAAGTCCAAGAAGGATAATACTATTGAGTCTGTTTATTTTCAAGGGAAATAGAATTTACAAGTGTAATATTAGTCAAAATTTAAATTAAAAATACCCATTAACAAGTCGTTAACAAAGATTTGAAACTGCTTAACATGCAATTGAATTCTTACAAAGTACTTTTGTAATATAAAAATGTAACCATTAACCATTTAAATATAAATACGATGAAAATTATTAAAATCTCAATGTTGGCATTAGCTTTAGGATTAATGTCTTTTTCAACAATTGCTCCTATAAAATCATTAGTAGCAAATGTGAAAACAACAGAACTTACGGCTTCTGCAATTGTTTGGACAGCAGAAACAATTGATGTTGGACAAATTCCGCAAGGAACTCCAAAAGCAATTGTTTATGAATTTAAAAATACTGGAAAAACAGCTGTTGTAATTACAAATGTTCAGGGATCTTGCGGCTGTACTGCAACAGATTATACAAAAGAACCTATTTTACCCGGTAAAACGGCTAAAGTAACCGCAACTTACAATGCTGCTAATAAAGGTGGATTCACTAAAACAGTTACTGTAACTACCAGCGCAGAGACAGCGCCAAAAATCCTTACTTTAAAAGGAACAGTAATCTAAAATAAAAGGTTGATTATAAAGGGAAAGACTCCAGATATGTAATGTATCTGGAGTTTTTTTTATATTTTATTTTGTTAACAAGGTTGTTGTTAAGTCAGGATTTATTTTTTTAGAAAGCAGATGTTTTCATGAAAACTTTTTTATTTTTATTAAAAATATGATTATGAAAATTTTGTACCCGCTTGCCGCAGTTATCATCCTGTTTACTATTGTTTCCTGTAATTCTAAATCCAAAGATAAAGAAGAGAATCAAAAAGTTTCAGAGCAGGTAATTCCGGAGCTTAAGATCTCTATTGACAGTACTAATATTTCTAAGTTTTATCAAACATATCCGAAATTAGCTAAATTTCAGGGAGACGTTTTAGCGCTATACAAGAAAAAAAATTCCACTCAATTATGGTTGGATAATAAAGGAATCGTTGAGTTTGGAAGCACTTTATTCAATAAATATAAAGGCTTGGATGAGGAAGGTTTGAAAGCCAATTTTCCGTACAATGAAAAAATAAATCCAATTTTTGAGCGCATTTCAGATAATAAATTATCCCAGATCGATACCGATTTGATGATTACCAATCTGTATTTCTATTATGCCGAAAAAGTATTTAGCGGTGTAGACGAGAAAACTTCAACTTCCTTAGAATGGCTTTTGCCCCGAAAGAAAGTAAATTATCAGGTATTTTCGGATTCCATTTTCAAACATGCGACGATTAATGACGATAATAAAAGTAAAATGTTCAGTCAGTATTATAAACTGCGTGACGTACTTAAAAAATACAGGGAAATTGAGAAAAAAGGAGGATGGAAAACCATTGAAGTCGGTGAAGATTTTAAAAATTTAAAATTAGGAGATTCAGCAGCTGTAATAGCCCAAATCAGAGAAAGGCTTTCTTTGACGGGTGAATTGAAAGAAAATACGAAAAGTGCCGTTTGTGATTCGACTTTAATTGCTGCGATGAAAGACTACGAAATACACCACGGAAATACACCAAAAAATATAATTTTGAAGGAGCATATTGACGAATTGAATGTTCCCGTTGCAGATAGAATCAAAACGATTATTGTAAACATGGAGCGTTGCAGGTGGATTGATCCTGAGTTGGAAAAAGGGAAGGAATATATCGAAGTCAATATTCCGGAGTTTAGATTATACCTGATCCGTAATCACGAAATCAGTTTTGTTTCGGCTGTTGTAGTTGGAAAAGCAATGACTAAAACCGTTATTTTCAGTGGTATGATGAATAATATTGTTTTTAGTCCGTATTGGAATGTTCCCCAGAGCATTATCAATAAAGAGATAAAACCCGGAATGGCTAAAAATAAAAATTATCTGGCAGAAAAACATTTAGAATGGAATAATGGAGCCGTCAGACAAGCGCCGGGACCAAACAATTCATTAGGTTTGGTGAAGTTTTTATTTCCAAATTCAAACAATATTTATTTACATGATACGCCTGCCAAAAGTTTATTTCAAAGTGAAAACAGAGCTTTTAGTCACGGTTGTGTGCGCGTAGCAAAACCAAGAGAATTAGCAATAGAACTTTTAAAAGAAGACCCAAAATGGACTCCCGAAAGAATTGATAAAGCAATGCACGCCGGCAAAGAAAATTGGTACACGATGAAAACAAAAGTTCCCGTTTACATTGGTTATTTTACAACTTGGGTAGACCGACAAGGACAACTTAATTTTTATAAAGACGTTTATAAAAGAGATGAAAGTCTGATAAAATTACTAACAGAGGAATAAATAAAGTCTGCCACTAATTACACTAATTTGCACGAATTTTAATTTAAATTTGCGAAAATTTGCGGCTTAAAAATTAAAAGGATTAGCTTATCAAAAGATTATTACATGAAAAGTAAGTTGAGAAAAATAGTAGTTAATGATTTGGAATATTTGTATTCTGTCAACAATAAATATCATTTAGGAACGGAAACATGTACTCTGACAATTAAAGTATTTTTAAGAGAACAAAAACAAACACCTTTAATTATTGATTTTCTAACTGTTGAGCATTATTTTGTGGGACAAGTTCTAAATACAGGCATCAATTTGATAAATAAAATAACAAATTCAACAGACTTAATAAATCTTAATGAACCTAATTATATAAGGAATCTAATTTTACTTGGACAAAAACATGGATGGATAGGGATAAATAAAATTGAAAATCAAGATGGACTTAATTATTTGGCGGAAATGGGATATGAAACAGAAGTGTTAAAGCCAAAAACGTAAAATAATTCGTGGAAAAACATCTTTATTTAGGCAAACATCAATACACTTATAAAGACGTTTACAAAAGATATGAAAGTCTGATAAAATTACTAACAGAGGAATAAATAAAGTCTGCCACGAATTACGCTAATTTGCACGAATTTTTTAAAAGAAAGTAAAAATAATAATTAGTGTAAATTCGTGTAATTCCTGGCAAAAAAATGTCCTTATTTACCTATAACATCAATACATTTATAAAAACGTTTGGTATAATGTTCGGTATCCAATGCCGTAATTGTTACACTATTTACTTTTCCGGAAGAGGCATGTATGAATTTGGAGTGCATGCCATCGGCTTCACAAATAATTCCGAGGTGGCCTACGATAGTTCTGTCTTTATAACCGTAAAAAACTAATACATCTCCAACTTTAAAATCTTCCGGACTCAATGCAACGCCCAGGTTTTTATAACTGCCAGAACTTCTGGGTAAGTTTATGTCATAATTTTTAAAAACGTAACTGACAAAACCGGAACAGTCAAATCCTTTTTTTGGATCATTTCCTGCATATAAATAAGGTGTTCCCAGATATTTTTTAGCATAGCTAATAATGGAATCCCTGTCAATAGCAGTTCCTGTTTTTTCTATTTTAGGAATGACAGCTTTATTCTTGTCTTTTGTGAAAGAACAAAATAAAACAGAAGTTGCCAATATTATATAAAGAGTTAGTTTCATTTTAAGTGTGGATTATAATATCTGATTCATAAAGATAAGTTGTTAGTTTTGGAAATCAAAGAATTAGTAAAAATGACCACAAATCGAAGTATTCTTTTTTGGTGTTTTTTCATTGCTTTTTGACGTTTTAGTATCTTTCAAAATACTTTATTTCGGGTATATTTGTGAATTCTATTCTTATTTTAACAGATAAATTATGTTCCTTAAAAAAATATCGCTTTTAATTTCGTTTTTGCTGATTTCAATTGTTTCGGTTTCACAAAACAAAAATAACACCTTTCTTTACGAAGGCCGTGTTGATAAACTTCAGAATAATAATGTGATTCTAATTGGAACCGCTTCATCAATTTCGTTTAATTTTTCCGGAAATGAATGTTCCGTTTCTTTACAAAGTGTTGATATTTATGAGCATCATAATTATGTGGCTTTGGTTTTGGATGGTAAATATCTTGGGAAATTGAGAATTGAAAAAGGCCCAGCACAATCATTTCCGATAAAAACCACTTCGAATAAAAAAGTTCATAACCTGACCATTTATAAAAATACAGAAGCACAAAGCGGAAATGTTTTATTTGCCGGGACTACGGCGAAACTAACGCCAATTTCTTCAAAAAAGAAAAAGAAAATCGAGTTTATCGGAGATTCAATTACCTGTGGAGCAGCGAGTGACGATTCTGATGTTCCTTGTGATAAAGGAGAATATTTCGATCATCATAATGGCTATTATGCTTACGGACCGGTTCTTTCCAGAGCAATTGGGGCTGCTTATTTAATGAGTTCAGTCTCAGGAATCGGAATGTACAGAAACTGGAATGACGAAAATATAGAAGAAGGTATTATGCCGGACTTATACGGGAATCTGTACTTAACAAAAGATCCTTCCAAACCTAAATATGATTTTGCTTTTCAGCCGGATATTATCAGTATTGCTTTAGGAACAAATGATTTTTCGGGAGGTGACGGCAAGAAAGAACGTCTGCCTTTCAATCCTGAAAAATATGTTTCCAATTATATCAATTTCATTAAAATGTTATACAGCCACAATCCAAATGCGCAAATTGTGATCACCAACAGTCCGATGGTGGGTGGTGAAAAAGGAGTTGTTTTGGAAGACTGCCTGAATAAAGTTAAAGATGCTTTTACAGCTGATAAAACGCACAAACCGATTGTGATTTTCAAATTTAAACCGATGACACCAAAAGGCTGTATGTGGCATCCAAGTGTTGCGGATCAAAAAGTGATGGCTGCTGAATATGCTCCGATTTTAAAAAAACTGTTAAATGAAAAATAATATATTTAAGTTTGCTTTCTTTCTGTTGATTTCCACTACTATGATGGCAAACGTTTCCCTTCCGAATATTTTTGGTGATAATATGGTTTTACAGCGCAATTCTGAAGTTAAGATTTGGGGCTGGGCAAATCCGAAGGAAGAAATCAAATTGGTTTCCGGCTGGAACAATCAGGAATATAAAGTGGTGGCTAACAATCAGGCACAATGGGAATTGAAAATAAAAACCCCTGAAGCCGGAGGGCCGTTTACAATTTCAATAAAAGGATATAACGAAGTCATTCTTAAAAATATCCTGATTGGTGAAGTATGGGTCTGTGCCGGACAATCGAACATGGAAATGTCGGCAGCCTGGGGAATTGATAATGGTGATGAAGAAGTCAAAAATGCCACAAATCCGAATATTAGGTTTTTTACGGTTCCGAAACTGACTGCAACAAGTCCACAGAATAATTTATTGGGAAACTGGACGGAATCGACCCCGGAAACCATGAAGAATTTTAGTGCTGTCGGATACTTTTTTGCCAAACGTTTAAGAGAAGATCTGAAGAATGTTCCAATCGGTCTGATTTCATCCAATTGGGGCGGAACTCCGGCAGAAATCTGGATTCCGGAAGAAGTAGTTCAGAATGACCCTGTTTTGTTGGAAAATGCCAAAAAACTAAACGAACAGGAATACGGACCAAGACAACCCGGACGCGCTTACAACGCTATGATTTATCCGTTTGTTGGGTTTAAAATCGCAGGTACACTTTGGTATCAGGGCGAATCGAATGTTGGCTCTACGGTCTACGATAAAACTTTATCGGCTTTGATTACTTCCTGGAGAAAAGGCTGGCAGGATGATTTTCCGTTTTATTATGTGCAGATTGCACCTTATAAAACGGGAAGCAATAATTTCTCGAATGTTATTGTCAGAGATTCCCAAAGAAAACTGCTTAAGGAAATTTCGAATACCGGAATGGTTGTCATAAGTGATGTTTCGGATACGATTGATATTCATCCTAAAAATAAAAAGTCAGTTGGAATTCGTTTGGCTAATTTAGCTTTGACACATACTTATAAAACCAATTCCAATTTGGTTAACAGTCCGCTTTTTGCAGTTTTTAAAACGGATAAAAATAAAGCAATCGTTTCTTTTGATTATGCTGAAGGTTTACATTTTGCCAATAAAACATCCAATCAATTTGAACTGGCTGGTGCGGATGGTGTTTTTTACAAAGCCGAAGCATTGATTAAAAATAATCAGGTGATTTTGACGAGTAAAAAAGTTTTGGTTCCAGTGAAAGTTCGTTTTGCCTGGGGAAATACAATACAATCGGATTTGTTTAATAAGGCCAATTTGCCGGCTTCTTGTTTTACGAGTGAATTTTAGATTTTAACATTTTTGTCATTTCGACGCAGGAGACCCGAGCGATAGCGAATAGGCGAAGCAAATCTCCGTAAGCAGCTCGACAATCAATTTAAAATCTCTACGGAGTTTCTTTTG
>JBDTNT010000366.1:0-1745 GCA_039933615.1 Flavobacterium sp. | reverse complement strand
AGGAGAAATCACATCCAATATCCCATTTCTAGTGTGTTAATAACTTGTGTGATTTTTCCTGTGTCGAAATGACAATAGAATCCAAAAAAACAAGCTTTCTTTATTTTTAACGACACTCGATACCTTAAACTAAGCAATCCCAATCTAAAATGAATTACATAACTTATAGGATTCAAAACTCAAAGACCTGGAATCTGGAGTTTAATTATTAGAATTTCTATAAGGGACGACACAAGTCTCCAATTCCTCCGTAGTTTTTTGATTTTTATAATACACATAAACCACTACAGAAACAATACAGATTATTCCCTGAATAGCAACCGTGGTTCGCACACCAAGCGAGTGAGAAAGATACCCGATAATCAAACTTCCCACAGGAATCATTCCCTGATACGCCATCATATAATAGCTGATACTTCTGGAACGCATGTTTACCGCGCTTTGTGTCTGAATGTAAATGTTGATTGATGAGGTTTGTCCCATCATTCCGATACCGCTCAAAGTCATACAAATAAGAGCGATGGTCAAACTTCCTGAAACCGCCAGAATGATAATGCTGAAACCGAGCAATAAACTCGAACCAATCATTATTTTATTCATGTTTTTGGATGTTTTTAGATTAGCAAGATAAATGGCAGACAAAACAGAACCAATACCGGCGGCACTCTCAAACCAGCTGAAGGTTTCGGCGTTTCCGCTAAAAATGTCTTTTGCAAAAACAGGCATAAGCGTATTAAAAGAAATTACGAATAAACTACTGCACATTAACATGAGTAGCATTCTGGCCATTTCGGTTTCTTTTTTAACATACTCTAAACCTTCTGCAAGGTCGTCCAGCATGTTAAGTTTATTCTCTGTTTTAATATGGGCCGGGATTTTCATTAGTAAAAGTGAAATCAAAACCGGAATATAACTAAGGAAATTTCCAATAAAACAAATGTCTTCACCATACTCATGTAAAATAATTCC
The DNA here is from genome assembly GCA_039933615.1 of Flavobacterium sp. Lineage (GTDB taxonomy): Bacteria > Bacteroidota > Bacteroidia > Flavobacteriales > Flavobacteriaceae > Flavobacterium. Next base: position 776 of record JBDTNT010000366.1, on the reverse strand, counting down.
GGCCAATGCAGGACCGGCAATTCGGGCGAAGTTATTTAGGGTAGAGTTAAGCGCAACTGCATTTGGCAAATCTTCCTTATCATTTACAATATCAATCATCATGGTTTGACGGCAGGTCATATCAAAAGCATTGATAATACCCTGAACAAGACTCAGTGCCAGAATAAAGTTGATGTTGTATATTTTCATATAAATAAGCAGAGCCAGCGCACCTGCCTGAAACATCGCCAGAGATTGTAAAATCATCATGCAACGGTGTCTGTCGTAACGGCCGATGATACTTCCTGCGAGAGGCGCTAAAAACAACGATGGAATCATACTCAAAAAAGTCGCTAATCCCAGTAAGAAAACAGATCCGGTTAAGGTGTAGACCATCCAGCTTACAGCAGTTTTCTGCATCCAGGTACCAATAACCGAAACCGACTGACCGTAAAAGAATAACTTGAAATTTTTTGATTTTAATGCCTTAAACATAACCCTTGATATTTTTTTACAAAGTTCGGGATTATGATTTCATTAGAAAAATTAATAATTTTACTGATAATAAGTAGTAAAACTTATCGATATGGAAATTTATCAACTGCAATATTTTATTAAAACCGCTGAGGTACTTCATTTTACAAAAGCGGCTGAGTTGTGTTTTGTCACGCAATCCGGACTGTCACAACAGATAAAAAAACTGGAAGAAGAACTCGGAATGCCTTTGTTTATAAGGATTGGAAAAAAAGTACAGCTCACCGAAGCCGGATCTGTTTTTCTGATTCATGCCAAACAGG
>JBDTNT010000365.1:0-5273 GCA_039933615.1 Flavobacterium sp. | reverse complement strand
TAGTTTTAATTTACAAAAAAGACGAAAGAGCTTTTACCCATTTGTACGATATGTATTCGAAAAGTTTATTTTCGGTTATTAATGTCCTAATAAAAAACCGCGAAGAAGCCGAAGATGTTTTGCAGGAAGTTTTTGTCAAAATCTGGAAAAACATAGATTCTTATAATGAAAGTAAAGGCCGGTTTTACACCTGGATCCTTAATATTGCTAGGAATACGTCTATTGATAAGCTGAGATCTAAAAATTATAATAACAGCCAAAAAAACCTTTCTTCAGATAATTTCGTAAATCTGTTAGATGACAGTAATAAGTTGGTTAACAAAATTGATACGATTGGTATACAGGAATTTGTAAAAAAACTAAAACCTAAATGTATTGAGATAATCGATTTATTATTTTTTAAAGGATATACCCAACAAGAAGCTTCAGAAGAATTGGCAATGCCGTTGGGAACTATCAAGACACAAAACAGAAACTGTATTAACGATTTACGTAATTATTTAAAAATATAATGGAAACACAAGAATATATAGAATCAGGAATTCTGGAACTTTATGTTTACGGTTTATTGACCGAAAAAGAAAATCTGGAAGTAGCTGAAATGGCAAAAAACAATCCCGTAATTAATGAGGAAATCCTTTCGATAGAAAGAGCTATTGTAGCTTTGTCTTCAAGTTTCTCCCCTTTTCATTCGGTTGCTAATTTCGAGAAAATCAAAGCGCGCCTAGAGCTTAAACACGGCAAAGTGGTAGAAATGAAACCTGTATCAAACTGGTCACAATATGTGGGCTGGGCAGCTGCAGTCGTATTACTGTTGGGACTTGGATACCAAACTTTGGAATTAACAAAAACCAAAGATGCTATTGCAACCGTTGGTAACGAGAAAACTAAAATCGAAAGGGATTTTGCTTATTTAGACCAACAAAATAAACAAACGGAGAAAAGTTTAACTATTGTAAGAGATATTAAAAACACCGGAGTAACACTTGGCGGTCAGGCAGTTTCTCCAACATCATTTGCAAAAGTATACTGGAACAAAGACACCAGAACTACTTATATTGATGCTGCAGGTTTACCGAAACCTCCAAAAGGAATGGTATATCAGGTATGGGCTTTAAAATTAAGTCCGGTACTGACACCAACCAGTATTGGTCTGCTGAGTGATTTTGAAGGAAACGACCAAAAAATATTTGCTGTGGATCAGACCCTTTCAGCTGAAGCTTTTGGAATCACGCTTGAGCCGGCAGGAGGAAGTTTAACTCCTACTATGGAACAACTATATACTTTAGGAAAAGTGTAAAAATAAAATACTTTAAATATCTAAAACGCATATTAATTCATTTGATATGCGTTTTTTTATTATTTTTAATTTAAAAACATTCAAAATCAAAATATGAACGGAACTTTACTTTTAAGAATCTATATCGCAATTATTCTCCTGACGCATTCTGTTATTGGAATGTTTGACAACGGAATAAATGACTTTGGAAATTTATATCTCAACCAGATTGGGTTTGCTCCTTTCGGGGTTTTTCTCGCATGGTCAATCAAATTATCGCATGTTATTGCTGCAATTCTACTGCTTTTGAATAAATATGTCAAATTAGCTGGATTTGTGACCATTTTTGTACTCATAATGGGAATTATTCTGGTACACTTTCAGGAAGGATGGTTTGTTGTTGGCGGAGGAAGAAATGGGATGGAATATAATTTTTTACTGATTGTCGTTCTTGTTGCTATTATGTACCCGGATGGTTTTAAAAAAGATAAAAATCAGGAGTCGAACTTATAATTCTCTTTATAATATTAAAAATGGTCTGAAAAATGGAAATAACCTGTAAAAATTGCAAACAGATTTATAAAGGCCACTATTGTAATAATTGTGGTCAGACCGCTGAAACGCATAAAATTAACTGGCATTTTTTATGGCATGAAATTCAGCACAGCTTATTGCATTTTGACGAAGGTATTCCATATTCCGTAAAACAATTGTTTACAAGGCCTGGACATTCTATTCGCGAATTTATTGAAGGAAAACGTGTCAGACATTTCAAACCTTTATCTTTAGTTGTGGTATTGGCGACACTTTACGGATTATTATATCATTATTTCCACATTAATTTATTTGCAACGCAGTCAGATTCGAAAATAGATTTGAATATTTTTAATGAATGGAGCTCAAAACACTATTCATGGATTACGATTCTTTCTATTCCGTTCTTTACTTTGGGTACCTATATTTGTTTTAAAAAGCAGGGCTATAATTTTGTTGAATATTTTGTATTGAACACTTATAAGGCTTCTCAAAAAATATTTGCACAAATTGTTTTCTTCCCATTGATTTATTACTATGACGGAAAACCAGAACTTCAAAAACTTCTGTTTTTTTTATATTTTGTTGATATTATTTTAAACTTCTGGACGAATATTCAATTCTTTAATAAAATTTCTCCAGCCAAAGCGTTCTTCTTATCTATTTTAAGCCAGATAATTTTTTGGACTTGTACTATAGTTATTGGAAGTCTGATTTTTTGGGCTCTTGGATGGTTTTAATATTTTACAGCAGGTTTACAACGTTTTAAAAACAAAAAGAGGTTCGACTTAAATTAGTCGAACCTCTCTTTTTGAATTAATAATTGATATAATTATTTTTTGCTTTTGTAATGCTTGCGATAGCTTGGATAGGTTATAGCACCAATTAGTGAAATGGTTCCTAAAGAATACCAGATCCAGCTTAGGGAATGTGCTTCACCGCTTGCGTAGGAATGCAGACCAACCAAGTGGAAGTTTACTCCGTAATACGTAAATAAAATCGAAATAAAAGCAAACATACTCATTAGGTTAAAAAACCATTGTCCTCTTAATGAAGGTACAAAACGAGCGTGAATTACAAAGGCATAAACCATAATAGAGATTAAGGCCCAGGTTTCTTTTGGATCCCATCCCCAGTAACGTCCCCAGCTTTCGTTGGCCCATTGCCCTCCAAGGAAATTACCAATGGTTAACATGATTAAACCAATTGTAAGCGCCATTTCGTTGATATAGGTAATCTCTTTGATATTCAATTCCATTTTAGCCTTGTTTTTTTCATTGGTAAAGAAAATCAGGACTAATCCAACAAAACCTAAAATCATTCCAAGTGCAAAAGGGCCATAACTTGCTACAATGACTGCTACGTGAATCATTAACCAATACGAATTTAGAACGGGCTGCAGGTTTGCAATTTCAGGATCGACCCAGTTTGCATTTGCTGCCATAAAAATCATTGAAGTAACAAATGCTGCAGAAGCCACGGTAAGTTTTGATTTTCTGTCGAAAGCCAGTCCAAAAAACATCGTTGCCCAAGCTACATATACAATTGCTTCGTAAGCGTTACTCCACGGAGCGTGACCTGAAATGTACCATCTTCCGATTAATGCTACGGTATGAAAGGCAAATATTATCCCGATTAAAATATGAAAACCATTTACTGTGATTCGTAAGAACTTCTTATCGAAGAAAATACTAAACAAAGTAAAAATCAACATAAAAATTCCGGCAAGCGAATACCAATAAAACATTTTTGGTAAAATATCGTAGGTGTTATAAGCAATTTCTAAATCAATTTTCTGCTCACTTGGTCTTACTTTTGCCCCAAATTTCTTTTGAAAACCGTTTATGCTTTCAACGAGATTATCTGCTGTACTAAAATCTTTAGAAATTGATGCATTGTTTAAAGCATTAAAATATAATGGTAAAATTTGCTTTACATAAGTAGAATCCATTTCTTTAAAACCAGCATCTGTACGCTCTAAAAACGAAACCCATTTATTATTAGGATCGTTCGGAACCGGGAATATTTTCAAAATACTTCCACTTAGGGCCGATTCCATTAAATTAACTTTTTTATCAGTTTCGATAAATTCTTTCTCAAACTGATTTGGATTAGCCGCTTTGTAAGCGGCATCTAAATATTTAGAAAGTTTATAGTTCCCGTTTTCGTCAAAGAATTTTACGAAAGGAGCAAATTTGGCTTCTTTCTCAATTCCGATAATTCTACGGATACTATCGTTTTTGGGGTTAACATAAATGATTGGAATCTGAATCCAAACCTGAGCGTACTGCGTCATAGACAAAAATACCTGATCAGAATTCATTCCGTTGTATGTATCGTCATGACTTACTTTTCTTAATAATTCAGATGAAAAAGTATTAATAGGCTTCATCCTTCCACCGGCATCCTGAATAATCAGACGGCCAAATTTTGCCGCGTGTGATTCCGGTGCTTTGTAGATTGTCAATAAAGAATCTAATTGTCTTTGACTTGGCGGTGCTGTGACGTGATTGGCATGATCGTTCGGATTTTCATTTTGTGAATGTGTATGACCCGGAGTGTGAACGTGAGGCGCAGGTGTTTCCTGTGCAAAACCATTCAAACTTAACATTAAAACCAAAATGGTAATTAGTTTCTCTTTTTTCTTTTTTACTACTTCCAGTTTTCGTTTTAAATCAGCAAAACGCGAATGTTTGGTAAACATAATTGCCATAAGACCAAAGAATAACATAAAATAGCCTAAATACGTAATCGATGTTCCCCAGAAATCGTGGTTTACAGATAATACAGTTCCTTTTTCATCGGGATCGAAAGAAGACTGAAAGAAACGATATCCTTTGTAATCCAAAACGTGGTTCATATAAATATCAGCATCAAATGTTTCAGCAGAATCCTGAACGGTTACTTTACTTTCAAAAGCCGAGTAACTTTTCTCAGTTCCGGGATATTTTGTGGCGATAAAATCGTTTAATTTTATTTTGAATGGTAAAATATAAGCTTTACTTCCGTAGAATAAACTGTATTCGATTTTACCAATTTTTACCGTTTGAGGTTCTCCTACGCTTCCTTTAGATCCTAAAAGACGTACTTCTTTTTCCTGACCATCTGCTTTGACTTTTACTATTAAAGCATCGTGATGTGTCTTGGCTTTAAAATCGTTATTAGATTCATAATCAACAATTCCTCTTACAGCAGGATCCGGAAAAACGATTCGGATATCACCAATACTATATAGGGAACGCATCATAAGAGGCTGTATATTATCTTTGGTTACAGCTCCTTTTAATTTATCTGCCATTCGCATAAACTCTCCTTCAAAAGGCGTTTGAATGGTATATTTTTCACCAGTTGTATTAATGTTAATTGCGCCTTCGGTAGGTTTATTTAATGCAAATAATACATTGTGAATGTTTTGAACTTCTCCTTCTTTCAGGAAATGTTCTTCACGTCCGCCAGCTCC
>JBDTNT010000364.1:0-4251 GCA_039933615.1 Flavobacterium sp. | reverse complement strand
ATCATGAAAACAAACAATGAATTAGGTACCGCAATGGTAACCGGAGCATCATCCGGATTAGGAAAAGTATTTGCAGAAAAACTGGCAGCTCGTGGTTACGATTTAAAACTGGTAGCCCGCCGTGAAGACAAATTAATTGAACTTGCAGCAAAATTACGTTCCCAATATGGCGTAACGGTTACCAATTTAGTCGCAGACTTAAGTGCTTCAGCAGATTTGGAAAAAGTGGCAAATGACATTCAGAACGACTCGAAAATCACACTGCTCATTAATAATGCAGGGACTTCTACCCTGGCGTCAATAGCGGAAACTTCGGCAGCAAAACAAAAAGAAATGGTAGACGTAAACATCACGGCACTGATGCTGCTGACTAATGCCATTTTACCGGAATTTATAAAACGTAACGAGGGAACTATTATCAATATTGGATCGGTTTTAGGCGCATTTACTTTGCCAATAAGCAGTGTTTACAGCGGAACAAAAGGTTTTGTGGTACAATACACCAGAGGATTACAGGAAGAAGTAAAAGGAACGAATATCAAAGTACAATTGGTGAATCCGTCGATTACAGCAACGGAGATCTGGGAAGTTGGCGGAGTACCGTTATCAGCACTGGATCAGGCTGCAATCATGACTACTGAAGATTGTGTTGATGCCGCTCTTGCCGGATTGGCAGCCGGTGAATTAGCAACTTTCCCATCGGTTCACAATCAGGAATTAATAGATGCTTACGAAGAAGCCCGCATCAAATTATTCACAGGTTCCCAAACCGGAAAACCTGCTGAACGTTATTTACAAAACTAATTCATTCCTTTTTTTACATTTTCAAAAAAGGCGTCCCACTTATTATAATACACATAGTTTTACCTGAAAGCCTAGGCCTTTTTTGTCCTTCGCCGAAAAGACAAGATTGCGGTATGATGGAGTCATTAGCATGTTTTATCGCATTTAAAATTCATATCTTAAACCGGAAGTTTGTCGCTTCCGGTTTTTTGTTTTTATTATTTTGAAATAATCTCCGTTTGAAGATTCAGAAGAAATAAATTATATCTTTAACTTCAGTTTAAAAAAAAATGAGCTTTTAAGCCTATCAGATTGAGCTTCTCAGCAAAGTACCAAATAGCTTTTATACCGAAATTCGCAATCAGAAATACAAAACAGCATTATAAAATCATAAAGTAAAAAACATGAAAGTAATTATTACAGGGGCAACAGGAATGGTGGGTGAAGGTGTTTTATTAGAATGTCTGGACAACTATGCGGTAACAAAAGTAGTGATGATCAATCGTAAACCTTCTGCTATTAAACACCCAAAACTGGAAGAATTAATTGTCCTGGATTTCATGCAGCTAAGCCGATACGCAGATGTCCTGCAAGGTTACGATGCCTGTTTTTACTGCGCCGGTGTAAGCTCTGTTGGAATGAACGAAATAAAATACACTTATGTAACTTACGATACCACTTTGGCTTTTGCCAGAGCATTATCGGAAATCAACCCCAATATGGTTTTCAATTTTGTCACCGGAAGCCACACCGATACTTCCGAAAACGGAAAGATAATGTGGGCCCGCGTAAAAGGAAAAACCGAAAACGATCTGATGAAATTACCTTTTAGAGGCCAATATAATTTCCGTCCCGGATTTATGAAACCGTTTAAGGGACAGCAAAATGTCAAAACATTTTTTAAAATTATCATTCCGCTTTTCCCACTTTTGTTTCCTAAAAAATCGTTGACACTGAAAGATGTCGGACAGGCCATGATCAATACCGTAAAAGAAGGGTATCCCAAACAAATTTTAGAAATAGAAGACATTAAAATATTGGCAGAAATGTAACGAAATATCCTAAATATAGTTGTTACAAAATTGACTGTAACAACCACTCTCCAATAGCGTTTAGAAAGGGATTTAATTGAGATGATTTAGAAAGTTGGTTCTTTATCTATAGTTTCATTTTTTTAATATCGGCTTCAATCTCTTTTAAACTCTGCTCAATTTCAGCTGTTTTCTGTTGTTCTTTAAATTTAATAAACTCTTCAGAAGATTTATTTAGAGCCATTTCATGTGAAATTTTGCCTGCATGTGTCAGCAATTCCCTTCCGTTGAGTTGCAGGATACTGTCTAATCTCTGCGCCCAGTCTTTCATATACATTGGCGTTTTTTGCTGAGCCATAGTTTCGGCAAAAGCCAAATACTGTTCAACCAGTAAACCAAGCAATTTCATTTCATCCTCGTTCAGATAATTTTTGCCAATACTTATTTCAGATTCTGTACTGTTTTTAGCTTCTTTTTTATCATAAGATAGCATTCCTAAAAGCGGTAAGGAGGCATCTACTCTTCTGTAAACAAGTTCTGCTGCTGTATTTTGGGAGATTGCCCAGAGAAGTTTGTTCTGTACAATCTTGAAAAAAGAAATCGTGTTTTCGCTATTAGGATCATAATCGATACTAGTCGTATAAATATCTTTAATTTTCTGATAAAAGAATTTTTCAGAAATACGGATGTTACGAATACGGCCTTGCAATTCATTAAAATAATTCATTGAAGTTCCCGACTTAAACCGGTCGTCATTTAAGGCAAAACCTTTTACAATATATTCTTTTAAGCGTTGTGTTGCCCAAATCCGAAACTGGGTTCCCTGTTGTGATTTTACCCGATACCCTACCGAAATTATAACATCGAGATTGTAAAGATTAATAGTCGATTTTTGTGTTTTCCCTGCTATAGCGCCATGTTGAGTGGTATGTCGGAAATCCCGACATACCACTTTTTCATCCAATTCACCTTCTGAAAATGTATTTTTAATGTGTTCTGTTATAGTTGTTCTTCCTTTACCAAAAAGCAATGCCATTTGAGCCTGCGTAAGCCAGACTGTATCTTCTTCCAAACGGACATCAATTTTGATGTTTCCCTCCTGATTTTGATAAATTAGGATCTCCCCTTTGTTCTTATTATTTAGCCCTTCCATAAATTTATGCTTATCTTTTCACAATAGTAGTATATAACGAATCGCTAAAATATGCATAAATTTCTTATAAATTGTAATCTTTTTCCTTAATTAATTACTCCCGATAATAAAGTATATTACCCCAATAAATCTTAATTTTACCACAACACCAAACTTCAAAAAATTCCTGAAAATTGTATTACTTTTCTTATTATTAAACCAATACTTTTTAATACATTTGCAGTCCTAAAAGTTAAGACATGATCTCAGAAAAAAAAGTTTGCCCATGTGGTATGGTGGTGGTATTGGAAACAACTGCAACGCGTTTCTTAACTGCGTAGGACACCTTAGCTGCATGGGCTTTATCCCTAAAAGTTAAGATTATGAGTACAAACACCCTTTCAAAAGAAGCCGAAATCAGGCTGATGAATTTCTTCAACGAAAAAATTGATCCCGATGCTATGGCCAAGGCACTACGTCAGGTTAATTTTAACCTTGCGTTAGGAGCGCTAAGCAACGACGAAAACGTCCTGCAAAACGCCACCCATCTCAGTGAAAGCATTTACTGGCTCAACGAATTAGCCGAAACCCTAAATCCGTATCTGGAGGTAGAATAGGTTTCTGACTTGTTTTGAAAAACTAAAACCCTTGATCTTTTTAAGATTGAGGGTTTTGTTTTTTAGTTTTGCTTTGTAAAAACCAGTAAAAATACTGTTTGTTTGAATTTTAATTATTGCTATACTTGTTGAGGATATTTTTTTTTGATTAACACAAAGCTTTAGTCAGAATTTAAGTTTAGACGAATTAATTTCTTTAAGAAAAAAAGAATTAGCCGAAGTCGAAGAATTTTTAACAAATAAAAATTGGAGTTTTTTTTCATCAGAAGAACCGGAAGAAGGCAGTATGGGGGTGATTGTATTTTCATATAAAAAAAGTGATTATGATGATAAAGCACAATCTTTTCTTAAATATTTTTATAGTAGTATAACTAAAAACAAAAGATTAAGTATACAGGTAAATACTAAAGAAGTATATAATTCATACTTAACCAGACTTAAATCATTAGGGTGTAAAATCATTAATTCTAAGATAGAAAATGGGGAAATAATCAAATTTTATGAAGGCTCGACGATAATTATTAATGTGCGTGTGGCAACTCTAAAAGATGAATTTGCTAGCACAAAAACATTTTATACTTTTTCTCTTTTTGAAAAAGATGATTATTACAGGAATTTTACAGATTAATTGGATTTACTGTTTACAACTAAAATTAAAAATCAAATTATCATATCATGAAAAATATCT
>JBDTNT010000363.1:0-21175 GCA_039933615.1 Flavobacterium sp. | reverse complement strand
AAAAGTCCAAATCAAAGATTACTTTCCAGACAATAACTTTATTTAACGGGATATAAATAAATTAAAAAAAGTGTTGCATAAAAAAAAGTGAGTATAAAAGATCAGCTTTTACAGGGAAAAGGAAGTGATAAAGATTTAATTGAAAAAGCGAAAAAACTAGGATTATTATAGATAAAAAACTACTCTGCAAAATGCAAATTAATAATAAACATGACAATTCAGAAGGGCTTTAAAGAAGATAAATATTTTTATTTTCTTTAAAACCCTTCCGAATTATTTCTGTTGCTGCTCAGAATAAAAAACAGATTCTTAAGTGCATTTTAATATTTATTCCTTGTTTATTTAAAATTAACCTGAAGGAAATGATCCGAATCAGTATTAATTGTTTTAAATGAAATTATTTTTACAGGAAAACCAGGAATTTGCTTCGCATTTGAAGCACCATTCAACGCCCTGTTTATCAAAACTTCCCTGATATCGCCCAGAGGATATATTTCGACATTCTGAATTTCATTTACCACTACAGATGGTGATATTCCTGTATTGTAGTTACCCTCATCATTTGCATTGGATAATTTATAGATTACAGGATATAATGTCCATCCCTGCTGACCTGAAATCCTGTTATCTTCTATGGCAAAACCGGCAACATCTTTTCCTACTGTTTTTTCACCTATTGAAATCACATTCATGAATGGTTTTAAATTGTTTATAATTATTTCAGATGCAGATGCAGTACGACTTCCACATAAAACATACAACTCCTGAATGGGTGGATGAACTGCCCGTAAGGCATCATAACTTACACTTAATTCATTCATTTCCAAGGACTCTTTAAACGATTTGTTTACTAAGCCTCCATTTTTATTTCCTTTAAACTTTATAAATAAATCATCCGGTTTAATATTTGGGGCCAGGATAATACTTAAGGCTGTTGCCGATGAAACATCTCCGCCTCCGTTATATCTCAGATCCACAATGACTTTGGTGACAGATTGGTTTTTAAAATCCTGAAAAACCTGCAATAAGGGTGATGCAAGTCCACTATCAAAATGAGGGATCGATACATATCCTGTTTTCTCCGTATTATTTATGATAACCTTATGAATCAATGGCTGAGAAAAAGTAAGTCCACGCAGTAATTCAATTTCTTTTACTGCTGAAAAACCTGATTGCGAAGAATATTCTGTTACCTGCAATTTTGCCTGATCAGAATTGGCCAGGCTGAGATACAATTTCTCAAAATTTTGATTATTAAATAAAGTACCATTGATTGCTTTTATAAGCTGGCCTCTTTTGATACTATTTCGTTCTGCAGGAGAATCCGAAAGTACATATAAAACGATCCCGTAAACTTGTCCCTCAAATTCTATAACAGAAATATCAAATCCATAAACGCTTCTGATACTTTTGGGAAATGTATCCGGCGACGAAACAGAGACTGCATAAGAAAACCGGTCATCCGGATGTAATAATTTCTTAAAATATTCCTTTGAATCTAAAGACAAATCTGTACGATCAGGTATGTTTTCACTCCACAAATAATACTTTTTCATTTGTTCCTGCATCCAGTTATTTACATATTCATTACTGCCTTTTTCATAAATAACAGGATCCTCATCACTTTGGCAGGAAACCGTCAAAGCAAAGAGAATAAGAAAAAGTCCTTTTAAAAGAAACTGATATTTTTTCATGGATGTTGGAGCATTCAAATTAATTTTTTTAAACTTAAAAAGAAAAATAGTCGGTTAAATTGATCGTTCCGTCTACTCCTGAAAAAACACCGTTTGTATCTGCTTTTTCTTCCAAAACGATTATTTTGGATTTGTTATTTTGAATGATGGTCTGGAAAACGACTTTTTTTCCGGATACATAGGATTCAGTAGTCCCGTGCTTTACAATTTCAATATTAATTATAGGTGGAGGGCTAAACGGAAACTCTAAAAAAGTACTAAAAGTATTTTTAGTTATATTCTGAACTACTCCTATTTCTTCTCCGTTTGCTTTTCTGATAATAGCATCTAAACTCCCCTTATAACTGCTTTTTGCATAGAGATTGAAATTTGGAAAAATAAATCGGTATCCGGTGCTTCCTGCTGCGCTCAAAGTTCCCGGTTTATTAGATAATACGTTTTCAATCCAGATATTTTCTTTGACATAAAAAGAAAGTGTATCGACTGGTTTAGCTGTAGTAAAATTGTAGGAGTGTAAAACCTGTTTTGTTTTTTTATTGATAATAGCTATCGTTTTTGTGCTATTGGCATAAAATACAAATTCGTATGTTTTTTCTATTTTCTTCAGAAAAGCATCTTTCTTATCAACAACCAGCAATTTGCCATCTAACGAAACCTGAATAGAATCCTGCAATGCATTATATCCTTTTATGACAACTTTCCCTGCTCTTTGTTCCTCATTGACCGGAGTTAAATTTTCATTGGTACAGGAAGAAAGACATATAGTTGTAATTAAAAAAGCAATTACTACTTTAACTAAATTATCCATGCGTTATAAATTGTAAATTATTAAAAATGATTGTATGTTTAAAATGACTTCATAAATACCTGCAAAAAGCAGTATTTATTCTTTTATAAATTTGATTTTTTCAATTTTTTCACCATCTTCCAGAACAAGAAAATAGACTCCGTTTGAAAGGTTGTCAACCGCAATCCCTGAATCCGTATATTCAGATTTTTTAACTAATACACCAGTTGTATTGTATATTTTTACTGTAATATCCTCCGCATTTAAAGCTTCGCTTAATTGTAATTCTAAAGTGTTTTTTACGGGATTTTGTTTTAATACTGTTGCTTTTTTTCCTTGAATATCATCCACTCCCAATGAAGCGGCTGTAATTGAAATTTTGTCTATTTCGTAACCAATAGCAAGATCCGGTGCGCTTACAAGAGCGAAATATACTTGTGACTTACCTGCAAACTGAGAAATATCTACTGTAAAATCCTTAAATTCAGTAGCTAACATATCCTCTCTTTTTATTTCTACAGTTGCGATCTGAGTAAAAGAACCCGGAGCTGTATCTGTGACAGAAGCGTAAACGTATAAATTATTAGTGACGTCAAATATTGCTTTTTGTGCATTTATGATTAATTGCATGCCGCCGCTGTAAAAAGACAAATCGACTGCCGGAGCAATTGCCCAGTTATTTTGTGTACGTCCAAGAGACTCAAGAGTTGCCGTATTGATATTATAAGTACCTAATATTTTATAAGTACCTTCTATCACAGCATAATTTTCATCTACCTGAATATTAGTACGGGTAATCCAATTAACGGCATCTCCATCCGTATCTAATAAAGTCCAGTCAGACACATCTGAATCCTCAAAATCATCTTCCCATATGGTAAATTGAGCAGATGCGATTCCGGAAAGGAGCATAAAAGCGAATACAAGTAATTTTTTTTTCATTTTTTTTTGTTTAAAACAAGGGCTGCCTAAAAAGCGAGGACAGATGCATACCAACACTGCATACGAACATATCCTCCTCTCTAGTAAAAAAACAATAAACACACCTTTTAGACAGCCCTGTTAAGTTATTTAATAATTATGCTACTAATTAGAAATTAGTAAATTTTGTCCAGGTGTTTGTCCAGTTTTGTTCTGTCTTAAATGCACCTGTAGCTCCTGCTAAGTTCAATGTACCATCGTTAAAAAATGGTTGTGTTAAACCCCATGAATCAGCAAGAATAGCAGTAGATGCTGGTGAACTTCCTGCACCTAAAGATGTTCCAGCCGGCAAGATAGGATCAGTGAAAGCATGCACTGATAAAAAGCTTCTTGCAGAATTTGCAGGCAATGAAGGAGATTCAAATCTGATTCCTGTAACATATCCTGTAACAGTAGCATTTGTAAGACTTATTTGTCCTAATCTGCGTACGTGAATTGCATTTTCATAAAGAGCTCCACCTGCAATTGCACTTGCACCAATAATAGATAATTGAGAAATTACCGGTCTTGTAATTAATGTAGCAGGTGTACCTGTTGTACCTGTTGCATTGTTATCCAATTCGATACCGTTTGAATCAGGATTACCTCCACTTAAACTATGTGTAGAATTGTAATCTGCAATAGCTATAGCTTTTGTAATAGAACCTGTGTAACCAAAATCAAAATCAAAATTGTCATCATCCGGAGCAAAAGAAACCAAGTGGCTTGCATTTACTGTTCCTCCGAAAAATTCGAATGAATCATCTCTTCCGTAAGAAACCTGAACGTGATCGATAACTGTTCCGCTACCAACTCCACCACAAGTTAAACCATTGATTTCAACACCAGTATCAGCATTCAAAATACGACCTGCAAACTCGATACGAACATAGTTTAATGCTCCGGCATTATGAGTGTTGTTTGAACCACCATAATAGAAATCAGATACATTTGCCTGGTCACCCAAACCTTCGATAACGTTTTGAACAGAACCAGTGTTTGTCTGAGCATCTCCTAAAAGAACAACTCCTCCAAAATCTCCGGCAGCTGCTTTTGTCGTAGCGTTTCCGTCTAATAAGTTATAACTAGTAAAGATAACAGGAGCTGTTGCTGTACCCTGAGCATCAATCTGACCCGTTTTAGTAATTACCAAAACTCCTGTCGCAACTCCCGCAGCTAATGGTTTTGCTTTGATAAAAGTTCCAGCCTGTATGGTTAATTTTGCACCGATAACACGAACTACTCCACTAACTTCCCAAACTCTGTCGTTTGTCCAGGTAGTGTTAGTTGTAATATTTCCACTTACAGTTTGTACTGTAGCAGGGTAACCAGAATAATCTGCAGTGGCAGATTTCATTGCAAATGAAGAATCCGCAGTTGCGTCATCATTTTGACAAGAGTTAAAGAAAATAATTGCAATCGCGAACATAAAAAGTTTTTTCATGGTAACTGAATTTTGATTAACTTTGCTGCTAATTTTTCACACAAGAGGTCGTTGGGGAGAGCAGCAAATTTTCTTCCCTTTGACCTTTCCTTTTTTTGGTAAAGCTTTTTTAATAAGTTTTCGTTTTACCGCCGAAGACTTATCCCTGTTGTTACTCTTTCACTTTTCAGGGCTGGTGTGAAAGAATCTTTTCTTTGATATTTGAACAATCAGATCGAAAATATTCCTATAACGTGAAATCTATTTTACCATATTAATCCCTTCGTAAGGTTTGGATTTTTTTTTTGCAGATTTCGTATGTCCGGAATTTTTTCTAATAATAATCGTATCATTTTATCAAAGAATTTAATTTTAAAACAGATCTGTTTTATACTAATAGTAGTACCTTCTTTATACATTAAACTTCAAAGGGCAAAAAAATCACTACAAATTTCATCCTTAACGGTTTCTTAATTTTAACACGCTTTCCTTTAAGAAATCTGCTTTTTTATGTTGCTAAAAAGAATAGCTCATTGAAAAATTAACACTTCTTCCTGTCCAGGCTTTAAACTTTTTCTGATCGATATAAGGGTCATATTTATCAGTGGCATCTGCACCAAGCAATTTCTGATCCCTTGGATTGTTACCCGTTACATAATCTTTATTCTCTTTTGAATAACTATTAAAATTGTTATAGGTTTCCATTACTGAGTCAAAAAGATTTTTAACTCCTAATTTTAGTTCTAAATTTCTTTCTTTAAAAAACTTGTAACTGAACTGGGCATCTGTAACGGAATAAGGCATACGTATTTCTTCGGCATTATAATCAAATCCTACCAAAAGGTACTGATCTCCAACAGCATTATGTCTAATGCTAAATCCAGCACGTTCTCCTATATAATCTAGCCCCAAATTGTAATTGTAAGGTGCCTGTCCGTACAAAGGCCGGTTTGCTTTATAAATACCTCCGGTACCATCCAGTCTCTGATATCCGGTAACTTTTGTATCGTTGAATGATGCATTTCCACACAAGAATATTTTCTTTAAAAGATCACCTTCTCCAAGAAAAGACAGATTTTTATAGATCTCAAACTCTACTCCAAAAAGTTTGGCACTGTCAGAATTCATATTGTAAATTGTTCTTGCTCCACCATCAGATCCAATTTGTGTTACACCTTCAATTGGATGATCTATTTTTTTGTGATAAACACCAAAAGAAATGATTTCGCCCGGAGAAGGAAACCATTCTGTTTTAAAATCATAGCTTTCAACAGTGGTAGAAACAATTCCGCCAGTATAATTTAAAACCTGCGCATTTCTTATCGGATCATAATACGGCATATTTAAACGCTCCGCAAATTGAGGACGTAATACCGATTTGTTATAACCAAGCCTAAAATTCATTTTATTGGTAGGACTTACTGTTAAATTTACCGAAGGAAGATACTGCCAGACATCATCGTCTTTTTGTACTGTTTCAAAGCTCCCCGAATTATCAGACTGGCTCGCAATCTGCGTATAAACATAACTTTCGGCACGCAGACCCCATACCAGTCTTACATATTGGGAAAATTTATTGTCAAGCATCAAAAAAGGGGAATGCACTTTTACATCTCCTATATATTCGTTTCCGTAAGTAGTGATTCTGTCCCAGCCAAAACCACCCCATTTATAATATGAACCATTCAGTAATTCGGAAATTGGCACATCAACGGATGCTCTGTCTGTTCCTTGTCCCACTACAGCAAGACCGGATGTTTCCTGCTGATTGGTCGCTTTTTTATACGTTCCGAAATAACCTGCCTTGATATTGTTTTTGAAGGAATCACTAAACTCAAAAGCATAGTTGAAATTGATCCCTACATTATAATCTTTTTCACTGTTGGTGAAATTTGATCTTTTGAAATTATCAAAGCTCGAATTGTATATTTCATTATACAATAAAATATCATCTCCTGCTCTTCTTCTTCGGGTGATTAGAAAAGTAGCATCCTTCGTATCTTTTGAAGTATTTGTATAAGCACCAAACCAATTGATTTCAAAATTTTCAAAACGGTGATTACCTTCTATTTTATTTTGAATGAACGTCTGGTAAACCGGGTAATTTGTTTCTTTTGTAAACGGTAAATAACTTCCGTCAACTATTCCTTCTACATTTCCTGCATAGAAATCCCAACCCGTAATCTGAGTCAATTGATTGTCGTACATGTGCATGTACGTATTACGGCTTGTAATTTTATGCTTTCCCAGTTGAAGACCGGCATTAAACATTCCGCCTAAAGTAGAGTTGAAGTTATAAGAAGCCCCTGAATTTTTAAATCCGTATTTTTTAAAAGTCGAATACCCGTTTTCAGGTTCAGCTGTAAACTCGGTATTGATCATGTAATTTCCTCTTTCGGTATGATCAATTGTTAACTGATCTTGAGTATTTTTGAATAAGGCCGAACCCACAAAACCAAACTTATTATTATCTTTTAAGTCATACACCCTGCCTATCGCAAACTGCATAGAGGTACCAGGAGCAGCATAGGTTTTATAAGTGGTAAAGTTATCCTGGGTAAATCTCCTGGATTGATCTAAAAAAGGGCCTGATGCCGCTTCTGTTGCTGGTATATCTATATTTACCAGTCCTGAAGGATAACTTCTGGTTCCATCGTCAAATCCTAAATAATCCGTTGATCCTTCCTGTTTCGTCAGACGGTCTTTAAAAGTGCTTCGGCTGTTATAAGAACTTCCCAAAGTAAATGATATAAAATTTTTCTTCGGAATATCTTTTGTTTTAATCTCAATTTGTCCGCCTGCAAAATTGGCATACATATCAGGCGTAGCATTTTTACTTACTACCACACTCTCTACCATGGCAGTTGGAATAAGGTCAAAATTAAATTGTTGTACGCTCGGATCTGTACTAGGCAAGTTCACTCCGTCCATTGAAGCCTGATTCCAGCGCTCCCCCATAGAACGTACAACTACATATCTGTCATCAATTGTAGTTACGCCTGTAATTCTCTTTAACGTACTTCCAACATCTTTATCCGGTGTTCTGGCGATTTGTTCCGCAGAAATTCCATCCGAAAACTGAGCCGCTTTCTTTTGCTGAAGCAGCATTCCTTCTGTAGAAGCAGTTGCTTTTTGAAAAGTTTGCGTGATTACAACTTCATTCAGTGATTCTGCATCGTCTTTAAGCACTACATTCAGCACCGCATCCGTTTCAACCGATACTTTTATATCTGTAATTTTCTGAGTCTGAAAGGATACATAACTTACTTCCAATGAATAAATCCCATCTTCTAAGCTAAAAGAATAATTACCATCAAAATCTGAAACCGTACTGTTACCATTTTCCACCACTTTTATGGTAGCACCCGGTAAAGCAAGGCCGTTTTTGTCGACAATCTTTCCCGAAATACTTCCCATTTTTTTTGTTGAAGCCGTTTTTTTATTGACAGCGATATTGGTATTGTTTCTCCTGAAATTTAAATTGGTAAGAACCTGAAGTTCTTTTAACAGATCATCAATACTGACATTATCTTTTTTTAATGTAACAAGTGGTTTACTGAAATCTATGTCTTTTTGATAAATAAAGCGATAAGGAGTGCGGGATTCTAAATTCTCAAAAATATCTTGTGGTGAAGCATTTTTGAAATCTACTGACACAGTACCAGATTGTGCATAGATACCGGCTGTACCGAGAAACAGGCTAAAAAACAGAATTTGTACGGCAATTGAAAATTGCCTGAAAAAATCGCTCATAAGTAAGTAATTTGTTTTAGGTGTGTATTGGTTTATTTTAGTTTAAATTTTGTAGTTTTTACAGGTAATTGCAGTACGCTGATTTGCATACTATTTGCTTACGCTATAGGTATTGCCACCCATTGGTTTGATGGTAATTTCTAAAGCAAAAGCAATGGTCTGTAATATTTCCGGAACGCCCTGTCTTGTATCCAGAGTTCCTTTTATCTGAAGTAATTTCAAATCTTCATTCGCATATTTGAGCGTAAAAACATGATCTGCCTGAAGTTTCTGAATGACAGTAACAAGACTTTGTCCATCAACATCTATAAGCGCTTTTTTCCACTCCGGTTCCAGAATAGTTATTTTATGTTTTTTTACAGTCTTGTCTTTTGGGACAAATATCGCAGCGTACCCTTTTTCTAAGAAAACAGCGTTTTGCGAACTTTCGACTTTTACCTTGCCGCTTCTCACATTTACTTCCGCAATTTTTCCATAGGCTTTCACATCGAAAGAAGTACCTAAAACTGTTGTTTTTATATCTCCTGAACTAATAATAAAAGGCCTTGTGGTATCTCTTGCAACTTCAAAAAAAGCTTCTCCTTTTAATTTTACAATTCTTTCATTGGCGGCAAAATGTTCCGGATATTCAATTTGGGTATTTTCATTTATCCATACTTTTGTTCCGTCAGATAAACGCAATAATCTTATATCCTGAGGAAATGTTCGGGTGACCAGTTTAGGACTGGCAGAAAAATCCAGTGCCAAAAAAGACTGATAGCCTGCAATAGATACAAAAAGAACGATACAGGCTGCAATTGCTGTTTGGTAATTACGTCGGCGTTTGTTGATTGTAGCGTTTAGAATAGTATTCCACATTCTGAGTTTAATCTCATCAGAAAATATTCCTTTCTGCGGCAACTCATCCCATTCTTCACGTAGTCTGTTCGATTTCATTATTTATCAGTAAAATTAATTGTACAAGGAAAAACCATACTATTTCCTATTTAACTACATTAGATTATCCTACTTCAAAAAATCACGGGGGTATGTGACACTTAACATTTTATTAATGCAACAAAAAAAGAGAAACAAATAAAACACTGATAAACAACAGTTTATTGAAAATCGCTAAAAAACACGTTACATTTAATTTACATAGCAGGCAATATCAAAACAATCAGCTGCTGCCTGAAACGCAAATAAATATTTACTGAAGTGAAATATAAAATACTTAGTAATGATTGATAAATACCAAAGCAAACCAATACAATTCATAGCTTTTTACTGAATTCTTTTTAAGGTATTGCAGTGTTTTAGAAATCTGGTTGGCCACAGCACTCTGGGACATCCCCATTTCTATGGCAATTTCCTTATAGCTCATTTCATCGAACTTATGGAGTGTAAAAATTTTTCTTCTTTTTTCAGGGATCTGCTGCAACAGGAATTCCAGTTTTTCCAGCTTCAGGGAAATGTCTTCATCTGCTTCATCAGAACTGTCCAGTTCTTTTATTAATTGTACATATTCGACCGACAGGATTTTATTTTGCTTTTTGTACCATCTTGAAATTTCCTGCTTGCTGCTTTTAAACAAAATAGCGTCTAATGCTATTCCCGGTTCAAGTTTACTCCGATATTTCCAGAGGTGGATAAAAACATTTTGGGTTATGTCTTCTGCATCGGCAAGCTGAGCCGTATATTTTTTGACAAAACAAAATACTTTGAAATGATAGAGCTCATAGATTTCCTTAAAACAAGAATCATCTCCATTGCGCAATCTGGTGATCAAAATAGTATTCATAATGCAGTTTTAAAATATGTAAAGAATCCTTACAAAATTATCCTAAACTAACATCCGTTATTTTACTGGCTAACTCATTTAATGATTTATTAATATTTGTCCGGAAAGCAGAAGTGATTTTATAACAAAAAAATAATTTTTCCGCTTTAAAAGCAGCTTTGGGAATAGGGAAATTTCATTCAACTTTTTTAATTTTGTTTGCACAGCCCGTTTATTTTAGCAAAGATTTAAAGGCTGGGGTTTATTTTATAATATTCCAACCTTTTTGTCTAATTTAGCAGGACATAAGCAATACAGCGTATTTACTTGTAGTATTGTGAACAACAGCACACTAATAATTTAGTTAATTTGAAAACTATGAACACATTTGATTTTGGCATTGTCGGTCTCGGCGTAATGGGCCGTAACTTACTTTTAAACATTGCCAGCCAAAAATTTGCCGCAGCCGGTTTAGATTTAGATGCCGAAAAGGTTAATTCTCTTCAGCAGGAAGCCGATTCGGAACATACACTTGAAGCAACAACAGACGTTAAACATTTCGTTGGACTTATACAACGTCCAAGAGCCATTATGCTATTGGTACCCGCAGGAAAGCCTGTGGACAGTGCTATTCAAAGCCTGCTTCCGCATCTTGACGAAGGAGATATTATAATTGATGGTGGTAATACCTATTTCACCGATACCGACCGCAGGTTCCTTGAATTATCGGCTAAAGGAATCCATTTCTTCGGTATGGGAATTTCCGGAGGAGAAAAAGGAGCTCGATTCGGTCCCAGCATGATGCCGGGAGGAGACCAAAAAGCATACGAAAGACTTCGTCCGATTTTTGAAGCAATAGCAGCAAAAGTAGACGGAGAACCATGTGTGGAATATTTAGGAAACGGATCCGCAGGTAACTATGTTAAAATGGTTCACAACGGAATCGAATATGGTATTATGCAGCTTATTTCTGAAATCTATGACCTTATGAAAAGAGGTTATAATCTGGATGAAGAAACTATTCAGAAAACTTTTGAAGAATGGAACCAGACCGAACTTAAATCCTACCTGATTGAAATAACAGGACACATCCTGAAACAAAAAGACGAAAACGGACTGCCTCTTATCAACCAGATATCGGACTGGGCAAAATCCAAAGGAACAGGAAAATGGACTTCCCAGAATGCCATGGACCTTCAGGTTCCTATACCGACCATCGATGCAGCAGTATTCATGCGCGATATGTCAAAAAGCAAACCCGAAAGAATTGAGGCTGCAACCAAACTGACCTGGAACAATGACCAGAAAACGGTAAACGTTCCTGAAGCAATTGCCGCACTAAAATCAACTTTATATTTTTCTGTTTTAATCACGTATGCGCAGGGACTGGCTCAGCTTAGAACTGCCTCTAAGGAATATAATTATGGATTAAATCTTGAAACAGTTACCAAAATATGGCGTGGCGGCTGTATCATCCGTGCAGATCTTTTGGAAGATTTCCGAAAAGCATTTGCAGCAGATGCTAATTTACCGAATCTCTTATTAGATAATACTATTGCTGTTAAAGTTAACGAAAGTCAAAAAGGAATAAGAGAAGTTATTCAGTTTGCCGTACAAAAAGGATTACCAGTAGCCGGCCTTATGAATTCTTTGGCTTATTTTGATGCTTACCGATCTGAAAATCTTCCTACTAACCTAATCCAGGCACAGCGTGACTATTTTGGAGCGCACACCTACGAACGTATTGATGCACCGGGTGTGTTTCATACAGAATGGAATGATTAAGAAACTTTAAGCGAAACAAAAATGAGTAATGTAAAGAATATCAACCCAACTATCATCGTTATTTTTGGGGCTTCGGGTGACCTGGCAAAAAGAAAGCTCTTTCCGGCATTTCAGAATCTGTTCCTTGATGGCCGTATGCCGGAAAAGTTCGAGATCATAGCATTAGGAAGAGCTGAAAAAAGTGATGAGGAATTTCGAAATTACGTCCTGGAGAATTTGAAGACGTTTTCCAGAAAAGCAACCCTCTCCCCTGACGAAACCAATAAATTCATCTCGCATATCACATATTTAAGACATGATATTGATAAAGAAGAATCCTATCAGGAATTAAATACAAAATTAAATAGTATTGACACGCTTTTCGGAATCCGTGCCAATCGTCTTTTTTACCTGTCGATTGCACCTTCCTTCATCAGCACTATTTCAGTTTATATCAAGAAAATAGGTCTTATGCCAAATGTTAAGCAAGACCGGATTATTATTGAAAAGCCTTTTGGTTACGATAAAACTTCTGCGATTGAACTCAACGAAATGCTTTCAGAAACCTTCAAGGAAGAACAGATTTATCGTATAGACCATTATCTGGGTAAAGAAACGGTTCAGAACATTCTTGCTTTCCGTTTTGGAAACTCTATGTTTGAACCCTTATGGAACCGTAATTTCATTGATTTTGTACAGATTACTGTAGCAGAAGAAGTGGGCGTTGAAGAACGCGGCGGATTTTATGAAGGTGTCGGAGCTCTAAAAGATATGATCCAGAACCATCTGCTTCAGATTTTATGCATGACCGCCATGGAAGCACCTGCTTCCTTAGGTGCCGATGATATCCGAAACCGTAAAGCTGATGTGTTGCGTTCCATCCGACGTATAAAACCGGAAGAAGTGGATCACTATACTGTTAGAGGTCAATATGATGCAGGTACTATAAAAGGCAAACCCGTATCCGGATACCGTCAGGATAAAGGAATAGCTCCGGACTCCAAGACAGAAACTTACGTGGCAATGAAAATGTACCTGGACAACTGGAGATGGCAGGGCGTTCCGTTTTATATGCGTTCCGGAAAAAGAATGCAGGAAAAACAGTCCTCCATTATCATTCAGTTTAAACCTGTACCACATTCATCATTTTCTTATGGAAATGAAGGAATGACACCTAACCGCCTTATTATTAACATTCAGCCTGCAATGGACATCAAGCTGCAATTTATGACCAAAAAACCGGGACTGTCACTTTCATTGAGACCCGCAGAAATGGTATTTGATTATTTTCAGTGTTCTACCATGTCACCGGAAGCTTATGAAACACTGCTTTCTGATGCTTTAGCGGGAGATCCTACCCTATTTATGCGTTGGGATCAGGTTGAACAGGCCTGGGATGCAATCGATACGATTCAGGAAGTGTGGAAAAATAATCCTCCTGCAGATTTCCCAAATTATAAAGCCGGAAGCTGGGGACCTGAAGCCGCAGATGAATTACTTGCCCGACAGGGACATGCCTGGGTGCCGAACACGTCTACTACTGAAAACGAAAAAGTTTAAAATGATACAGATATTTGATACTATAGAAGATATTAATAGTACAGCAGCAGACATTTTTGTAACGTCTGCCCAAAAAGCAATAAGTGAAAAAGGCAAATTTACAGCCGTGCTTACCGGAGGTTCATCACCAGCAGGTATATACAAACTTTTAGCTTCTGCCGATTACCAATCGAAAATAGACTGGAGTAAAGTCTATATTTTTTGGGGCGACGAACGCTGGGTTCCGCTTGATGACAGCCTTAGTAATGCAAAAATGTCTTTTGAAGCCCTCCTAAGTCATGTTCCAATTCCTGAAAACAATATATTTCCAATGTATGCCGATGGTATTTCACCTGAAGAGTATGCGGTGAAATATGAGCAGTCCGTCAGAAGTATTCTGGGATCGGATGGAAAATTTGACCTTATTTTACTTGGGATGGGGGACGATGGTCATACTGCCTCACTTTTCCCGGGAGAAGCAGTTTTAACCGAGAAAGAAAAATGGGTGACAGCTTACCGTCTGGAATCTCAGAATATGCATCGTATTACTCTGACTGCCCCACTAATTAACAAAGCAGAGAAAATTGTCGTAGTGGCTTTCGGTGAGAAAAAAGCACACGCCCTGAAAGAGGTGTTGAACGGAGAATACAATCCAAATACCTATCCAATGCAGTTGATTAAACCTGAATCAGGAGAGTTATTATTTCTTGTAGATAAAAAAGCGGCAGGAACGAATTAAAAAATTTCTGTACCGGATAATAAAAAAACGGGTTAAAATATTTTATTAATATTTTAACCCGTTTTTTGTTGCCTTTATTTTAGGCGGATTCTTTGCAGATTTGCTGTTCGGATTTTAAAGAAGTACTTTAATATTTCTACTCACATGAACATTTATTCAGCCCATATTATAGATATGTCTCTTTATACTTTTTGTAATCCCAATAATTTTCTTTTTTAATAGCCCTGCCTGTTGCATAGTAATCATAAAAGTTCTTAATTTATGTAAGATTAAATGACTATTATTCGTTTAGTCTTTACTAACTGAAGAAAATTAATTAAAATTGAGAAACCCAAATCTTAAATATAATGGCAGATAAAAAATCCGACAGACAAAAAGAAAATGAAAATGAACTGGTACTTTCTTATCTGACGATGAGAAATCTAATTGGCTTTTCAGGAATGCTGCTGCCTGTAATTTTAATCCTAACTACCCGCACAGGAAGCAACGATATGATTATCGAGCCGTCAATTAGTGATTACTACTATACCAACAATGGCGATGTACTGGTTGTATTGCTGAGTGTACTGGGAGTATTTTTATTTACCTATAATGGATACAACATCATAGAAAAAGGACTAACAACCCTGGCTGCAATTTGTGGTATTGGGATTGCATTTAGCCCTACTGCTACAAGTAGTGCACGTTCGTCAACAATACATGTTGCCAATGAAACTGTGCCAATTGTATTTGGAATTGAAAGACATTTTATCTTCGCCGGTTTATTCTTTATTTCGTTGGCCATTATATCATTAGTCTATTTTCCAAAACCAAAAGACAAAGAACAGGTCGTTACCCCTCAAAAAAAGAAACGGAATGTGATATACCTCATTTGTGGCTGGGTGATAATTGCGAGTATGGTACTTCTTGTCCTTTATTTTATTTTTAAACCTTCGTTTTTACAAAATATTCCGGTTGTCTTTATTCTTGAAGCTGTAGCTATCGAAGCTTTCGGATTATCCTGGATCACCAAAGGTCAGACGCTGTGGCCGGACTATGAGCATTATTTACAAAAAGGATATAATGATTTAAAAGAGGCATTGAAATAAACATAAAAAAAACATCCGGCATAATTATTATATGCCGGATGTAATTACAAATCAACCTTCAATTAAATTTTTATTTCACCAGATAAGAAACCGTATCCGCTTCACAAAGCCTGAAATAACCAAGAGCATAATTATTCGGATTATTTGTATTGATAATATTTCCCCTGATATTACCGGGCGGCACAGAAAACGGGTTTCCACTTGTTGCTTCCAGAATTAAATTCATATAATTATAAAAATTCTTAGAAATACCACGGTGTGTAATGTTCACTGTATTTCCTGCCTTCATGTCTTGATCTGTAAATCTTGTCCTTACTTCATTTCCGTTAATTAAATCATCATCCGTCAGTTCATATTCCGGGAAAATCAGGAATTCACTTCTGTAATCTGAAAGGTAAAAATTGACCTGATCAGCCGGATCGTTATAATAAAACGTCAGTTCAATTACATCTTCTCCCCCAAAATCAGGAACAAGCTTTTGTTCAACCCTGTTGATTGGTGTTGCGGAAGTCAGTTTTTCAACTGCCGTTAAAATTTGCCCCTCTGCCTCCACATGCAGCGTATATTCCATATTGAGAACCGGAACAAAATTAGTACACACATACAGACCTGGTCCGGATTCTGTGAAAGTAAAAACATCTCCAGTACTGTTTTCGACTCTTACCTGTGCCCCCGAAACTTTTGGTGTAACGGCACTGTAATAAGGTGCCATTTTACTGATTTTAATAACCTGCTCGCTGCCGGTTGTTCCTTTTTTCCAAATTATTTCAGCATCGATTACGATTTTAGGATCGCCTGTCTCTAAATCAAGATTTACCACATCTTCACAAGATGAAGCAAACAAAACAAAAAGAAGACTGAAGAAAACAAACGCTTTATTTTTAAAATTATATTTTTTTAATCTTTGCATACTGTTAAAATTTAAAATTATAAGAAACACCAGGTACAAATCCAAAAATAGACAGCCTTCTGGTCTCATTCATTCCTGTATCATCATTGGTTGTAAAGGTCATGGATGCAGCATTTTTCCTGTTGTAGATATTATAAATACTAAATACCCAATAGCTTTGCCATCCTTTCTTTTTATCCGGTTTAGGTGTATAGGTCGCGGCAAGATCCAAGTGATGATAAAGCGGAAGTCTGTTTTCGTTTCTTAAGGAGTAATTGGGTACATTGATGGATCCAAATTCATAATAGCCGTTTGCGTAGGTTACAGGCTGACCTGATCGCAATGAAAAATTAGCATTAAAAGACCATTTTGGATTAAAATCATAATTTCCCACAATATTTAAATTATGTAACTTGTCATATCCTGATAAATACCAGTTCCCATTGGCTATACCGGGTTCATCTGCAGATCTTCCCGGAGTTTTTTGTTCTGCCCTTGACAGTGTATAAGAAACCCAGCCTGTGAATTTACCGGTATTTTTTCTGAGTAATAATTCCATACCGTATGATCTCGCTTTACCGCTAAGGATCACCTGTTCAATATCATTGTTCGCCAGTACATCTGCACCGTCAATATAATCGATTCGGTTTTGGATATCTTTATAAAATAATTCTCCTTCAAAAGAATAGTCACCCTCTTTAAAATTTTTAAAATACCCCACCGCATACTGATCCAGCAATTGTGGTTTTGTAAACGGACCACTTGGTGTCCAGATATTCATTGGTAAAGGCGACTGAGTATTTGATAAGATATGGATGTATTGTGCCATCCTGTTGTAACTTGCTTTCACTGAAGTATTATCATTAAAAGCATATGATAATGCAAACCTGGGTTCAAAATTATTGAAATTGCTTATGGTCTCACCGCTTTTATAAGATTTGCTTCCCGTAGGAGTACCTTCCTGATAAATATTATATAACGGATTGTATACTACAGCTTTTCCATCTTCGTAGGTATTGATTTCTTCGCTTCCCAAACGGTAAAACATACTGTAACGAAGTCCGTAACGCAGGTTCAGTTTTTCTGTAATCTGGTGTTCAAAATCAATATAGGCCGAAGATTCAAAGGCATATTTT
Organism: Flavobacterium sp.; assembly: GCA_039933615.1. Taxonomy (GTDB): domain Bacteria; phylum Bacteroidota; class Bacteroidia; order Flavobacteriales; family Flavobacteriaceae; genus Flavobacterium. Next base: position 3,644 of record JBDTNT010000363.1, on the reverse strand, counting down.
TTATCCAGCTGTTTATAATTGAACTCAGACCCTGAGGCGGTTGGCTGCACGGTACCCGGATTAAAATTATAATACAAACCATCAAATCCGTAGTTGAGTTTAAACTTTTCCGATACGGTATGGTTCCAATTGTATTTAAGTCCGTAACTGCTGATGTTGCTGTCCCACTTAAAATTTTCCGTATCCATCGTCAGGTTAAATTTATAATCACTGTAAAAAACAGATAAATTAGTGTTTATACGGTCTGAAAATTTATGTTTCCAGCTTAAGATTCCCATTGTATTTCCGTAGGTGCTGGCAAAACGATCATTGATATCAAATAAATCATTCCCTAAATATCCGGAAAATGCCAGACTGTTATTGGCACTTAAGCGATAATTAAATTTGGCGTTAATATCATAAAACATGGCCGAGTTTTTATTATCAGCCAGTTTTAAAAATAAATGGGCATAAGAAGCACGTCCTGCTATGATAAAAGAGCCTGCATCCTTTTTTATGGGTCCCTGTACTAAAAGCCGGCTTGAGATCAGACCAATACCACCATTTACTTTGTAATCCTGAAAATCACCTGTTTGCTGGGTTACATCAAGAACAGAAGAAACACGCCCTCCGTATTTAGAGGAAATTCCTCCTTTATATAACTCTAATCCGCTAACGATATCTGCATTAAAAACAGAGAAAAAACCAAACATGTGAGAATCACTATAGACCGGAGCACCATCCAAAAGAATCAGATTCTGATCGGCAGCACCTCCACGTACATTAAAACCCGAAGAAGCTTCCCCGGCATTGGTAACCCCAGGCAAAGTTAAGATCGATTTTAGAGGATCCGCCTCACCCATAGCCACAGGAATTCTCTTAATATCTTCCATTGAGAGCTTGTTGACACTCATTTGCGTATTCCGTACATCAACCGTTTTCGTACCGGTTACAATTACCTGCTCTAATTGTTCACTGTCACTTTCGATAGTAAAATTAATTGTGACATCATCAGCAACTGTAATTTCCTTTTCTTTATTCCCGTACCCTACATAACTAATCAAAACCGTATAATTTCCTTTCGGCATTTCTATGGTAAATCTTCCGTTTTTATCTGTTGTCGTACCCGTTTCCAGTTCTTTAATAAAAATATTGGCTCCGATAGCTGGCTGGCTGGTTTCATCAAAAACCTGCCCGGTCAGCTTATTTTTTTTTTTAGCTGGTTTGGAAGATTTCTGCTTTACAAAAATATTACTGCCTGCAATAGAAAATTGAACCGAAGAAATCTTATTCAGCTCCGAAATCAGTTTCTGTACTTCGATCTGCTTATAGGTCTTCTTTTCTGTAAAATATTTTTGAGTGGTGTCGATCTGATCGGTAAAAGCAAATTTAAAATCGGTCTGGTTCTCAATTTGCTTAAAAAATTCTTTTAGTGTTACTTTCTGGTCTACCGTTACGGTTACCTTTTGGGAGAACATACTAAAACTGAGTAAAAAAAAGCATGCTGAAATTATATGCTTCATGAAATTTTGTATTTTTGAATATTATTAAATGGGAAAGCACTTTGCTTTCCTGACTATGAGGAGGATGTGTAGTTTCGCGGCTAGTGCATCCTTTTCTTTTCTACTGAAAAGTAATCTGTTTTAATGCTTCATTTACTTCGAAGTTTAGGTTATACATTTCTGATATTAATTGGACAATTGTTTTTAAGTCTTCTTTTTTATTGATTCGTACTGTTATTCGCTTACTGTTATAGCTTTCCGGAAGGATTATCTTATACCCGTAATTATTTTCGACATAGACAGCAACTTTATTGAGTTTTTCGTTGTCAAAATCAATAAATCTGTCAAAATCAATAACGGTTGCCGTCTCGTTTCCATAAGTGAATTTTTCACCCGGTTTCAGGATCCAGTTTTTATCCTGCCCTTTTACATTCATCTGAACACTACCTTCATAAAGCTCAACGACTACCCCTTTTTGAGCAGATTCTTTTACAATAAAAGAAGTACCCAAAACGGTTGTTGTGGTCTCCTCACAAAAAACCTGAAAAGGATGTTTTTTATCTTTTTTGACTTTAAAGCAGGCTTCACCATCAATTTCAATTTTCCTGTTGACTGAAAAATTAGCGGCATATTCAATTTTAGAAGCGGGACTTAGCTCAACTCTCGAACTGTCGGGAAGTAGTATTATTTTTACTTTGGAAGTAGTATTTTCAATAACAGTACCTGTAATGGAACTTTCCGTTTTTAAAGGATCTCTGGTCACATAGACAGCTGTACCGACCAGCATTACAATTACAGCCGCTGCGGCCGCATACTTACGCCATGCAAAATTTCTTTTCTTTGAAGGAAAGGTTCTGGAACGGAATTCTTCCCAGGAATCTTCTTTTATACTATCGGAATGCGCCATGGGCTTTTCGTCCCATATTTTTTTTAATTCCTCATTCAGTCTGTTCTCTTCCATATCTTTGGGGCATTAAAGTTTTTGGCAATAAAATCCTTGCTTGTTAAAAACACCATAAACCATTTCTTTGATGTCCCTGTTGGTCCTGATCCTGAGAATGTGATCGCCGCCTTCCCTGTCAAAATTCATGATACAATCAGAAATAATAAATTGCAGAAGCACTACAATATAATTTGCATCTTCTTTTGTTCTCACATCAGTTTTGTAGACTTCTATATCCATTTCTATGGTCTGTTTTATAGATAACAAACGGGAATGGAAAAGTTCCTAATGATTTTCTATTTTTTTTCGAATAAATTTACTGGCAAGATAAATATGATTGGCAATAGTCTTTTCAGAAAGTGCTGTAAGCGCTGCAATCTCCTTATAGCTAAGGTTTTCCAGTTTATGTAAAGTAAATATTTTTTGCTGCTGTTCCGGAAGCTGACTGATGAAACTATATAATTTTTCTCTTCTTTCCTCAAAATTTCCGGTATCCGTCTCTTCATCTGCGATTTCAGCCTTCAGAGGATCAAGCTGAATTATTTTATTTTCCCTGTTAAGGTGATTGATGATAATATTTTTGCAGATGGTAAACAATTGTTTGTCAAATAAGACGTCTTCATGAAGTAATTCCCTTTTGTCGTAGAGTCTTAAAAAAGTCTCCTGAACAAAATCCTGTGGAGTAAGGACGCTAAACTCAAAACGTCTGGCAATGCTGATCAGTTTATCATAATAATTCAGATAGACTTCTTTGAAGGCTGCTTCATTACCTTTTTTTAAACGTAATATAAACTTTCTATTGTCCATAAATTGAATATGATACTAATCTTAAACTTAATGATTCCTTTTATATTGTGTTTTTAAATTGAAAATCCAAAACAGCAAAAATTTAAAAGAAGGAATCTATTGAATTAACCTGCCAACTTCAAAAGGGCAGTAAAATGCAAAGAACCGTAATTTAATTCTATATTTTATGCACGCTGCGATAAAGTTTTTAGCAATTACAGCTCTTGAAGTTTTTTTGATTAGTAGTAACTTTTAGAAATATGTTACAAGGAAAGATCAGATTTAGAAAAGAGGAGAAAGCAGTTTAACCGTAAAGTTCACAAAGACAAAACGCAAGGTTTGCAAAGCTTATATTAAACTTTGCAAACCCTGCGCTCTTTGCGGTTAAAATTATTTTCTGAATTTTTATTTTACCCACAATACAGCATTACCAT
>JBDTNT010000362.1:0-28865 GCA_039933615.1 Flavobacterium sp. | reverse complement strand
GGCTCCGCGTCTTTGCGAGAGCATTTATTTAAAAGCATTCAATAATAAAGAAACCTGTTGGGTGTACTTAAAAAATACTATATTTTGATGCAGATTTGACCGATTCGTTATCACGAAGACGAGGACAAAACGGATTTTTTTAGATTCTATATTTAAAATCGTATAAATCCGCGTTTTTGCGGTAGTAAATGGGTGTCATCAGCGTTCTGAATTATATACGCTGCATTTTAAAAATAGAATTGCACCCAATGAGTTAATTATATTAAAAGTATAAAAAAACCTGAATAACCTTGCCTCAAGAATTTTAATATCGAACTCATGTATTTTTAGTATATTTATTTCATGAATGATACAAAATTAATTGATATCGCCTCGGCATTAGGAATTTCTGTGACTACGGTTTCAAAAGCCTTAAAGGGCTATACTGATATTAGTAAAACCACCCGCGCAAGAGTGATTGAAATGGCCGATAAGATGAATTATATGCCAAATTCTGTTGCGGTAAACCTCAGGACTAACGAAACCAAAACTATCGGAGTCATAATCCCTGCGACGGTGCATCATTTTTTTTCCAGCGTTTTAAACGGAATTTTAGAAGAAGCGGAGAAAAGAGGCTATCTGGTTATTATACTTCAATCGAGTGAAAAGTATGAGCTGGAGAAAAAACAAGTTGCTTTATTACTGCAAAAAAGAGTTGACGGGATTTTGATGTCCCTTTCAAATGAGACGGATGATTTTTTTCATATCAATGAGGCCATCCGAAAAAATACGCCTGTGGTTTTATTTGATAAGATTGCCAAACGTGTCGATTGTTCGAAGGTGGTTATTAATGATATGAAAGCTGCTTATGATGCCGTAACTTATTTAATAGAAAAAGGATTTAAAAAAATTGCCCATTTTCGCGGATCTTATGTGCCCCAGAATTCTATTGATCGTTTTTTAGGATATAAAAAAGCACTGGAAGACCATAATATACTATACGATTCTTCTCTGGTATATGTGTGTGACCACAATACGGATTTTGAAGACGGTTATGAAAATGCTGAAAAATTAATGAAAGACCACAAAGATGTAGATGCCGTTTTTGCGGTTACGGATTTGGTTGCCATTGGAATTATAAAATATTTTAATGACAAAAAAATAAAAACGCCCGAACAGGTTGCCGTTTTTGGATTTAGCAATTGGTTTATGAGTACTGTAATTTCCCCGAAACTAACTACAATTGACCAGCCTGGTTACGATATAGGGTATCGCGCTGCCTCGATATTAATTGATGAAATTGCCCAAATAAAAGAACATATTCCGGTGGTACATCAAATTGTGGAATTACCAACTCATATTATCGAAAGGGAATCTACCATGAGACCCATAAAAAAGAAATGAAATTAAATTTATGATTTCATTTCTTTTCATGAAAAGCTTTCCAATCTCTCGGCAATCTTTATCATTTCGAAAAACAGAAATCTTCATTTGCTGACGTCACTTAGATATTTACGGAGATGATCCCCGTCGGGAGGAAATAGCGACAGGAATAGTGTTAAAGGTAAATTCTTCCAACAAAAAAAGTTTTAAATCAATAAAAATAAGGAATACTTTCTAATTCAATAAAGTTCAATTTGCATTAAAAACTCCTTTTAAGTCCAACAAAATACCATCATTAACTATCTTTGAATAACTTAATAAAACCTAAAATTTCAAAGTAAATGAGCAAAATTGTAACCTATTCCCTGGAGCATCATAAAAGCTTGTTTACTACTGAAGATTCCAACAATGATTATTTTTATGTTCAGGCAAAAGATCATCCATACATAAGCGAGCCTTACAGGGCAGAAAGTTATGCTGTTGAGTTTCTTAGAAAAGGAACTATCATAATGCAGACAAGGCTTTCGAAAACAGTCATTACTGCACCGGCAATAATTGCGTTGGCTCCGACTGTAATACGAAGTTTTACCAAAAACAGTGATGAAATTTTAATCGATATTATTTTCTTTAAACCGCAGTTTTTCCTTAAAAATCAGGCTGATATTTTTTTTCTGTCCCAATATGATTTTTTTGAAAACAGCCAATTGCATGTATTTAATCCCGAACCGCAAACTACCGCTAAATTTGAACAGCTTTTTACTTTAATTAAAGATGTTGTTAGTAAGGATTCCAAACATCAGTCTTCTATACTGAGGAGTTATCTTTACATACTTATTTTTGAATTGGATGCGATTAAGCAACCACTTCCGGCTGACTCAATACAAAATCTTTTGTTTGAAAAATTCAAAGAAATTCTTGTGAAAGAGTTTATTACAAACCGTTCTGTCGAATATTACGCCGGTTGCCTGAATGTAACACGTAAGTACCTTTCTGAGGTTATTAAAAAGTGTAGTGGAAAAACAGCCCGAAACTGGATTGATGACATTGTAATCCTCGAAGCAAAAGTATTACTTCAGAATAAATCTTTGACGATCAGTCAGATTAGTGATGCTTTAAATTTCTCTAATCCATCTGTTTTTGGGAAATTTTTCAAAAATACCGAAGGCCTTTCCCCTATGGAATACCGAAACAAACTGTAGTGATTTACAAAATCGGCGACTTTACGACGAACATCCCTGACATTTCGACTATTATTGCTAAAGCTAATTGTGGCAACTTTGCAGTAGAAAAACACAATAAAGCTGCCATGTCTAAAGTTGCAAAATTCACGGTCAAAATTGCCGAAAACATCAATTGGATGGAAAATCAGGCCATCATTTTCTATTCAAATTTATTTGGACAACCGAATGAATCTGGTAAAAAGGATATTACTGAAAATCTTTCAAGTCAGCAACTTCTCAAAGTCCAGAATGATTTTTCGGTTGAGATCTTAATGGTTTATGAGGAGGAGACAAAGCTCTCTTTTATGATTCTCAATTCCTCAAGGCTGTACAATCAAAATCTTGGCACACAGAAACCAATTGGAATTGATCATGTAATTTATTTTAACCCGGAAGAATTGCTTCTGCTTTTTAAGCGTACGGAGGAGATTGCAAAACAGCGAAAATATGATCTGATCTGGGTCAAAGCTTTTGAAGAAGATTCCGTTTTAAAGAAAATACTTCAATCTATTGGTTACGAACAATTCGATTTTGAAAAACAACCGAATGATCTCACACAAAATCAGGTCTATTTTAAAAAGCAAATACAGTAAAAAGGTATTTTTTGCGACTCCGCTTTTTTTTAAGAAAGATTAAATATATGCTTATTGAAGGTTCTGAGTTTTATACATTATTATTGTAAAATCATTTTCAACATATGCTTCTTTCAAAAGAACTGTTTTGGAAAGTGTTTTACAATAATCAACAATTGTTTCCGGAGAATAAGCCATTAAAATGCCGTCTGGATTTACCGTTTTACTCAGTAAATTAAAACCTAATCCTTTATTGCAATGGGCATATAAATGGGCAATTGCATTAAAAATAAAATCAGGATGGCTGTTTTTATAATTAAGGGAACCGGATGCTAATACATAATCTGCGATGGGTAAAGTTCCCTGCATAAAATCACCGAGGTAGAATCTGGCGTTCCGGAAATCTTTATTCTTTTCGATGGCATTGTCTAAAAAAGCCGGCATAATATCGATACCGTGATAAGAAAAATCAGAAAATATTTTTGACAAATACTGGCATAAATCACCGTTTCCACAGCCAATATCCAAAATTGAAGTTTGGTTTAGATCTCCTGTCTGCGCTAAAATGTCAAATCTTTTCAGCTGATCTTCCTCAGAAAACCAAGCCATACTTTGTGCGTTTCCGGAACCGTATTTTTCAATCTTGTCTTCATGAAATTTCTGAATGTATAAGTTATCTAACATATTAAATTATAATTCATTAGTATTCGGTTGGTTGAGCCAAAGTTATGAAAAGCTTTTAAATCAATTCTTTTTCAAACGTTTTGATTTAAAAATTTTTCCTTTGTCTGTAATCATCAGGCAACTGTATTCCGGATATTGATTGATTAATTGCAGTCCGGCTTTTCTTCCCATTACAATTAATGAGGTACTAAAACCATTTGCCATTTCTGCACTTGGTCCGAATACGGTGACACTTACCAATCCGGTTGCAGGATAACCTGTAATCGGGTTTATGATATGGGAATATCGTTTACCATTCAATTCTACAAATTTTTCATAGTTGCCGGATGTGGTAACGGCTTCTCTTTTCAAAGAAAAAATCTTAACGAATTTCTCCGTATCAAAAGGATTTGTAATACCAATAGTCCATTCTTTCCCGTTGGGTTGTTTCCCCCAGGTGGTCAGGTCGCCGGAAGCATTGACAATACCGGCTTTTACGCCTTTGGCTTCCATCACTTCGCGGGCTTTATCGGCTGCATAGCCTTTTCCGATGGATCCAAAACCAATTTTCATTCCGGGTAATTTCAGGAATATTGTCGATTGAATACTGTCTAAAAGTATGTTTTGATATCCTACTTTTTCTACAGATTTTTTAACCTGTTCGGGTGTTGGCATTTCGGTCATGGAGCCATCGTATTTCCATATTTTTTCCATTGCTGCGAAACTTATATCGAAAGCACCGTTTGTCATTTCGGAAATAGCAATTGCTCTTTTCGTAAGATCAAATACTTCCCTGTCTACTTTTATGGCACGAATACCTGCATTCTGATTGACTTCAGAAACCTGAGAATCCGATTTCCAGTCTGAAATAAGATTTTCTATACGAGTAATTTCTGCAATGGTTTCGTTTATTCTGGTTGCTGCAGTAAGGGAATCTTCCGCTACGATGGTAATATCAAAACGGCTCCCCATCAGTAAGGTGGTTCTTTTTCGCATGATTTGTCCGGTGCAGGTAAAACTGTACAGGAACAGGACAATTGGAAGTATATTAGATAATTTTCTCAGCATAATTTCAAACTTAATAACAATCTGCAAGTACCTGCTTTTTTGTTTTATAATGGGCCAGATCTTTTCCGTTTTTTTGAATACAAATAGCATCCAGAACTTTTTCTACATCTTGTTGCATCGTAAGCGAACCACAAATCATAACAGTTCCGCCCTTATTTAATAAGGCCGCAAAAAGGGGAGCGTCTTTTTGAATCAGATCCATCACATAACACTGATTTTGTTCTCTTGAAAATGCAATATGAAAATCTTTCAGTTGCTGTTTATTAATCTGTTCTTCTGCAAATTGTTTGTGTTTTAAAACGGATTCGGTTTCATTACTGAAACCACAATATAAATGGCATTCTGTTTTCTTTTTATTTTGTTCAATCATTCCTAAAAAAGGGGCAATTCCTGTTCCGTTTGAAATCAAAGCTACAGCGGAACTCTTTTTAGGAAAATGAAATCCCTCATTCTGCATCACACGCGCTTTGATGACAGAACCTGGCTCTAGTGCATATAAATAACCGGATCCAAGACCCTGAGGATGCAGCTTTACGACCAAACTGATATTGCCATTGCTCTTTCCTATAGAATATAAACGATCCCTGCCATCCCCAGCGGGATAAACTGCCAGCAAATCTCCCGAAGTAAATTTGGTTCTCATTCCGGCACGTAATGTCAGCATAAAGGTATGGTCGTTTTCAGAAATGGTTGTTTTTTCCAAAACAATCATATTCTCTGCTCCTTTTGGCTTTTGTGCATAAGTTGCCGGTGTGGCTGCTAAAGTAATACCGGCTTTTTTACTCCATTTTTTTACCCATTCTACAAATTCTTTGGGCGATTTGTCGTCAATGGTGTGTAGTTCCAGAAAGCTGTTCGCCCAGGATTTCTCATTCAAAAAAGATTGTGCTTTTTTTGCAAATCCACAAAAATCAGGATAGGATTTAGACCCAAAGCCAACAACACTTATCTGAACATTCTGTTCCTGTGGATATTGATCAACAAGCGATAAAAATTTACCTCCGTTAGACGGTGCGTCGCCCAATCCGTGTGTGGAAGTAAAAATGAGGATATGTTCGGCATTTGGAAATTTTTCATATTCATTTAAACCTCCTAAATACGAAGAAAAACCATGGGCAATCAATTGGGTATGAATGGCATTTGCAAAACGAAATGTGCTTCCGTTTTCTGAACCGGCCAGTACAATAAACCGGCTGTCTTTTGCCTTATGTTTGTTTTTAATTCGGGTTTCCCTGCGACGCAGCGTCATACTAAATCCCGAATAAATAAAGAACAGAATATTTAGTGCGGCAACAGCCAGAACGATAGCCCAGATTGCATTAGTTCGTCCGGTATGGAGATCAAGGCTCAGGTTTTCCAGCAGTATGGTTACAGGATACCGTATTTCACTTATAATTTGCCCCGTAAACTGATTGACATGCAGTTCGCGATCGGTAAGTTTTAGTATGAAAAATTCTTCCGGGTCTTCTGTATCAAAAGGAAATTCTATCTTTTGAACATCGGAGAGTTTAGTCTTTTTGAAGATTTCAAAATCTGCACTACTTTGTTGTTTGGCAGCTTTATTATCAAATGGAATTTCTTTCTGATTGGTTTTATTTTCCGGAAAAAGCTTAAATCTCTGCATTGAGAGATACGTGCCGGAAAGTGCCATGATCAAAATCGGAATAAGCATCAGCCTTCCTAAAATGACATGGTAATATTGTGCAAAACTGTCTTTAATGATTTTAGAGAAAAAACGGCGTAATCCCTTTTGTCGCTGTAGTACCAATGCAGTACCCGAAATGGCGATCAGGAAAAGCAAAAACGCATTGATCCCAATAAAAAGCCTGCCGGTTTCATGCAAAAAAAGAGAACGGTGAAGTGAAGTAACCCATTGTATAAAAGCACTCTTCTTCTCAATCTTCCCCAGTATTTTTCCATTTTGCGGATTGATATAGCCTTCTACCTCGTTACCCTCTTCGTCAAGGCCTTTTATTGTGGTAAACTGATTGTGATTTACACTGATTTCGCTAACCTCCAAATAATTTTTGGTCAGAGCGGGAATAACTGCTGCAATAGATAACTTCTCAAAATTATCGACACGATAAGGCGGTATTTTCTCCCCTATTGCATCGGCAGCAAGTACAACTCCGGTAAGGGATGCCAAAACAAGAAAGAGAGAAGAAAATACCGCCAAAGTTAAGTGAGCATATCTCCAAACGGATAAGGTCATACGTCTTATATATTGCTTAATTTTACGTATCTGATATACCCTTTACCTTCTGTTTTTTCAGTAATACCAGCAGTTGTCAATGGTATTTCGGCATCTGTTACATGGTATTTCTGGTCTTCTACAGCAGTTTCGAAACGTATTTTATACCCTTTGTCTATTTTTGATGTTTCAATTTCAAAAACCGTTACACTGCGGTCTCCTCCGGTAACTGAAGCTCCGGTTTTAGCACTTACGTCCGGTTTTTTGGCATTGAATTTATTCCATTCCTTTAAGCTTTTGTACCATTTTTTGTCATCTCCCATTATGTACAGGGTTTTTTCGTATTCTCCTTTAGGATCAATAAGCGATACAGCTACATAAGCCCCTTCACCCACATAGTTCGACATTTGCAAAAGGCATTTGTATTTAGTGGTCTGCGCTGAAGCGTGAAAGGAAAAAAGGCATGTAATTACTACCATGAGGCAGATTTTGGATAATGATTTCATTTATTATTTATTTTAAAAAATCTACAGATATATTATTCTTTTTTAGTAATTCGTTTTCTTCCGCCAAGCTGTAAGCTGTTTCATCAAATTCTGTTTTGATGTCTTTTTTGGCTCCAATAGACAAAAGGTATTTCAAAATGCTATCGTCTTTTGCAATCATTGCGGCTTTATGCAAGGCTGTCAGTCCTTCTTTGTTTTTAGCATTTACATCAATATTTAAGCCGTCCAGTTTTTTCAGTAGTGTGATATTATTTTTAGCGGCAGCGGTGTAATACAATGTGCTGCCATCTTTTTGCTGCGCAGCAAAGTTAATCCCTTTGCTCTTTAATACGTTTAGTTTCTCGTCGAAATCATCTTTTTGCACCCCACCTTTTGAACCTCTGTACGATTCGATCAGATAAAATGCCAGATTGTTTCCTGCGCTGTCTTTAACATTGATATCTGCTCCTTTACTTAAAAGAAATGAAACTACCTCAGCTGAGCTTCCTTTTACAGCCGATGTCAAAGCAGATTCTCCTTTGGCATTGACAGTATAGATGTTTTTTACTTTTGATGCCAATATATGTATCAACTCCATGTCTTTTCCTTCCGATGCGATAATTAAAGCTGTATTTCCATCTTTATCTGCCTTGTTGACATCTACGCCTTTCGCTATAAAATAGTTCACAATCTCGGACTGTTTTTCTTTACGCGCCAGTAGGTGAAGTACCGTTTGCCCATTAGCTGAAGTTGCTGTGGGTTTTAATTTAAGGTCGTCTACTAAATATTTAAACTCTTCAATAGGGTTTGAAGTTCTGCGCATTCCCTGTGCTGCTGTTATTAATGCATAATCCGTGTACTTCACTCCTTTTCCAACAAGTGTTTTTAATAAGTCAACATTTCCGGATCTTGCTGCATAATCAAAAGCAGTATGTTTGTTATTGTCAACCGCTGAAAGTGATAATCCTTTCGATACTAAGTAATCCGTAGTTTTTAGGTCTTTATCGGTAGGAATAGCTAGCAATAATAGGTTTGCTCCGTCATCGTATTTCTTTTTCGGATCGATTCCTGCTTTAAAAAAGGCATCAAATGTACCTGGGTTAGTTACTCCGCTACCGGCAGCAAAGGCCAGTGGCGTGGTACCATGACTGTCTTCGAAATTAACATCGGAACCTTTGGCGATCAGATATTCTACAAGTGCGGTGTTTCCTTTATATGCCGCCCAGTGCAGATAAATACGATTGTCGTGCGTTAATTTTGTTATTTCATTACCCGGAAGTTCAATTAAATATTTAATATCTTCAATTGGTGCACTATTATTGATTGCCAAAACCACCGGATCAAATGCATTGGCATTCGATTCTGTTGGGTTGTTTCCTTTTGCAATTTCAGCTTTTAAGGTGGTTAAATCAGGAGAATTTTTCCAGAAATTCTGATCTAATAGTTTATTTTCCTGAGCATTAACCTGCAGCGTTGCTGCGATTATAACAGTAAAGAGTATTTTTTTCATAATTTAAATAAATATCGAATTTCAAATATCGGATAGTGAAACATTCCACCCCGATATTTCAAGGCGGAAAGTTATATCTTATTTAGAATATTTCAAAATAAGGACTGATAAATCTGTTTTATTTTTTCAATAAATTTTTCTGGAATACTCCAATAGCAGATTTGAACATAAAAGCCGGAATAACTTTTGGAAGTTTTTTCGCCTATATGATTCCGAATTTTCATTGTACAAATTCTGTATTTTGCATTCGCCCTGAACAGAATAGAAACTATACGATGAGTATATTTTTCAAATAATTAATGGCGATTCTTTCATTCAACAAAAAAGCTCCTGTTCAAATTGAACAGAAGCTTTTTAAACAAATTAATTTCTTAATTCAGAATTACAATTTTTATTTTTGTTCTGAAAGTCCGCGGGTTAACCACCCTCTTTTATTGGCAGTTACTATGGCATAAGGAGTAATCCAAAATAAACTGAAGGTATAAAAGACGCTGTAGGAATATGCCCAGAACGAATCTGCCAGATTGTATCTTTTTGCATAAAACAAAGCCGGGAAAGTAGACACGATTAGTATACTTAATAATGTCGAACTAATGAATAACAACGGATGGGTTGAAACAAAAATCAACATGAAAATCAGGAACGGGTAAGATAAAATGATTTTCAAAGATTGGTTGATAAACAATAGTCTTGGACCAAATTTAGAACCTTTTTTAAAATCGGTGAAAACATATTTTGCCATCATCAGATTTTCACGAACATTACTTCTGCTCCATCTGATAAACATTTTGTATAAACCAGTATATTCTTCAGGAACATTGGTAAGCACGTAAGCATTCTTTTGAAACAATACCTCAAGTCCTTGTTTTAAGATCATATTCGTCATTGCACGGTCTTCACCAATGTCAGACGGCTGCCCCATAAAAGTTTGGTTGATCCATTCCGGAAGACAGTTCATTACTGCATCTCTTCGGTAAGCTGCTGCGGCACCAGGAGTACAAAGTACAGAACCCAGCATACTTTCAGCAGAACGCATGAATTCAAAACTCATTACGAAACTTACGTTTAACATTTTAGGAAGCATTGCTTTTTTATTATTCAATACCTGAACATTTCCAGCTACTGCCCCACATTTTTCGTTTACGACAAAAGGGCTAACCAGATTTCTCAAAGTATCCTTTTTTACGATTGAATCACTGTCTACGGTTACAAAAATTTCTCCTGTACCAAGTTCAAATCCACGGTAAAGTGCGTGACGTTTTCCTGCGTTTTCTGGTTGTTGGAAGATAGTCAGACGGTCTCCCAATTTTATTTTTGCCTGTTGCATCCAGTACCAGGTATCGTCTTTACTACCATCATCAATGGCAAGTATTTGTAATTTCTGCTCCGGAAAGTCGCTGTCTGCCAAACTCAATAAAGTATCCCAAACCAGTTTTCCTTCATTGTATGCCGGAACGATTACGGTACATGTTGGCAACAAATCATCGGTTACCGACTCGATTGGTTTGTAACGGAAATAAAGGAATAAATTATAAACAAACACACCGCTTTGGAAAACAAATAAAGCAATGGCTAAAATTAAAAAAGGAAATCCCCATGAGGAATTTATTCTTTCTATATGAAACTGGTCAAAATCCGGCTGGAACTGGTACACCATAAAAGCTCCGGTAAGCATTAGGGCAAAAGTCCCCAGGATTACTATTAAACCTAATGGACTTGAAGTTTTTTCGGAACTGACTTTTTCTGATGTCTTACTTTTAATTTCTGATGTATTACTGTTAATGCGAAAAATGGAACTGCTTATAGAATTTCCGTTGTTGATTCTGGTATCGCTTGTAGTGTAAAATTGGTCTGAAGTTATTGTCTCACTTTTCATATTGTACGCTGTTGATTTGTATCGTATGGTATTTATAATTTTCCTGTAACAGGAATTCACATTATCTCATTTAGCAAGTCATGTGCCAATGTGCTATAAAATACGTTTAGAGGCTTTTACGTAAATCTGACATAATCGAAGGTGTATAAAGTTTATACACTTGTACAATGTTTATACAGATTTTATGTGTAACAGGGTATCCAATTTTCTAATGAATACGGACGCTTTGAAGTGTTGCGTCCTTGTTTTTTCCATTTTTGAAAGTACCAAAAATGGTGTATAAAATGTCTTTTTTAACCCGTTGGGTGCAATCATATTTTTAAAATACAACGTAGATAATTTAGAACGCTGATGACACCGATTTGCTACCGCAAAAACGCAGATTTATACTGATTTTAAATTATAGAATCTAAAAAATCCGTTTTTTTCAGCGTCTTCGTGATAACGAATCGGTCAAATCCGCGTCAAAATATAGTATTTTTTAAGTACACCAAACGTTTTTTTTAACAACGACAAAAAAAAGGAAATAGTATTTTGCCATTTCCTTTTTTACTTTGAATTATTTCCGACTTATTGTCTTTCAGTAATTTAATCTTTTTCACCTTTTATAAATTTTCCTTCTTTGGTAAATTCAAGGTCAATTTTGTTTGTTAAATCAACATCGAGGTCTTTGTGACCGTAATCAATGTGGGTGATTTTTTCGTTCGGATAGTTTTTCGCCACATATTCTTTTACAGCTGCCGGAATAAATGCGGTAGGAATTGGTTTTTCTCCACCATCAACTTCGCGGTAGGAACCATCTTTCCAGAATTCTACTTCTGTTCCGTCTTTCAGTTTGACTTCGTATCCTTTTTCACCGTGTTCGGCGTCTTTTTTAACGACGTCTACTGTGGTGTTACTGAAATGTTTTTTCAGAAAATCCTGTGAAGCCTTTGGAAGCTCCGTAATTTGGATTTTCTTCTGTGCGCTGGCCGATATTGCAAAACCAAGCAATAATGCGGCAAATGTGATTTTCATTTTCATGGCTTGCCTGTTTTAAAATTAATGTATGACTAATTTACAACATCAGAAAATAGTCCCAAACCAATTTAAGAAACCTTTATAATTTTATAATAAGTTCATTTACAACTTATTACTATATTTTAGAACAAAAAAAAGACCTTGAAAGCTTCTTTCTGCTTTAATCCTGCTACTTAGGTTTTTTTATGTTTTATTATAGTATAGAATTTTTATTCTTCTAACTTTATTGCTATTTGTTCAAAAACACCTTTCTCACTTTAAAAACCAATGAAAAAAACAATTTTAGTCACCATAATCATAAGTATCGCTGTCTTTTTTATCGTAAAACAAATGGTCTACAAACCTTATATGTGGAAAAAAGCAATCAACAGTGAAGAACATAAACTGCAAATTGGAAGTTTCATTTTCAGCAAACAACGCGGTTCGAATGGAAGTCAGAGTCTTGAAAATCAATATTTCGTTTTTAAAGTAATCGAAATCAACGGCGATTATGTGCGTCTTTCTGTCATTAGAAAATTATCCGAAAAAGGGACGATTTCCGAAGGTGATTTTTCTACGACTTCAAACCATTATAAAACATTAAAAGGAAATATTACGAGTTTGATTATCACTCCGATTCAATCTGAGGATATCTACAAAGGCGAAGGCCCGAGGTATGCATTAAATGATTATTTGCTGGGGAAATATCCTGATTTAAAAATGTCCCGCTATTATTACGAAGACATTTCCGAGGAAACTAAAAACAAACCCCTGCCGGCAAATGCCCTTGATCTGGATTTATATTTTAGCCTGGTTTATTCTAAAAAAGAAATCATCGAAAACGGAAAACTGACTCCGTGGATTATGAATAACAGCCTGAATAATACCCCCGAAATTGCCGACAGGCTTTCGGAGAGAATAGAGGTGATCATCAATAAGTGATTTTTATTTTTAATGGAAACGGCTCTTTAAAATATCATATTCTGGAATATTCCCCGATTATGGCTTTAAACAGAACCTATGCTTTGTCAAAAGTTACAAGTAAACAGGAAGCCATTTCTGAGGCTGAAAAACTCCATTTAACCGACAATCATTTTTATTATTCCTTACTCGGAAATTTATATACTGATTTTGATAATAAGAAGGCATTAGAACAATTTGAAATGGCTCTGGCTCTAGCCAAAACAGTTTCCGACAAAAATATTATCCGCAAAAACATGGAACAATTGAGGCTGGAAAACTGATTCAATATCTTAGTGCTTTTTGTCCATTATGGGATTCTCTGTTATCCCTTTTTAAACTGTGAATTTATCTAAACAGCTGTTAAAAAAGTAATAAATGTTAATGTTAAATTCTGCGGTAAAACGTATATTTGAGTAAACAGAATACTTAATAGCGTGCAAAAAGAAACAAAATCACATCGTTTTATATTTCCAAAAACTCCAACGGGAGTAGACGGTCTGGACGAAGTTACAGATGGAGGTTTTCCAAAAGGACGACCAACTTTAATCTGTGGCGGAGCCGGCTGCGGGAAGACATTGTTATCGATGCAATTCCTGATTAAAGGTATTACAGAATATAACGAACCGGGAGTTTTCATGTCTTTTGAAGAACCTTCCAATGACCTTACCCTAAACGTTAAATCACTGGGTTTTGACCTTGAAAAGCTTAAAGCCGACAAGAAACTCGTAGTAGATTACGTAAGGGTTGAACGCTCTGAAATCGAAGAAGCAGGCGAATACGACCTTGATGGTTTATTTATCAGATTGGGGCATGCCATAGACTCTATAAAAGCAACCCGTGTTGTATTAGATACTATTGAATCTTTATTTTCAGGCCTCGACAATCAGGCAATCCTGAGAGCTGAACTAAGACGTTTATTTCATTGGCTTAAGACAAAAGGCGTAACAGCCATTATTACAGGAGAACGCGGTGAAGCAACACTAACCCGACAAGGATTGGAGGAATATGTTTCAGATTGCGTAATTGTTTTAGACCATCGTGTTACAGAACAGGTTTCTACTCGAAGACTTCGAATTGTAAAATACAGGGGCTCTACACATGGAACGAATGAATATCCGTTCCTGATTAATGAAGACGGGATTTCAGTACTTCCTATTACGTCGCTAAAACTGGATAATGAGGTTTCTTCTGACGTAATTTCAACGGGAGTTCCGGGATTAAATACCATGTTTCAGGGCGGAGGATTTTTCCGCGGAAGCAATATATTGGTATCCGGGACGGCTGGGACAGCCAAAACCACTATTGCCTGTTATTTTGCTGCACAACAATGTGAAAAGAAGGAGAATACAATCTATTTTGCATTTGAGGAATCGCCGCAGCAATTGGTTCGAAACATGAAATCGATTGGTGTCAATATGGACAAATATCTTAAAAATGGTACTCTGCAAATACATTCTTCACGTCCGTCATTAAATGGTCTTGAACTGCATTTGCTTACCCTTAGAAAATTAATCAAGGAATTTAAACCCACTACGATCATTATCGATCCTATCAGCAATCTGATTTCAGTAGGGAGTGAACACGAAGTCCGATCCATGCTGGTAAGGCTGATAGATATGCTGAAGTTCAATAATATCACCGCTCTTTTTACTTCCTTAAATAAACAAACGGATAATTTTAGGCCCGATCTTGCAGAAGAGTCTGTTTCTTCCTTAGTCGATACCTGGATAACCGTTCGCGATATGGAAGGAATTGGGGAGCGTAACCGTGGTGTTTTTATTGTAAAATCGAGAGGAATGGGACATTCCAATCAGGTACGTGAATTTGTGATCACAAACAACGGAATTGAATTACTGGATGTCGAATTAGGACCACAGGGAATTTTGACGGGAACGGCAAGAAAATCACATCAGATTAAGAAGACGATATCTGATATTAAAGTTCAAAACGAAATCAATCGTCAAGACAGAGAAATTGTCCGTAAACGCAGGGTTCTTGAAGCCAATATAGAATCACTTAAAAATGAATTCGAATCTGCTGAGGAAGAATTAAGTATTCTAAAAGCAACAGAAGAATTACAGGAAAAGCTGACTTCTAAAAAAAAATAGAGATCGTATGAAAAAGGAAGTAGCAGAATGGCAATTACTGCTTTATATAGCAGGACAAACGCCGAAATCAATAAAAGCACTCGAGAACATAAAAAAATATGCCGAAGAACATCTGGCAGGAAAATATAGTATTGAAATTATCGATTTGCTTAAGAATCCTCAGTTGGCGGAAGGTGATCAGATTTTAGCTGTACCTACTCTGGTCAGAAAATTTCCAGAACCTATTCGTAAAATAATAGGAGATCTTTCGAATGAGGAAAGAGTACTTGTCGGACTTAATATCAAACCTGTAAACTCTTACTGATGGACGATCCCTCTGACAGCACAAATACAGCCGAACATAAATTTATGCTTTTTGTTTCGGGTATGTCTGTAAAATCAGGGCATGCCATAGAAAATCTGCGTAAGATTTGTGATAAATACCTGGCGGATAATTACGAACTGGAAATTATAGATATCAGTCGTGATAAAGAACAGGCTTTAATACATCAGATTGTAGCAATACCTACATTAATAAAAACAGATCCTGCACCGCAAAGAATTATCCTTGGTGATTTATCAGATAAACAAAAGGTTTTAAGGATACTAAATATAAGTGAATAATTTGGAGTATAACAATAAAAACATCGAATCCCTATTGGAAGAAATAGCTTCATTAAAGGAACAGCTTTATGAAGCTAATAATATTGTCGATGCCATAAAACAAGGAGACGTTGATGCATTTGTTGTAAATAACAATGGTATTCCCCAGCTGTATTCGCTGGAAACCGCCGATTATACTTTTAGGCTTTTAATAGAAAAATTTGGACAGGGTGCACTGAGTATTTCCAGAAATGGACTTATTTTATATTGCAACGATTATTTCGCAAAGCTTGTAAACCTGCCTTCCGAAACAATAATTGGAAATTATCTCTATGACTATTTCGATACCCCGGAAAACTTTACCGCATTGATAGAAGCCTTGAAATATGGTGTCACAACACACGAAATTGTGTTTAAAACCCACCATGATAAGAAGATTTTCCCCGCCTACATTGCCCTGACAGACCTTGAACCGTCTGTACAGGGTATCGGAATTGTAATTACCGACCTTACGGAAAAGAAAAAGCACGAAGAAGCTTTAATAGACCATCAAAAAGAACTTGAGGAAAAAATCAATGAACTGAACAGGATCAACAGTAATCTGGAAGAATTCATTCATGTGATTTCCCATGATCTTAAAGAGCCGCTTCGGAAAATTGTTATGCACAATACCAAAATTGACGGCAGTTATCTTTCTGAAACGGATGCCAAATCGATGACTGTAATGAAATTATCCGCATTACGCTTAAATTCGCTCGTAGATGATTTAGTACGCTATTCCTCTCACACAGCACAGGAAGAACGTTCCGAAATAAATCTGGCTGAAATCATTACTGAAGTCAAAGAGGATTTAGAAATAATAATAAACGACAGAAATGCTTCTATTGAAATCGGAAAAATGCCGTTGATTAAGGCTTCAAAAGTG
This sequence comes from Flavobacterium sp., assembly GCA_039933615.1. Lineage (GTDB taxonomy): Bacteria > Bacteroidota > Bacteroidia > Flavobacteriales > Flavobacteriaceae > Flavobacterium. The sequence continues at coordinate 12,341 of JBDTNT010000362.1, read as the reverse complement.
CAAATGCGCCAGCTTTTTTCTAATCTTATTTCAAATGCGATTAAATACAGCAAAGCGGAAATCGCGCCAATTATTCAAATTTCACAAATAGAAAATTTTAAATCCGAAATACCAAATCAATCCACTAAATTTGTAAAGATTCAAATCAAAGACAACGGCATCGGAATGGAACAAAATCATCTTATCAAAATTTTTACTATATTTCAGCGCCTGCATGCCAAAACCGAGTATTCCGGGAATGGTATCGGTCTGGCCATTTGTAAAAAAATCATGGAAAACCATTCGGGAAACATCACTGTTGAAAGTGAATTGAATGATGGGACCACCTTTAATCTTTTTTTTCCAATCCTGTAATTGCCAATGCTGAATAATTTACATATTGTTATTGCCGAAGACGACACCGATGATGCTGACGTAATGTATGAGACTTTTAATAAAAACGCGAATTTTGAAAAAGTAACCCTTGTTCCCAATGGTGAAGAACTTCTGAATTACCTTAGAAAAAGTTCCAATCAGGTTCCTGATGTCATCCTTACCGATATAAACATGCCGATACTGGATGGTATTGAAGCTTTACAGCAAATTCTGAATGATCCTAATCTGAAAAATATTCCTTGTTTTGTATATTCTACAAGTATAAATCCAGTCTATAAAGAAAAGTGTGATGTACTGGGTGTAAAAGCCTATCTGATCAAACCGTATTCTTTTGAAGCTTTTGAGGAGATTCCAAAAAACATTCTTAGTCTTATTGAACCCGAATAATCGTAATGAATAATCCAAAATTTTTCGAATCCAATTATAAAAAACTGGGATTTATTGTCCTCAACCAGGATTCTATGGATGAAATTAATGGGGATTATTACAAGCCGTATATAAAAGTGCTGTATTTACCGCAGGATTATTCGATAACGATCGATTTTAAAAAATACAAAACCACAACTCCTTCCCTTTTTTTCGTTAATAGCAATCAGTACCTGCAAATTGAAAAAGAGGGAAAAGAGCAGGGTTATTTTATGTACTACAATCGAGATTTTTATTGCGTTCAAATTCACGATGCCGAAGTTGCCTGCGATGGTTTACTGTTTAATAATATTTTCGAAATGCCCATGACAGCCCTGCCAGATAAGGAAGTTTTGTTTGTGGAAGGAATTTACAATCAGATTCAGGAAGAATTTAATGCTCCGGATTCTTCACAGGAAGAAATGATCCGAACCTATTTGAAACAACTTATCATAAAGGCAACACGAATCTGGAAAGTACAGCAATTAGGTGTTTTGAATAATGAACCTTCTAAGGAAATGGATTTCTTCAGGGATTTCAGCCGTTTGGTAGAAATCCATTTCAGAACCAAACATACCGTTGCAGATTACGCCGATATTCTTGGAGTCGCTGCAAAAACACTATCCAACAAATTCAATCGTCTGGAACTTACACAACCCAACGACATTATTAAAGACCGCATTATTCTGGAAGCAAAAAGACTTTTGGGATATTCCTCATTAAGTGTAAAAGAAATCGCCTATCAACTCGGATATGAAGATCCGGCTTATTTTAACCGACTTTTCACCAATAAAGTTGGCGACACTCCTTCCAATTTCAAGAAAAAATACCTTCAAGGGAAAAATGTACAATTAGAATAGACTTTTATCTATTTTCAGAGCTTTACTACCGCCATATCTTTGTACTGTCAAATTATAACTGATAAAAGATATGAAAACTATTAAATTATTACCACAAGGTTTATTTATTGCAGCATTGTTTATGGTAAACACAATGACTACAGCACAGGAAAGACAATATAAGGGAGAAAATGATCCGCAGGTTTTTACAGAAGTCCGCAGTTTTTTGAAAGCATTAAATTCAGGTGACGGAAAACCATTAGAACAATTAAGTGTTTCTGATGCCAGAAATGTTTTGGTTGGTGCTCAAAAATCTGTTGAAGTAGATTATTCCGGCATTGAAGAATCAGAAAAAGTGATTTCACAAAACGGATATAAAGTAAAAATTCACATCACAAAACCCAAGGGAGCCAAAGCAAATGCTCCGGTATTCATTTTCATCCACGGTGGTGGCTGGGTTTTAGGAGATTATCCGACCCACAGAAGATTGGTAAGGGATTTAGTGGTTGCAAGTGGAGCCGTAGCTGTATTTCCTGACTACACTCCTTCTCCGGAGGCTCAATATCCGGTAGCAATTAATGAAATTTACGCAGCAACTCAATGGGTAGCCGAAAATGGAAAAGAAATTGGTGTTGATGGTAAAAACCTTGCCGTAGCAGGAAACAGTGTTGGTGGAAATATGACTGCTGCCATTACCTTAATGGCGAAAGATAAAAAAGGGCCACATATCAAACTACAGGTTTTATTATGGCCGGTAACCGATGCTAATTTTGAAACTGAATCGTATCACTCTTTTGCAAATGGAAGATTCTTAACTAAAAATATGATGAAATGGTTTTGGAACAATTATCTGCCAGACACTAATAAAAGAAAAGAAATATATGCTTCGCCATTGCAAGCCAGTTTGGATCAATTGAAAGACTTACCTCCTGCACTGGTACAAACTGCAGAAAATGATGTTTTGAGAGATGAAGGGGAAGCTTATGCAAGAAAACTAAACGAAGCCGGAGTTCCTGTAACATTAACAAGATACGCCGGATTGATTCACGATTACGGACTTTTAAATCCAATATCAAATGTTCCGGCTGTGCAAACTGCAATACAGCAAGCTGCTGTAGTCATTAAATCTACTTTAAAATAAGCAATACCTGTAGTAAGAATCTCAAAAAGGGAATAGTGTCAAAACTATTCCCTTTTCTTTTTTAAAAAATTCAAAAAAAATGTAACACTATTTACAAAAGAGCTTAAACCTAATTTGCGATTTGAGAATCAGATCGTACGCCATCCCAAGCAGTTCTTCTCTTTTCTTATTCTTCAATCCTTCATATCAATATCCTCATTTTTGCCCTGAGCAAGCGATAGTGCTGCATTAAAAATTAAAATAATAGTTCCAAAACGTTACCTGATTTTCATCTCATTTTATTTTATGATAAGCAGAGGCAAATTTACAGGATCAGGAAACTCGCGACCTTACTATAAATAATGATTTTGGAAGGAATGAAAAGTTGAAATAAGTCAAAAGAATCAAATAATAATCAGAACAGTATAAATAATAATTAGCATTATGATACTAAAAAACATATCATACATTTGTCTCACAACAACCAAAACACAAACTAGGTGAATCTTCAATTTCGTTTAATCCTTTTATTGGTTTTCATTCTCAGCTGCAGGATATGCAAGGCTCAGAATGTGCAGATAGACAGTTTAAAAAATGTCCTCAGCATAACTAAAACGGATACGGCAAAAGTCAGTCAATACAATAAATTAGCTGATTTATACAAAGAAATCAATCCTGATTCGACACTTTTTTATGCCAATAAAGCAACTGCCCTAAGCGTAAAAACAGGTTATGATTTTGGTCTGGCAACAGCCAACATGAACAAAGGAAATGCGGCTGTTATTTTAGGAAATTATCCGGTTGCCTTAAAGTATTTTAAAAATGCCCAAAACGAATTTGAAACTGTCCTGCTTCAAAACCCAGGCAAAAAACAAATCATAAACGGATTAGCCCGCTCCTATGCTAGTTCCGGAGTTGTGTATTCCGAGCAAAGCAATTATACGCTGGCATTGACAAATTATGAAAAAGCCTTAGCGTTATACCAGAAAATTAAAGACCAAAAAAGTGTTTCCAAGGTCCTGATCAACATTGGGATAATCTACAAATCACAACAGATTTATCCAAAAGCACTACATTATCTTAAAGAAGCCTACAAAATGCAAGTACCCCTTAAAGAGGAAAATGCGCCTATAACCCTCACCAATATCGGAGTTATTTATTTTGAATTGGGAGAATACAAAAATGCCATTCAGTATTATGAAAAAGCAAAAAAAGGTTTTGAAACCAACCAGAACAACCGCGGGTTTGCTTTACTGAACAATTATCTTGGAGATTATTATAAAAAGCAAAACAATACTGCCCTGGCACATGAATATTACCTGAAATCATTAGGGTTATATGAAGAAATTCAAAACAAATTCGGGGCTTCTCTCGCCTTGTACAACATCGCAGCATTGCTAAAAGAACAACAAAAGTACAACGAGGCCCTTCCCTATGCCAACAAATCACTGGCCTATGCTCAGGAAATTGGTGTTCTGGATCAAACTTTTCATACTGAGGAATTATTAAGTGAATTACACGAGGCTTTAAATAACCCAAAAGAAGCTTTACTGCATTACAAAAATTACATAAAGGCGCGGGACAGCATTAATAATCAGGAAACGAACAAGAAATTTGCGGAAGCCGAAATGAATTATGAATTCAGAAAAAAAGAGGCCTTGCTTTCTGAGGAACATAAAAGGCAGATTCAATTGGTGGTCTTTTCAATTTTGGGTGCCTTATTATTGATCGTTCTAAGTCTGGTAATCTACAACAGAATGCAGGTAAAACGACAGTTGACACTTAAAAAAGAAGTGGCGGAATACGAACAAAAAGCGCTGCATTTGCAGATGAATCCGCATTTTGTATTCAACTGCCTGAGTTCTATCTCTAGTTTTATTGTACAGAACGGAACAGATTCGGCATTAAAATATTTGTCAAAATTTTCAAAATTAATGCGGCTTACTTTAGAATATTCAAAAGGTTCGCTTATTCCGATTGATAAGGAAATCGAAAGTTTACAGAATTACCTGGAACTGGAACAACTTCGTTTTCATGATAAATTTGAATTTGAAATCCAGTCCACCGAAAATGTAGAATTCAATATGGGACTGCCGCCATTGCTTATTCAGCCTTTTGTGGAAAATGCAATTCTTCACGGTATGGTTCCAAAAGAAGGAAAAGGAAAAATAAACGTCAATTTTGATGTGCAAAACCAACAACTCGTCTGCACCATCACAGATGATGGAATTGGTTTATCGGAATCTAAAATTTTAAAAGAAAATTCCGTAACAGCACACCAGTCCATGGCGTTGGAGATTACCAAAAAACGCCTGAAAATTATGGAGTCCATCACTTCTAAATCGGCAGGAATTGAGATTATCGAATTAAATTCAGAACAGCAAAAAACGGGTACGAAGGTTACTTTGTACTTGCCAATTCAATACATATCATAACACAAAACCAATGATAACAGCATTATTAATAGACGATGACAAGCATTTACGAACTGGGCTGAAAGCGCTTTTAGAACGCTACACCAATGATATTTTAATTGTTGGTGAAGCCGAAAGTGTAAAAACCGGAATTGTTGCCATTGAGAAATTACGGCCTCAGGTTATTTTTCTGGACATTCATCTCACGGACGGCACCGGTTTTGATATTCTGGAACAGTTATCAAAAATAAACGGGAAAGTAAAAGCCCATGTTGTTTTTATAACGGCACACGAGCAATATGCTTTGAAAGCCTTTAAATTCAGTGCCCTTGATTTTATCCTGAAACCCGTTGATCCGGAAGAACTGCAACTCACGATGACCAAAATAAAAGAAGCTGTCGGGAAAAATAATTCGTTTGAGAACATCGATTTACTGTTGGAAAACATCCGAAAAAAAGTGGATAATTTCAAAAGGATTGCCTTATCAACCAGCGACGGTATTCATTTGTTTGAAGTTTCAGATATTATCCGCTGTGAAGCGAAAATAAATTATACCCAGTTTTTTATCAAAAACCATAAACCGGTCCTGATTTCAAAAACGCTTAAGGAATATGAGGAATTACTGACCGAGCATGGTTTTGAACGCATTCATCAATCGCATTTAATCAATTTATCTTATTTAAAATCCTATATCAAAACCGATGGCGGTTATGTAATTATGGCCGATAATACCAATATTCCGATAGCGCAGAGCAAAAAAGAAAAGCTACAGGAACTTATTAATTCACTTTAAGAACAAAAACATCCCCAATATTTTCTAACGAATATTCAAACCAATCTTATTATGAGAAAAAAACTACTCTTAATGGTCTTACTTATTACCGGAATGGTAAACGCCCAGACTCTTACTTTTACAGACTCCACTTTTAAAGCCATGCTGGTCAATGGTGGTGCCAATAATTTTAGTGCGTCGTTAAACGGTGTTCCCGTGACGAGAATTGATACGAATTTCGACAACCAGATTGACGCTTCAGAAGCCGCTTTGGTAGATAAACTCTGGATTGAAGGCGCAAATGCTCCACAAGTTACCAATATTCAGGGTATTGAAGGTTTTACCAACCTGAAAGAACTGGGTTTTAGAGAAATCAGTGTGACGAACATTAACCTAAGCGGAATGCCAAATCTAACCTACTTTTTTTGTAAAAGTCCAACCTTGGTTTCAGCAACATTTTCAGGTTTTAGTGCTGTAACGAATATTACTGTTCAACAAAATCCATTGTTGACCACCTTAAATATTTCTAATTGCCCAAGTCTATATCAGATAGTAGCACAAAATAATAGTGTTTTTTCTACTTTTAATTTTAGCAATTTAAATGCTTTAAATCAGGTATTTCTGGCTGATAACCAACTTACTTCTGCTGATTTTACAGGTTGTCCTAATCTCGAATTTTTTAATACTGTAAATAATCAGATTACCAGTATCAATGTTAGTGGTTTGACAAAATTAACCGGTATTTCTATTGATGGTAATCCAAATCTGGCAACTATAAATGCTGCCGGATGTACCTTACTTGATATTCCTGCTTCTGCTTTTACGCAGAACCACGAAATCACCACTGCCGATTTTTCCAATTGTGCGTCTTTAGTAAGACTCGACATGCCGGACAATAAATTAACTTCTTTAAATCTTTCGGGCTGTAGTTCCTTAACCGAATTATATGCAAAAAACAATGAGTTACCTCTTTTAAATCTTACCGGATGTACTTCATTAATAAAAGCGGAAGTTTACAATAATAAGCTTACAGCTTTAAATGTAAGCAGCTCTCCAAATCTAATTGAACTGAGAGCAAATGACAATCTTATTTCAAATTTAAACCTGACCGGGTGTATCAATTTGGAAACCGTAAATTTGAGTAACAATCAAATTCCTTCTCTAAACTTTTCCGGAAATACGCATTTGAAAATTCTGGAATTAGAAGACAATCCAACGACTATTTTAAACCTTTCGGATTGTAGTGCTTTGACGAATTTAAACATTCAAACCACAACAATTGCCAACGGGGATTTCTCCAATTGTTCGGTTTTAACTCAAATCATAAATACAAGCAGTTTACTGGCTTCTGTAAATGTGCAGGGATGTACTGCTCTTACTAGTCTTTCCTTGTCCGGTACCGATCTGCAAAGAGCACCTGTAACGTCCCTGAATGTTGGTGGACTTACCAATTTAAAACAACTGAATTTGGGTTATGCAAATCTTACTTCAATTGACTTAACAGGCTGTGCCGGTTTAACTAATTTATTTTGTATCTATAATCCAATTACAGCTTTGGATTTCTCGGATTCTCCAGCCATTGAAAATCTAAACCTTAGCAATACGCAATTACAAAGTATTGACATTTCTAATTTAACTCATCTTCAGTCCTTATCAGCAAACAATATTCCGACTCTTGAAACCGTTTTTGCCAAAAACGGAAGAAACGAAGCGCTTTTCTTTACTTCAGGAAACACTGCCCTTAAATTTGTCTGTCAGGATGAAACGGAAATAAATACGACCAAAAATTATTTAGGCAACTTAGGATTATCAAGCGTTGTCGTTAATTCGTATTGCTCTTTTACTCCGGGCGGGAATTATAACACCATAACCGGTACGATCGCTTTTGACATTGATCATAACGGTTGTGATGCCGCAGACGCCAAACAGCCGAATGTCAAAGTAGGAATTAATGATGGTACTGTACAAAGCGAAACTTTTACCAATACAAACGGAAAATATACGTATTATACTGCCGAAGGGAATTTTAATCTGACGCCGCATCTTGAAAACCCAACTTTGTTTTCTATTTCGCCTGTTAATGCAGTACTAAATTTTGAAGACGATAATAATCACGTATTTACTCAGGATTTCTGTATAACAGCCGCAGGATCCCAAAGTGATGTCGAAATTGTTATTGTACCTATTGCTCCGGCAAAACCCGGATTTATGGCCTGGTATCAGATTGTAATCAAAAACAAAGGAAATCAGTCGGTAAGCGGAAGTTTAAACTTTACTTATAATGAAAATCTTTTGCATTACGCAATCGCAACTTTAGCTCCAACAGTTCAAAACCCGGGTTCATTGGGATGGAATTACACTAATCTACTTCCTTTTGAAAGCAAAAGTTTTTATGTGGGACTGAATGTTAACACTTCCGTGCAGGTTCCGCCGGCAAATCTGGGTGATATCCTGAATTTTACGGCAACAGTAAATCCAATTGCGGGAGATTTTAATCCGGACGATAATGTTTTCAATTACAATCAGGTAATTATCGGTTCATTTGACCCTAACGATATTACCTGTCTGGAAGGTAAGAATGTCTCTCCGGGTACGATCGGTGATTATTTACATTATGTTGTTAATTTTGAAAACACTGGAACGGCCGAAGCGGAGAATGTGGTGGTCAAAGTGATAATTGATGAAACCAAATACGATATTAATTCCCTGCAGTTAATCAATACTTCGCATCCGTCACAGACAACCATTCATGGAAACGTAGCTGAATTTACTTTCGCTAAAATCAATTTAAGTGCTGCCAAAAGTCCTCCGGTTGGCGGACATGGAAATGTTTTGTTCAAAATTAAAACTTTACCCAATCTTATCAGTGGAGATCAGGTTGGAAAAGAAGCGGAAATCTTTTTTGACTACAACGCCCCAATCGAAACTGAAAAAGCAGAAACCATTTTCAAATCATTGGGAATTAAAGAGCATGAGATTGATAAAAGCATCGCCTTATATCCAAATCCAACCAATGGAAATGTAAACATCAATTGCAATACTGCGATAAAACGCATTGAATTATTTGATGTACAGGGAAGAATTCTTCAGACTGTAATAGAAAACAGCAATTCGGCTCAGCTTGATATTTCAAATAAATCAACCGGTTTTTATTTCATCAGAATTACTTCTGAAGCAGGCAGTAAAGTTGAAAAACTAATCAAAAAATAATTATTGAGAATAAATTCAGGGACATACTTATTCTTTAAAAGCCTTCTGGATCTACCGATTTAAGAAGGCTTTTTTGTATTCTGTAATTCTCCATCGAAATGACAAACCGGAGGTCTTTTTATTGTAGAGTTGCTTATGGAAATCCCTGGTAGAAATCGGAATGCAAAATCATAGAATCACAATAAAACGGCACAAATAATTCATAATGATACCTTCTTAAAAACATACACATCCCCTAAATCGGATTTTTATGATGAAATTTGTTACCTTAAAAATTTTACTAAAACCACTATTTAACCATGCGCAAAAAAATACATTTCTTATTTGCTGCAACGCTGTTGGCTTCGTGTTCCGTGAAGCAATATCAAACGATAGACGACGGCATAATTGTAAGCGTTAAGCAAAACAGTAAAACAGATGTCCAAAAAGTACGTATTCAGGTATTACAGGACGAATTGATTCACGTTTCTGCTACTCCGGATGCTGAATTCAAAAAGGATTCTTCGCTGATAATCGTTGCCGGAAAATCAAAAGTACCTTATAAAGTAGAAACCAATGTTACCGACTCTATTGCAGTGGTAACCTCACGCCTGAAAGTGATGGTTTCTAAAGTAAACGGTGGAATCAACTTTAAAGACAAAGACGGAAAGCTAATTTTAGCAGAGAAAGCAGGCGGAGGAAGAAATTTTACTCCAATTGAAGTAGAAGGAACCAAAGGGTATACCGTTCGTCAGATTTTTGATTCACCTGCCGATGAAGCATTCCACGGATTGGGGCAACATCAGGCTGATGAATTCAATTATAAAGGTAAAAACGAAGAATTGTTTCAATACAATACCAAAGTTTCAGTGCCTTTTATTGTTTCGAATAAAAACTACGGTGTTTTATGGGACAGTTATTCCTTGAGTCGTTTTGGTGAAAGCCGTCCCTACACCCAATTGAATACCGTTTTTAAATTATATGATAAAAAAGGAAATCCCGGAGCTTTGACAGGAACGTATGTTTCGAATGTAAAAGACGTTCAAAACATCGAACGTAAAGAAGAATCCATTTTCTTTGAAGACATAAAAAGCATCAAAAAGTTACCGCAAAATTTCCCTTTAAAAAATGCGGATGTTACCTACGAAGGAGAAATTGAAGCGCCGGAAAACGGAACTTATAAATTTACCTTGTATTATGCCGGTTATGTAAAAGTATATTTAAACAACGAATTAGTAGTTCCGGAACGCTGGAGAACAGCATGGAATCCGAATAGCTATAAGTTCTCTTTGCCGTTACAGGCAGGAAAACGTGTACCGCTAAGAATCGAATGGAAACCGGACGGCGGAACTTCTTATTGTGGTTTACGCGTCCTTACTCCACAGCCGGCTGAAGAAAAAAACAATCAGGTCTGGTGGAGTGAAATGACCCAGAAAATAGATTACTATTTCGTGCACGGAAATTCTGCAGATGAAGTGATTAAAGGATACCGTACCCTGACAGGAAAATCTCAGATTATGCCAAAATGGGCAATGGGATACTGGCAAAGCCGCGAAAGATATAAAACCCAGGATGAAATTGTTGGAAACCTGAAAGAATTCAGAAAGCGTAAATTCCCTATTGACAATATCGTGCTGGACTGGAATTACTGGGAAGAAGATTCGTGGGGAAGCCATGAATTTGACAAGAAACGTTTCCCAAATCCACAGGGAATGGTAGATTCTATTCATGCTCTGAATGCTAAAATGATGATTTCGGTTTGGCCTAAGTTTTACAAAACAACCGAACATTTTAAGGAATTTGATGAAAAAGGCTGGATGTATCAGCAAGCCATAAAAGACAACGTTCGTGACTGGGTTGGCCCTGGTTATGTGGGTTCATTTTATGATGCCTACTCCGGTGGTGCCCGTAAATTATTCTGGAAACAAATCTATGATAACTTATATCCTCTGAAAATCGATGCATGGTGGATGGATGCCAGCGAACCAAACGTACTGGATTGTACAGATATGGAATATCGTAAAGCATTATGCGGACCGACAGCTTTAGGTTCTTCTACAGAATTTTTTAATACGTATGCCTTAATGAATGCGGAAGCCATTTATGACGGTCAGCGCAGCGTGGAGCCAAACAAAAGGGTATTCCTTTTGACAAGATCGGGATTTGCAGGTTTACAGCGTTATTCTACAGCAACCTGGAGTGGTGATATCGCTACCCGCTGGGAAGATATGAAAGCTCAAATTTCTGCCGGACTTAACTTCGCCGTAAGCGGGATTCCATACTGGACAATGGATATTGGCGGTTTCTGTGTAGAAGACAGGTATGTTGCCGGACAACAGCAATACGACAAAAACGGTCAGGAAAATGCTGATTACAAAGAATGGAGAGAATTAAACACCCGTTGGTTTCAGTTTGGTGCCTTTGCTCCTTTGTACAGAGCGCACGGACAATTTCCGTATCGTGAACCCTGGAACATAGCTCCGGATACGCATCCTGCTTACCAGTCTATTTTGTATTATACCAATTTACGTTACAGACTGATGCCATACATTTATACTATGGCCGGAATGACCTATTTTGATGATTACACGATCATGCGCCCCTTGTTTATGGATTTTGCAACGGATAAAAAAGTTCAGAATGTGAGTGACCAGTTTATGTTCGGACCTTCTTTTATGGTTTGTCCGGTTTATAAATATGAAGCCCGTAAACGTGATGTTTATTTCCCCGAAGGAACAAACTGGTTTGATTTCTATACAGGCCGTTACATAAAAGGGGGACAGCAAGTGAATGTTGACGCTCCTTATGAGCATATTCCATTATTCATTCGCGAAGGCGCAATTATTCCGGTTGGACCTGAAATGCAATACAGCACAGAGAAAAAAGCGGACAAAATTGTACTTTACGTTTACATGGGACAAGATGGAAAGTTTACTTTGTATGAAGATGAAAATGAAAACTACAACTACGAAAAAGGAAGTTTTACCAATATAGCTTTCCAGTACAACGAAGCTTCCGGAACGCTGACTATTGGCGAACAAAAAGGAAAATTCGACGGAATGATTAAGAACCGTAAATTTATAATCGTAGCTGTAAGCAAAGACAAACCGCAGGCTTTCACCTATGATGCCGCCGGAAAAGAAATTACTTATGACGGACAACAGCAAACCATTAAGCTGAAATAAAACAAAAAGGGGTTTATACAAAAAAGTATAAACCCCTTTTTT
>JBDTNT010000361.1:0-15206 GCA_039933615.1 Flavobacterium sp. | reverse complement strand
TGAAGTTAATGGAGTAAAAGGTGTTTATTTTGCCGTTTGGGCTCCAACAGCAAAATCTGTTTCTGTTGCCGGGGATTTTAATTATTGGACAAAAGGAGAGCATTTATTGCAAGTTCGCTGGGATTCTTCCGGTATTTGGGAAGGTTTTATTCCAGGCCTCGAAAAAGGAGCACTTTATAAATATAAAATTGAATCGAACATAGATGGAGTAGTGACTGAAAAAGCAGATCCGTTTTCTTTATATTGTGAAAAACCACCCCATACAGCGTCAGTTATTTGGGATTTGGACTATAATTGGAAGGATGAAAAATGGATGCAATCGCGTGAAGAGAAAAATGGTCTGGATAGGCCTTATTCTGTATATGAAGTGCATCTGGGTTCCTGGAAGCGCGGTGAAAATAATCGTTTTTTAACGTACCTGGAGCTTGCTGAAGATTTGGTTTCTTACGTTAAGGAAACTGGTTTTACCCATGTAGAATTTATGCCAATCATGGAATATCCTTATGATCCTTCATGGGGGTATCAGCTAACTGGTTATTTTGCGCCAACTTCCCGTTTCGGGAAACCGCAGGATTTTATGGTTTTGGTTGATAAATTACATCAGGCGGGAATTGGAGTCATTCTGGATTGGGTTCCATCTCATTTTCCTGATGATGCTCACGGTTTAGGCTTTTTTGATGGTTCGAATTTATACGAACATCCAGATCGCAGAAAAGGCTATCATCCCGATTGGAAAAGCCTTGTTTTTAATTATGGCCGCAATGAAGTGCGTGCTTTTTTGATTAGCAATGCCGTTTTCTGGCTGCAGCATTATCATGCAGATGGCTTACGGGTTGACGCTGTGGCTTCGATGTTATACCTTGATTATTCCAGAAAAGAAGGGGAGTGGGAACCAAATATTTATGGCGGAAGGGAAAATCTTGACACGATAAGCTTCCTTAAAGAATTCAATGAAATTATTTATGCCAATTTTAATGGCGTTCAGACGATTGCTGAAGAGAGTACTTCCTTTCCTATGGTTTCCAGACCAACATTTACAGGAGGTTTAGGCTTTGGTATGAAATGGATGATGGGATGGATGCACGATACTTTACAATACTTTCAAAAAGAAACTGTTTACAGAAAATACCATCAAAATGAATTGACTTTTTCGATGACTTATGCTTTTACCGAAAATTTCATGCTGCCGTTTTCACATGACGAAGTTGTTTACGGTAAAAAATCTGTTGCTAATAAAATGCCTGGTGACGAATGGCAGAAGTTTGCGAATTTACGTTTGTTATATGGTTATATGTTTACCCATCCCGGAACAAAATTATTGTTTATGGGTTCTGAGTTCGGACAAAGTAACGAATGGAATTTTGAGAATAGCTTAGATTGGCATTTACTGCAATATGATTATCACTCCGGAATTAAAAAAATAATTACAGATCTGAACCAGTTGTATAAATCACAACCGGCATTGTATGAAAAACAGTTCAGCGGTGAAGGTTTCGAGTGGATAAATTACTCCGATCATCAAAACGCAATTCTGTCTTACATTCGAAAAGGAAATAACCCCAAAGAAAATTTAATAGTAGTTTGTAATTTCACGCAAATAGTTCGTGAAAATTACAGGATTGGAATTCCTCAGAAAGGAAAATTAGTTCCAGTATTCAATAGTGATAATGTAGTTTATGGAGGAAGCGGAATTGGTAATTCGGGTTTACTGAAAATTGAAGCATCACCTTATGACGGACGGGATTATTCGGTAGAATTAATTTTACCTCCTTTAAGTGTAACGATTTATTCATTTGAATAAAATCCATGTATTTTATAAGGTGAGATTTTATCATTTTTGAGCTTTTAAATTATCAATCTTTTGATTTTTTAATGGGTAATTTATGACTCAGACAGAAAAAACGTTTTCGTGAATAATCCGTATATTCATAGGGGCTTACCAAGTTTTTTTGTATGTTTGAAACAGGTAGGGCTGTTATAACTAATTCATTAACGATATGATTACAAATACATCATTAGAATACAAAGGCGACTTATATCCATCAAAAATTGTATCGTATGAGCATGAAGGAGATTCCTTTTTTTTCCATACTGATAATAAAGTAATCTTAAAAGTTACCATTCTTAGAGACAGCTTAATTCGGTTTCGTTTTACGACAAAGGGGTATTTTAGTAATGATTTTTCATATGCGATTGATAAAACACAACTGCACGGATATAATTTTCTCGAACTTACTGAAGAGGATTCTTATTTTCAAATCAGGACCAGTAAAGTAAAATGTAAAATTCAGAAAGCCGATCTTCGTTTGTCTATCTACGATTTAAATGATCTTCTGATTCTCGAAGACGAACTTGGTTTTCATTGGGAAGAAAGCTATGAATATGGTGGTAATATCGTAAAAATGAGCAAATCTTCAAAAGATGGAGAATGTTTTTACGGGCTTGGAGATAAGGCTACCCAAATGAATTTAAAAGGCAAAAGACTTGAAAATTTTGCTACCGATCAATACGCCTTTCAAAAAGAGCAAGATCCTTTATATAAGGTCGTTCCATTTTATATAGGGTTAATTAATAAACAATCGTACGGTATTTTCTTTGATAATACCTTCAGGACTTTTTTTGATTTTTGTCAGGAGAGAAGAAATGTGGCCAGTTTTTGGGCAGAAGGGGGAGAAATGAACTATTATTTCATTTATGGCCCGCAAATGCAGGATGTTGTCACCACCTATACTGATTTGACAGGAAAACCGGAATTACCGCCACTTTGGGTTTTAGGATACCATCAGTGTAAATGGAGTTATTATCCTGAAAGTAAGGTAAAAGAAATCACTTCAAAATTCAGGGAACTCAAAATTCCTTGTGATGCCATTTATCTGGATATAGATTATATGGAAGGTTTTCGATGTTTTACGTGGAGTAAAGAATATTTTCCGGACCCGAAAAGAATGGTTGCTGAATTGGCCGAAGATGGTTTTAAGACGGTTGTAATTATTGATCCGGGGATAAAAATAGACAAAGATTATTCCGTTTATAAAGAAGCTTTAGAGAAAGATTATTTCTGTAAAAGAGCTGATGGGCCTTATATGAAGGGTAAAGTTTGGCCAGGTGAATGTAATTTTCCGGATTATACAAATCCTGCAGTGAGAGAGTGGTGGGCAGGATTATTTAAAGAATTAATTTCAGACATTGGTGTGAAAGGAGTTTGGAATGATATGAATGAACCAGCCGTTATGGAGGTTCCAAATAAAACATTCCCAATGGATGTTCGTCATGTTTATGATGGGAATCCTTGCAGCCACAGGAAAGCTCATAATATCTATGGTACGCAAATGGCGAGAGCAACCTATCATGGTGTAAAACGATTTGCTTATCCGAAAAGACCTTTTGTAATTACAAGGTCAGCTTATTCCGGTGCACAGCGTTACACATCGTCTTGGACAGGTGATAATGTCGCCACTTGGGAACATTTATGGATTGCAAATATTCAGGTACAAAGGATGTCAATTTCAGGAATGGGCTTTACAGGATCAGATATTGGAGGTTTTGCAGAGCAGCCAACAGGTGAATTATATGCACGATGGATTCAGTTAGGCGTCTTTCACCCGTTTTGCAGAACACATTCTTCAGGCGATCATGGCAATCAGGAGCCCTGGGCTTTTGATGAAGAAGTTATCAATATTACCCGAAAATTTGTCAGCCTTCGATATCAATTACTCCCTTATTTATACACCATGTTCTGGCAGTATATTGAAGAAGGAATTCCGATGTTAAAACCTTTAGTTTACTACGATCAGGAAGATATACAGACCCATTATCGAAATGATGAATTTATCTTTGGAAATCAGATATTAGTTTGCCCAATACTTGAACCTAATTCTTTAGGCAGACGTATGTATATCCCAAGAGGTGAGTGGTATAACTACTGGACAAATGAGTTTTCAAACGGAGGAAGAGAAGTTTGGGTTGACACTAAATTTGATGAAATTCCAATTTTTATAAAAGCGGGAGCGATCATTCCAAAATATCCTGTTCAGCAATATGTCGGGGAGCTTGAATTTGACGAACTGACACTGGATTTATATTTTAAAAATGGAAAGGAAAAATCATTTGTTTATGAAGATTCCCAGGATGGCTACGATTATAAAAAAGGACGTTACAGTTTTCTTTCTTTCACAACAATAGGTAAGGAAAAGGAACTGATTGTTCAGTTGCATAAAGAAGGAAAATTCGAAACGAATTACAGCAAGTATAAAATCAATTTAATTGGTCTGCCATTTAAAATTTCTGAAATCGAAATTGATAATGTAAGAATAGCATTTGATGAAGTAAGTTTCTCGGAAAGTCATTTTTTATTGGTTGACAAGGAATTTAGTGAACTCCATATCATTGGTGAATAGTTTTATTTTGATATGTTTCTGTTAAATTATGTAAAAATAAATTTCATAATAATTGTATTTTTGTTTTGTTAAATACCAGAAATTATGAAAAAATATTTTATAGGAGGAATATTTATTATTCTTTTAGTTGCATGTGCAACAAATCCAATTACAGGAAAGCAAAATTTAAATTTCGTTTCAAACAGCGAATTATTTCCCTCTTCTTTTCAACAGTATAATCAGTTTTTGACTGAAAATAAAGTTATTACAGGTACAGCAGATGCAAAAAAAGTAGAAGTCGTAGGTTCAAGAATTAAGGCTGCAGCGGAGAAATACCTGAAGTTTTTAGGCCAGGGACAATATTTAAGTGATTACCGCTGGGAATATAAATTAGTAGATAATAAAGAAGTAAATGCGTGGTGTCTTCCCGGAGGTAAAATTGTAGTTTATTCGGGTATTTTGCCGGTAACACAAAATGAAGCAGGTTTAGCAACAGTTATGGGACATGAAGTTTCACATGCTTTAGCGAACCATGGAGCGCAGAGAATGAGCGCCGCACAATTGCAACAAATAGGAGGTGTTGCCTTAGGAGCTGCTACAAGTGGCAAATCGGAGCAAACACAACAAATATTTTCACAAGCTTACGGACTTGGTACAGAAGTGGGTGTAATGCTTCCTTTTAGCAGAAGTAACGAAACTGAAGCTGATAAGATAGGGTTGACACTTATGGCAATTGCGGGATATAATCCGGATGATGCCGTTTCGTTCTGGAGTAGAATGTCTGCTAAATCCGGAGCAGGATCAACACCCGAGTTTATGAGTACGCACCCGTCAGATGCTACAAGGATTGCCAATATAAAAGCATTGATTCCGGAAGCAAAAGCTACCGCGCTTAAAGTTGGTGTAATACGATAAGGATTTTTTACAATATTTAAAAAGAGGTTATTTTCCAGGAAATAACCTCTTTTTTATTGTTTTTAAATAAAGATATGATTCAGGATTTTCTTTATTTTTAGAAAAAAATAAGTTCTTAATACTGTAATAATGAATTCTTAATAAAAATTAGATAAATTCGTAGCTTAATTAACTGAACCATCTTTATGAAAAACTTACAAAAAGGAGATAAAAAATTACTAAATGCCTGGGCTTTTTATGATTGGGCCAATTCGGTGTATACATTAACGATTGCATCAGCTGTATTTCCGATTTTTTATGAAGCCTTATTTTCGGAACGTGATCATTATATTGATGTTTTCGGAATGCATTTAAAAAATTCCGCTTTGATTAGTTTTATAACGGCAGCAGCTTTTTTAGTTGTTTCGTTTATTTCTCCGTTATTATCAGGAATTGCCGATTATGTGGGAAATAAGAAATCATTTATGAAGTTCTTTTGTTACGTAGGTGCTTTATCCTGTATGGGTTTATATTGGTTCGATCTTGCCAATATTTATGTTGGATTAATATTTTATTTCTTAGGATTGATAGGATATTGGGGAAGTCTGGTGTTCTATAATTCTTATCTTCCTGATATTGCTTTTCCTGAGCAGCAGGATAAAATTAGTGCCAAAGGATATTCATTAGGATATATTGGAAGCGTTATTTTGTTAATCATCAATTTAGCGATGATTATGAAACCAAAACTTTTTGGAATTACAGGAACTGATGGAGAAGCAGCGATGAAAGCCATGAGATATTCTTTTATAATGGTTGGAGTCTGGTGGATTTTATTCAGTCAGTATACGTATTATTTTTTACCAAAAGGAAGTAAAGAAACAGGACAAAAATTGACTAAAAATGTCCTTTTCAATGGTTTTAAAGAATTAAAGAAAGTTTGGGCTTTGCTAAAAGAAAATATTCCATTAAAACGTTATTTGGGAAGTTTCTTTGTTTCAAGTATGGCTGTACAGACCGTAATGTTGGTAGCGACTTACTTTGGAGCTCAGGAAATTCAATGGGCTTCTAAAGAAGAAAGTACTATTGGTCTGATCATTTGTATTTTATTAATACAGTTGGTAGCGGTTTTAGGGGCCGTTTTAACTTCAAGAGCTTCAGATAAATGGGGCAATATTCCAACGTTAATTGTAATTAATATAATCTGGGCGGTATTTTGCGCTGGTGCTTATTTCATCACTTTACCAATGCATTTTTACGCCATGGCAACTATGGCTGGACTTGTGATGGGCGGAATTCAGGCACTGTCTCGTTCTACATACTCCAAATTATTGCCTGAAACAGAAGATACTGCATCATTTTTTAGTTTCTACGATGTGGCAGAAAAAATAGGAATTGTAATCGGAATGTGTGTTTATGGAATCATTGATCAGATTACAGGAAGCCCTCGTGCGGCAATTGTAATTTTAGGGGTTTTCTTCGTAACGGCTATTTTTCTTTTAAGAAGAATACCTGAAAATGCAACTTCAAAGTAATTAAGTTTAAATTTTTATTTAAATGGCCTAATGGATAATTTATTTTATCCATTAGGCCATTTTGCAATTACGTGTTTTGTGTTTAGGAAAATTATAATTATTCTTTTATAATTTGAGATGTTTAGGCTTTAGAAATATTTCCTGAACCGCTTACTTTGGTATCTCTTGTTTTTGGATCACCTTTATATTCGATATCTCCTGAACCAGATACTCTTGCTTTTAGGTTTTCACTGCAAAAAACTTTACTGTCACCTGAACCTGAGATTGTGATATCTACATTTTTAGCTTTTAATGAAGCTGCGTCAATGTCTCCTGAACCGGATAATTTGGTTGTTAAGCTTCCTGTATTCCCTTTTAAAACAATATCCCCGGAACCGCTTACCGCAAGATCAAACGTAGTAGCATCTACATCCAGATTTAAATTTCCGGATCCTGATAGTGCTGCCGTAAATGCATCCGATTTTATAATGCTTTTTGATCGTACATCACCGGAACCAGAAAGAGAAACATTTGATATTTTTTCAAAAGGGATTGTAATCTGAATTGTTTTACCGATGCCTGGACTAATGTTTGCATTTTTTTCGGTATAAATTTTAAGCACATTGCCTTCAACTTGAACTTTAATATATTGTTGTAGATTTTCTTCGGCTTTTACAGTAATAGTGCCTTCTTTTCCTGATACTAAATCAACATCAAAGAATCCGGATACTTTAATTCCGTCATAACCGGCTGTTGAACGATTATTGGAGACTACTTTTCCATTTCCTTTGATTCGGTTTTTAGACCACTGGGCATTGGCAATTGTGCTTAAAAGAAATACGCTGCAAACTAATAATTGGATTGATTTTTTCATTTTTTGATTGATGTTTGATGATTATTGTTTTTTTACTAATGATATGCTTCCGTAATCTGATGTCAGTATTATTTTATTCTGACCTTTTTTCTTATAATACCCGCTAACTTTTTTACTGCTGCTTTTTTCTTCACTATTAGAAATTTGCATTGAAGGATCACTTTTTATACCGGAGTATTTTGTTGAAATATCAAAATCGAAAGAATAATTTACATCATATCCCATTGAAATGTCTGAATAACGGGAGTTGATATTTATATTGTTGGCTTTCTCATTTATGATTCCAACATTTAGTTTACTGTAATTAAGATCTGAAGTTAATGTATTTAAAATTTCACCAATACTAACCGTCAGATAATTTCCTGCTCCTGTAATTGACCCCATTTTCTGAAATTTAAAGGATCCGTAATTACATTCATATTTAATATTCTGACTGTCACCAACAACAAGATCTGTGTAATTGGTCGCAAGATTAATTTTCCCTGCATCAGTAATTCTTAAACCGGAATATCGGGCTTCAATATTTCCACTTTTAATATATTCAATGTTTGAACTTTGGCAGTACTCTATATGAATTGTATTCGTATTTCCATTTAGTCTGCCAAGGTTTATTTTTCCATATTTACAAAAGATATCACTGGTTGATTCTAAATCACCTGTAAGAATGTTTCCGTATTTATTACTGAGTTTTACAGTTCCGTTTTTAGGAATTTTTATCACATAATTTATTTCAAAACTATTACTGCTTCCTTTACTTTTTACAGAAGAATTACCGGTAGAAGTAATAGCGGAAACCATTGCTTTCAAAGCTGTAATTTCAACATCGATACTGTTTAGTCTTTCGTTTACCCAATTTTCATTTCCTCCTGTTACTTTTATGGTGATGTCAAGGTCAATTTTATCTTCATCCCATGTTGTTACAGTAATGTTCCCATATCTGTTATCAATATCAATTCCGGCATTCGAATTAACGATATATGTTTTTTTAATTGTTTTTTGTTTTGTAATAAAAGTGTCATCATTTGCCAATCCCAAAAATGGAATTAAAATGAATAAAATAAGTATGTTATAGTGTTTTTTCATGTGTAGTGTTTTTTAAATTTTCATTTTCTTCAATTCGTTGCAATACAGTCTGCAGAAACGATATTCTCGTTTGAAGATTACTAATCATAGCATAAATGATTTGTTTGTTTTCCCCGTTTTTTTGCAATTCATTTATGATTTTCTGATAGTCTGCATCAAAGACTTTCATTTGTTTTAAAGCATCATTTATGATTTCCTCATTTTCCGGAGAACTTTTCTCTTTTAGTTTGACTAGCTCATTATCAATTAATATGTTGAAAATTGAGTCCGTTCGTTTGGTTTCGTTTGATGCAAATTTGAATTCCTTAGGCTTTTGACTGTTGTTATAAAAAACAGATATTCCCAGCAGCAAGACTATCGAAGCAGCAATTCCCCAGACAGCATAATAATTTTTATTAGGTTTATTTTTAGTATTTAATTTATTAAAAAAATCAAGCTGATGATCGGAATTCATCTCCTGTACATCCCATTGGTTTTCAAATTTTTTAAGCAATTGATCTACGTTTTCATTTTCCTTTTTCATATTTCCTCTAGTTTTTTTCGTAAGCTTTCTTTAGCCCTGCTCAATGTTGTACGGCAATTGGCATAAGTAATGTTTAAAATTTCGCTAATTTCTTCCTGGTCATAACCTTCTATATAAAAAAGGGTCAAAACCATTCTGTAATTGTCTTTTAATCCTAAAATAGTATCCAGAACCTGTTTTACTTTAAGTGAATTCAAATCTATATTTTCAGAAAAAAAGCTGTCATTTTCTTCTGTTTTATAAAGTGTCTTACTTAAATCCTCGACTTGGAAAACATTATTCTTTTTATAAAAATCAATACTATAATTGATAATTATTTTTTTTAACCATGCCCCAAAAGCAACTTCCTGCTTATAGTCGTTAATTTTTGTAAAAGCTTTCAAAAAACCTTCCTGCATGACGTCCTGTGCAAAATGTTCGTCTTTTACAATCCTGTAGGCCACATTATACATGGCTTTACAGTAACGATTGTAAACTTCGAATTGTGCTTTTTGATTATTCTCTTTACAAAGCGTGATTAATTCTTCGATATTTTGGTTTGTTATATTCAAGTAATTGTTGCTGGTTTTTTATAATGACTTGGCTTTTTTTAGTTTGTTACAGTTTGGATAAAATTAATTGTATTTTTATTTAAAATACTTTTGTTTCTACTATTAATTGGGATTTCTTCTAAAATTCAAAACTATCTTTTTTGCTTTTGGCATAATGATTGTCTATTTTTATCGCCTATCTTGTAAAGCATACACTTATGATTGTTTGGCTAAAAAGAGCAACATCTGAGATTATATTTACGGTTAGGATTAAACTTTTAATGACAAAACGACTTATATATTATTATGTCAAACCATAAAATACTTACTATTGACAATCTGTCACTTCAGGAATTTGACTCAGAAGCAGAATTAATTCCATTATTAACACCAGAAGACGAAGAAGAAATGAACAATGAAGAGCTTCCGCTCTCGTTGCCTATTTTACCTTTACGTAATACTGTTTTATTTCCGGGCGTAGTAATCCCGATTTCGGCAGGACGGGATAAATCCATAAAGCTGATTAATGATGCAAATGCAGCCGGAAAAATCATAGGCGTAGTTTCTCAAATCAATGAGGAAGATGAAGATCCGTCTAAAGATGATATTCATAAAATTGGGACTGTAGCCAGAATCCTTCGTGTTTTAAAAATGCCTGACGGGAATGTTACGGTAATTTTACAAGGAAAAAAACGCTTTGAAATTGATCAGGTAGTTTCAGAAGATCCTTACATTACTGCAACTATAAAAGAAGTAACAGAAGAACGTCCGGATGAAAATGATACGGAATTTACTGCTATCTTAGATTCTGTCAAAGAATTAGCTATTCAGATCATAAAAGAAAGTCCAAATATTCCTTCAGAAGCAACTTTTGCGATTAAAAATATTGAAAGCCAATCGTTTCTGATCAATTTTGTTTCTTCGAATATGAATTTATCGGTAAAAGAAAAACAAGGTTTATTATCGATAAACGGATTAAAAGAAAGAGCACTTGAAACTTTACGTTATATGAACGTGGAGTTGCAAAAGTTAGAATTGAAGAATGACATACAGTCAAAAGTTCGTTTTGATTTAGATCAGCAGCAACGTGAATATTTCCTTCATCAGCAAATGAAAACCATCCAGGAAGAATTGGGAGGCGTTTCTCAGGAAGAGGAAATGGACGAAATGGGGCAGAAGGCCAAAACGAAAAAGTGGGACGAAAAAACACAAAAGCATTTCGAAAAAGAATTGTCTAAAATGCGAAGAATGAACCCGCAATCTCCTGATTTTGGAATTCAGCGTAACTATTTAGAGTTGTTTTTGGAATTGCCATGGGGCGAATATTCCAAAGATAAATTTGATTTGAAATATGCTCAGAAAATATTAGATAAAGATCATTTTGGACTTGAAGAAGTTAAGAAAAGAATGGTTGAGCATTTGGCCGTATTGAAGCTTCGCAATGATATGAAATCACCAATTATTTGTTTGACAGGGCCTCCGGGTGTTGGTAAAACATCTATTGGACGTTCTGTTGCTGAAGCCTTAGGACGTGAATATGTACGTATTTCATTAGGTGGTTTGCGTGATGAAGCAGAAATTCGCGGACACAGAAAAACCTATATCGGTGCCATGCCGGGAAGAATTATTCAGAGTTTAAAGAAAGCCGGAACTTCTAATCCTGTTTTTATTTTAGATGAAATTGATAAACTTTCCAGTGGAAACAGCGGTGATCCTTCTTCAGCTTTATTAGAGGTTTTAGATCCGGAGCAAAACAGTTCTTTTTATGATAATTTCCTCGAAATGGGGTATGATTTATCTAAAGTGATGTTTATTGCGACCTCAAATAATATGTCAGCCATTCAGCCTGCCTTGCGTGACAGAATGGAAGTGATAAAGATGTCAGGTTATACTATTGAAGAAAAAGTAGAAATTGCCAAAAGACACCTTTTTCCAAAACAATTGGAAGCACACGGCTTGACTTCCAAAGATCTGACAATTGGTAAAAAACAGTTGGAAAAAATTGTAGAAGGCTACACGCGTGAATCCGGTGTTCGTAATCTGGAAACTAAAATTGCCCAGGTTATTCGTAATGCTGCAAAAGCGGTAGCGATGGAAGAAGAATACAATAAAAAAGTTACTGATGAAGATATTCTGACAGTTTTAGGGGTGCCGAGACTAGAACGTGATAAATATGAAAATAATGATGTCGCAGGCGTTGTAACAGGTTTAGCCTGGACAAGTGTTGGCGGAGATATTTTATTTATAGAGTCCTTAATTTCTGAAGGAAAAGGTTCTTTGAGTATTACAGGAAATTTAGGTACTGTAATGAAAGAATCGGCTACAATTGCTTTAGAATATATAAAAGCAAACGCTAAAAAATTAGGACTTAGTGTAGAATTATTTCAAAAATATAATATTCACTTACACGTTCCGGAAGGAGCAACTCCAAAAGATGGCCCAAGTGCCGGTATTGCAATGTTGACTTCTCTGGTTTCTTTGTTAACGCAAAAGAAGGTCAAGAAAAGCATGGCTATGACCGGTGAGATTACACTTCGTGGTAAAGTATTGCCGGTTGGTGGAATTAAAGAAAAAATCCTGGCCGCAAAAAGAGCTAACATCAAAGAGATCATTTTATGCCACGAGAATAAAAGTGATATTGATGAGATTAAAGCTGAATATTTAGAAGGTCTTACTTTTCATTATGTGAAAGAAATGAGTGAAGTATTGGCTCTGGCTTTGACGGATCAAAATGCTAAAAACGCAAAAATATTAAAATAATTTTCAGGTTTAGAGAATCCAATTCCAGGTTGAAAAAGTTCAATCTGGAATCGGGATTTTTTTTATTTAAAATTTTTATTTTATAAGTTATATAATTTTATCTTCGCATTTGCGTTATTCCCATATAGGAACGCCTGAAAAAGCATGTTAAAACGACTTGTTTTATTTTTTATGTTATTGATTTGTTCGTTTTGTTTCGGACAAATTGGAGGCCGTAACACGTATCAGTTTCTTAATTTAACAACTTCACCAAGGCAGGCAGCGTTAGGTGGAAAAACGATAACAATTTATGATGAAGATGTTAATCAGGTCATGTTTAATCCAGCAACTCTAAACGAAGATATGGATAATCACCTGGCTATGAATTACGGAAGTTATTATGGTGAAGCGTCTTACGGAACTGCTTCATACGCCTATACTTATGACAGACATGTTCAGACTTTTTATGCCGGCATAAGTTATATTAACTATGGTACATTTGCCGGTTACGATGAAAATGGTCAGTCAACTTCAGAATTTACAGGTAATGAAGCCGCACTTTCACTGGGTTATGCTTATAATGTTCCTTATACAGATATTCATATTGGGGCAAATGTAAAGTTAATAACTTCAACGTTAGAAAGTTATAATTCCGTAGGAGGTGCAATTGATTTAGGTTTTTTGTATATAATTGAAAAAAATGATTTAAATTTGGCACTTGTAATTCGCAATATTGGAACACAATTCACAACATATTCAGGAATACAGGAGAATTTGCCTCTTGAAATCATAGCAGGAATGTCACAAGAACTAGAACACGTGCCACTTCGCTGGCATCTTTCTTTAGAAAATTTGCAACAATGGAATGTTTCATTCTCGAATCCTGTTCGGGGCGAAACTAACATAGACGGCACAACTAAAGAAGAAAAAGTTTCTTTTGTAAATAATACCTTACGACATGTTGTTGTAGGAGTAGAGCTTTTTCCAAAAAAAGCATTTAATATCAGAATGGGTTACAATTTTAGAAGAGGTGAAGAATTAAGAGTTGAAGAGCAGCGCAATTTTTCAGGGGTTTCCTTAGGGTTTGGTTTAAAAATGAACCGGTTAAAATTCAATTATTCATATTCAAAATATACTTTAGCGGCTAATACGAGTCTTTTCGGACTAATCTTAAACTTTCAATAGGCAATTTTATGAAACTATTTTATTTGATTCTTTTTGTTACCGTAGGATTTTTTAATACCTCAAAAATTAAATTTGAAGACGAAACCCTTACTACGGCAGATGTCGAAAGGATAAATCTTCATATTGACGAAATAAAAGAAAAGATTGGAGTTGGTTCCAATTACAATGCAAAAATTGCTTTTTTAGTTGATATGAAAATTAAATCAGGTAAAAACCGCTTTTTTGTTTATGATTTAGAAAATAATAAAATTTTAGATCAGGGACTTGTAGCTCACGGATCCGGATCAGAAACCGGAATCGGTGGAGAATTAAAATTTAGCAATGTGCCAGAATCCAAAGCAACTGCACTAGGAAGATATTCTATAGAAAAATGCTACAAAGGAATGTTTGGTAAAGCTTATAAATTAGCTGGATTAGATGAGACTAATAGTAATGCTTTAAAAAGAGCTATAGTGCTGCACCAATACTCTGCAGTTCCGGAAAACGAACAGGATTATTATATTTCACGCAGCCAGGGTTGTCCTATGGTTAGTGAGGCATTCTTTAAAAGAATAGAAAAATTAATTGATGGTTCTAAATCTAAAATTATTTTAGATATCTATTATTAAGAAGCATCCACTTTATTATAAATTTATAAAATCAAAAAGATTATTTTGAAAAAAATAACCATTGCAATCGACGGTTTCTCGTCAACAGGAAAGAGTACTTTAGCAAAACAATTGGCAAAAGAATTAGAATACGTATACGTCGATACAGGAGCAATGTACAGAGCTGTAGCTTTATTTGCAATGGAAAACCAATTAATAGGACCTGATTTTTTCGACAAAAAAGGTCTTACAGATTCCCTTCCAAAAATTCAATTAGAGTTTAAATTTAATGCAGACTTAGGGTTTGCAGAAATGTACCTGAATGGTGAGAATGTTGAAAAACAAATCAGAACCATTGAGGTATCCAGCTATGTAAGTAAAGTAGCAGAAGTTTCTGAAGTGCGTTCTAAATTGGTAGAACAGCAACAGGCGATGGGTATAAATAAAGCTATAGTCATGGATGGTAGAGATATCGGAACCGTAGTTTTTCCAAATGCAGAGCTTAAAATATTTATGACTGCCAGTGCAGAAACCCGCGCACAAAGGCGTTTTGACGAATTACAACAGAAAGGTGATAATGTATCTTACGAAGATGTTTTGAAAAATGTTGTCGAAAGAGATTATATAGATACACATCGTGCAGATTCTCCCTTGGTAATAGCCGATGATGCCATCGAAATAGATAATTCTTATCTCAATCGAGAGGAACAGTTCTCAGCTGTTTTAGAATTAATAAATGACGTTGTAAAAACAGCTTAATTTTTTGCATATATCATTTTAAATGGTAGTTTTACGGCTTCATTTATTTATAAAGACAATTTCATCATATGGGAATTAAAAACAGGTTGATTATAATGAGCTTTCTTCAATTTTTTGTTTGGGGAGCCTGGCTTATAACAATTGG
>JBDTNT010000360.1:0-6753 GCA_039933615.1 Flavobacterium sp. | reverse complement strand
GAAGCAATTTTGGCAGGCGCTAATGAAACAAGCGATCCGAATGCAAAAGCGTCTTTTAATAAAATCAGGAAAAGAGCTGGTTTAAGTGAATTAAATAACAATACACCATTAACCAAAAAAGCCTTGTTTCAGGAAAGAAGAGTTGAATTTGCTTTCGAAGGTGAATTCTGGTATGACTTAGGCAGATTGCCAAGAGCAGAAGCTATTGATATCATTTCGAAACAGGACAGAGGTTCCGATTATGAAGGAGTAAAACACTATACACCGGTAGAAACGGATTTTATTTTCCCTAAACCGGCAAATGATGTTAGAAAAAATCCAAAGTTAAAAGAAGCTCCGGTTCCTTATGTTTTTAAATAAACTTTAAAGAGAAACAATTATGAAAAATATAAAAAAAATAATGGTATTGAAGGTTTGTTTTTTGGCTTCAATCTTATTGCTTAGTTCGTGTTCAAACGATGAAGGAAGTTCTTCATCAGGGAAATTAGCCGTAACAGGAATTACGAAATCAGTTATTGACGATCCTTTAGTAGAGGGAGACAGACAGGTTGATGTTCCTACAGATTTTATTAATGCAGGGAATACCTATATTATCAGAGGTTCAGGTTTCTCAACTTTACAATCCATATCCTTTAATGGTTTAGAATCTTCTTTTAATCCGACATTGGTAACCGATAATGTTATTGTGATTTCTGTAGATCAGGACACGCCGTACTTTAATGAAATGGATGAATTGAAGATTGTAACTAAAATCGGAACATTGAAATATACGGTAAAAGTAAGACCACCATTTCCAAATATTTCAGGTTTTCCTATTAATCCTAATCCGGGAGATATCATTACCATTACGGGTGAGTATTTCCTTCGTCCGGTAGTTAATTTCGGAACTGTAACTGTAGAGCCAATTTCATCAACATTGACTGAAATTAAAGTAAAAGTACCACAAGATATTCTGTATAAAAAACTATCTGTTACCAATGTTTCCGGAACTACAGTGGCAGCACAAACTTTTGGAAGCGCTATTTATGATGATGCTTATACTTCATTAAGACAGTATGATGGCCTATGGGATGCAACAAATCCTTATGATATTGCCTATGATAAAGATCCTAGACAAGGTTCCAAAAGTATTTTATGGAAAGCCGGTCAATGGAACGGATTGTATATCGGAATTGATAACTCAAAATTTGATATCTCTAAATATAAAGGAATCAGAATAAGTCTTAAAGGACAGAATTCGGGATCAGTTGGTGTATTTATTAACGGAAATGATAAAATAAAACCGGTTATTAATTTTACATCTGACTGGACGAATATTGAAATCCTTTTCAATGCGTTGGACAGCCCAACTGAATTAACGCAAATTACATTTCAGGAATTTGGAGGTAAAGAAGGAGGAAATACAATTTATATTGATGATTTAGGTCTGATATTGAAGTAGTGATTATTGAAAGAATCAGGAAAGACTATTAACTGATTCTTTTCATTGAACAAATTATAAAAAAGAAAACTTATGAAAATAATATATAAACTAAAACAAATTGCATTCGGTGCATTTTTAGTTGCCCTGACTTCTTCTTGTGACAATGATCTTCCGGGCGTTGGAGGTGCAGAGCAAAATTACAATACAGCTTATGGTTTAATAAAGGCTAACAGTAATTTGTTGCTTTTTAATAAAGCCATACAATTAGCAGGTTTGGAAGCTACTTTAAATACTACCGAAGATTTTACTTATTTTGTTCCTGCTGATGCTATCCTGGAAGCTTACCTTGTAAAAAACGGATACGTAAACTCATTGGGTTATCCGGATATCACTTTAGTATCGGTTGCCGATTTAAAACAAATCGTATTGAGCCATGTCGTAAAAGGAGCTAAAAAAAGAGTAGGTAAACTGGCCGGTGTGACTGCTGATTATCTGGAAACAGGAGAATTGACAACATTAGCCAATACAGCCAATCCCGATTTGTATTTGTTAGGTGTAAACGTGACTGACGGAATACTGAAAGTAAATGGTTCTGATAAACCTGCAACAGGTTTGGATTATTATGCAACAAACGGTTTTGTTAATATTTTAGATAATGTTATATCATTGTCTCCGCCTACACCAGTTTTGTCGGCTCTTTCTCAATCTTTTGCGTCACCCGAAGATGTTGTTACTATTACCGGTTCGCATTTTGTAAAAGTAAAAAGTGTCAAATTTGATGACAAGGAGGCAGTATTCAAAACGATATCAAAAACAGAAATACAAGTAACGGTTCCTGCAGATTTCGAATCGTATGCTCTTGTAAAAGTGGAGACAGAATATGGTATATCCAATATTGCAACCATTGGCGTTAAGTTTTTAATGTATGGTGATAATTTTTCCGGTGCACCGGCTCCACTATCCGTTGGCGGTTGGGATGGAACTCAGGATTTTCAAAGTACCGAAAATGTAAACAGGGGAACCTATTCTATTAAGCGTACAACTAACGCTTGGGCAGCTTTATCTATGCAGTTTACGCCAATAAAAGTGGCAGATTATGGCTACTTAAAATTATCCATATATGCCACCGTAAGTGCCAGAGTTCTGTTCTCACTCAGCGGCACAACAGCTGATGCTGACGGAAAAGCAATAGACATCAAAGCAGGAGAATGGAATAATATCTCGATACCGATATCAGACCTTCATCCTGAAAAATTAGGGACGACTGTAAATTCACTGTTCATGAAAGAATATTCAGGATTGCCTGGAGTTATATATCTTGATGATATTGGATTTTTGTAAAAAAGCATTTGTTTTATTTTGAGTTTGTTTGAAGTATTCCCTAATCACTCGTTAGGGAATACTTTTTTATACTAATAATTTGAATTTTTTATAATGAAAAAGATAATTTTAATACTTGCATTAAGTATTTCATTTTTAGGCTTTAGCCAGGGAAATACGCACACACAAGCGGGAGGTAAGTTTGAAGGTTTGGCAATGACACCGCCAATGGGTTGGAATTCATGGAATACTTTCGGAACCAGTATCGATGAAAAGCTGGTAAAAGAAACAGCCGATATTATGGTTTCTTCCGGAATGGCAGCTGCAGGCTATAATTATATTGTACTTGATGACGGCTGGATGACAAAAGAACGTGATGCTAATGGGGATTTAGTACCGGATCCGGGTAAATTTCCCAGTGGTATGAAAGCTGTAATAGAGTATGTACACAGCAAAGGATTAAAATTTGGTCTATACAATTGTGCCGGAACCCAAACCTGTGCGGGTTATCCGGGAACTCGCGGTTATGAATATCAGGATGCACGTTTTTATGCCAGATTAGGAATAGATTTCCTGAAATACGATTGGTGCAACACGCAGGGAATTACCGCCAAAGAAGCATATACAACAATGAGCAACGCACTAAAAACTGCCGGAAGACCTATTGTTTTCAGTCTTTGCGAATGGGGCGATAACCAGCCATGGGAATGGGGAAAACCAGTTGGAAATCTATGGAGAATTTCGGGAGATATTTATCCTTGTTTTGATTGTGAATTCAAACACCCTGAAAATTGGTCGTCTTGGGGATTTATGAAAATTGTCGAAATGCGTAAAGATATCCGTAAATACTCAGGACCTGATCACTGGAACGATTTTGATATGATGGAAGTCGGGAATGAAATGAACGATACAGAAGATAAATCTCATTTTGCAATGTGGTGCATGATGGCTTCGCCGCTTGTTGCCGGAAATGATTTTAGAAAAATGTCTAAAGAAACATTGGCAATCCTGACCAATAAAGAACTAATCGCAGTTAATCAGGATAAATTAGGAATCCAGGGTTTTAAATATTTAGCCGAAGACGGATTAGAAGTTTGGGTTAAGCCTTTGTCAGATGGAAATTGGGCAGTAACTTTTTTAAACAGAAGTGATGTCGCTAAAAAAGTCAATTTTGACTGGAAAAAACATATTATTAAAGATGCTGATTTTGGTTACGAAGCTGATTTTAGTAAAACGATTTATAAATTAAAAGATCTTTGGAAGAATAAAGAAATCGGAAATACAAAAAAGAATTTCACTTCAGATCTTGCCCCTCACGATGTAATTACGCTTAGATTAATTCCGTAAATCATTTATAATGAAATCAAAAACTAAATTTTTCACCATTATTATATTGATGCTGTTTTGCGTTTCACATGCACAGTTTGTAAAACAGCATGGTCAGCTTCATGTTTCAGGAACTCAGTTAGTCGATAAAAATAATAATCCTGTTGTTTTACGCGGTATGAGTTTTGGCTGGCATAGTATGTGGCCGAGGTTTTACAATGAAAAAGCGGTTGCATGGTTAAAAAAAGATTTTAAATGTAATATAGTTCGCGCCGCAATGGGTATCGAATTAGGACAATGGTCTTATATAAAGGAGCCCCAATTTTCAAAAGAAAAAATTGAAGCAGTTGTAAATGGTGCCATAAAATCAGATATATATGTCATCATAGATTGGCACAGTCATAATGTTAATTTAAAAGAAGCTAAAGAATTCTTTGCAGAAATATCGAAAAAGTATGCCAAATATCCGAACATTATATATGAGATTTTTAATGAGCCTGATTATGAAACCTGGCCTGAAATTAAGGCCTATGCCGAAGAAGTAATAAAGGTCATCAGGGAAAATGACCCAAATAATATTATTTTAATTGGTTCGCCGCGTTGGGATCAGGATGTTAACCTTCCGGCGGAAGACCCTATAAAAGGATATAGTAATCTCATGTACACAATGCATTTTTATGCAGCAACTCATGGAAAAGAATTGAGAGACAGAACAGATGCCGCCATACAAAGCGGACTGCCTATTTTTGTTTCTGAGTCTGCCGGTATGGAAGCTTCGGGTGATGGGCCTTTAAATGTTAAGGCCTGGCAGGAATATATAGACTGGATGGAAGCTCGAAAGTTAAGCTGGATTACATGGTCTGTTTCTGATAAAGATGAAACTTGTTCCATATTGAAGAAAACAGCCAAATCGGAAGGGAAATGGAAAAACGAAGATTTAAAAGATTCTGGAATTAAGGTTCGGGAATATCTTGAAAAATATAATATAAAGGAGTAGAGTAAAAATGTCCTTATAGTAACAGCCTGTTCATTTTTGAACAGGCTGTTTTGTTTTAAATTATATCCATTTAATATAGATCTGAGTATTTCTGAGTGTTTTATTTTGTAAGAATAAAGTCTTTGTTTTTTTTGGCTTTAGTTTAGGTTGTTTAAAAACTGATATTTTTAAATTTATATTTTAAAAATAAGTATACCCTATAAAATTTAGGGGGTTGTTTGTTTTCATGTGCTATTTTTATCTGTTTTGTCTTTTAAATTTTACAATATTTTATTTAAAACCCCTGTTTTTGTGTTTTAAATCATGAAATTGGTTATTGAATTTTCAAAAACAAATCGCTATAAATGTCAAATAACGATTATTGGGAAAATAATTTTTGTAATCCGTAATTCTTTGTCAAAAACATCAAAAAAACAGACAGCTGTTCTTGTACTGTCGCAAAAGTTAATAAATTCGCTAATGTAAAATGAGGAGGTTTGAGGGGCGAATTTGAGGTTTTAGAAATGACTTATACTATTAGATAGATATATAAAAGATTAACTAACCAGAATCAATTAATAACTAAAAACCAATTAAAACATGAAAAAAGTATTTCACATTTTAGCCGCGATGTTAACCAGCTCCTTCGCATTTGCCCAAGACGACAGTGAAACACCAGCATCTCCAGCAACCACAATTACGGGATCTGCAGATGCATATTATAAATATGATTTTTCTAAACAAATGAATGGATTGACGAGCTTTACCAACTCTCAGGATTCATTCGAACTGGGGATGGCTTCCATTCAGGCAGGTCACAAATTTGGAAAAGCTTCCGTTTTTGTAGATTTGGGTTTCGGAACCAGAGCAGAAGAGTTCTCATATAATGAAGAAAATACGAAGTTCATATTAAAACAATTATATTTTACTTATGATCTTACTGATAAATTTAAAGTAGTGGCAGGTAGTTTTGGTACTCATATCGGATACGAACTGTTAGATGCTATAAGCAATAAGAATTACAGTATGTCTTATGCGTTTTCATATGGTCCCTTTTTTAATACAGGGGTGAAAGCACAATATACATCCGGAAAATTTACAGCGATGTTCGGGATTACAAACCCTACTGATTTTAAATCGGCAATGGATGCCGGTTCAACTCAGAAAACATATATTGGTCAGTTAGGATATGTTGCCGAAACAGGTAGTGCATATTTGAATTTTACATCCGGAAGTACTAATCCTATTCCTGGAAGTATAATTCCTCCGACTGACGAAAATAAAACACAAATTGATTTTGTAGCCTCAAAAACAATTAGTGATAGTTTCGCACTAGGATTCAATGCTACTTATGCTAAAACAACAAATGATTTAGACAGTAACTTAGACGGTGATTGGTTTTCTGTGGTAGGATATGCTAATTATTCGTTTAAAGAATCATTAAGCCTGGCATACAGAGTGGAATATTTTGATGCTAAAGATGCTTTGAATTTAGGATCGCTTAATGGCTCTAGTGTATTTGCTAATACAATTTCACTAAACTATAAAGTTGGAAAATTAACGATAATTCCTGAGTTAAGATATGACGCAGCTTCTGAAGACATATTTTTAGACAAAGATGCATTGCCAACCGGAGGATCCTTTTTTGGACTGATTGCTACAACATACTCTTTCTAAGAGATAAAGATTGATATTTTTTTTTTTTTTT
>JBDTNT010000359.1:0-36120 GCA_039933615.1 Flavobacterium sp. | reverse complement strand
CCGTTGGGTGTAATTAAAAAATAATATATTTTGACGCGGATTTGACCGATTCGTTATCACGAAGACGCGGACAAAAACGGATTTTTTTAGATCCTAAATTAAAATCAGTATAAATCTGCGTTTTTGCGGTAGCAAATCGGTGTCATCAGTGTTCTAAATTATACACGCTGCATTTTAAAAATACAATTGCACCCAACGGGTTTATTTATAATTTTAAAATTAATTTATTGATGACTTTTAAGCCATTCTGCTCTGCGCTGGTCCGGTAAATGTTTTACTGTAAAGTTTTCGAATTTGGCTTCAAAACCTTTTCCGTCCGGAGACGCAGCCATCAAGCCTACCATAACCGGTGTGTTATCCTGTAATGGCGCATTTCTGGTCATGGTGTAAGTTTTATCATCGTAAGAGAAAAATACTTCAATTGCGTCTAATCGCCGCACGACTTTTATCCATACAAAAGGTGGTGCTTTTTCTAATGTTGTTACACTCCAATCGCTTTTGTCATGTGTTACCACAGTGCTTATATTGAACTTTCCGTCCACAAATTCAACTCCGGTTTTGATGTAGTTTTTTTCATCAACACGAATCATCAGACCCATTTGGTCAAAACGGGCTATGTAATTACCTGTCAATTTAACTTTTGCTTCGAATTCACCACCGTAGTTTGCGTAATAAAACGGAGCATCATCAACTGTAAATCCGTAATGTGAAATGCGCCAGTAGTCACTATTTGCAGTAACATTCATAATCAGGGTATTGTTTTTAATTTCCCATTTTTCAGGTTCATTAAACCATTGCATTTTGTCCAGACTTTGCGCTGAAAGGTTGTGTAATAAGAAAAGAGCAAGAGCATTTAGTACTGTTTTTTTCATGTTCTTTATTTTATGAAATGTTTTGTTTCTAACCAGGAACTATCCGTTAATTTTTTTTTGAATTACCAACGAGTTAAAACTTAATCCCCTGACAACAAAAACTTTTTAAAAAATAAAGCTGCAATTTTTTATCATTGCAGCTTTATAAACCAACCAAGTTTAGAAATTAATAAAATTATTGAAGTGAGAATCCCACTTTAGATTTTATATCAACAGCAGAAGCACCAATTATTGCTTCAAAAGCTCCCGGCTCTGCTACCCAGTCGTGTTTTTTATCATCAAAAAAGCTCAATGCTGTTTTGTCAATTGTAAAAGTTACCGTTTTTTCTTCTCCCGCTTTAAGCGAAATTTTGTCAAATCCTTTCAATTCTTTTATCGGACGAGGCAAAGAAGATTTTAAATCACTGATATAAAGCTGAACTACTTCCGCTCCTTCTCTGCTTCCTGTATTTTTTACTTTTACAGAAAATGTAATCTGGTCTCCGGCTGCCATTTGTTTTTTATCTGCAGTTACTTTTCCGTACTCAAAAGTTGTGTAACTTAAACCGTGTCCAAAAGCGAATAATGGTTTTGCTTTTTGCTTGTCAGCCCAACGGTATCCGACAAAAATACTTTCTTTATAGTTTACTTCTTCTCCACCGGGGAATTCTCCTAAAGCATGAGCACCATTATCAGCTAATTTTACCGGGAAAGTAAAAGTCAGTTTTCCCGAAGGATTCACATCTCCGACTAAAACCGCAGCCAAAGCATTTCCAGCCTCAGTACCTAAAAACCATCCCTGAACAATTCCCGGAACTTCTTTTACCCACGGCATTGCCACAGCATTTCCGGAAACATTTACAAAAACTACATTTTTATTTACTTTAACCAAATCCTGAATCAGTTTATCCTGATTGTAAGGAAGGCCTAATTCTTTACGATCGTGTCCTTCATCATCCTGGTTTTCACTTTTGTTCAAACCTCCGATAAAAAGAACTATATCAGCCTCTTTAGCTATTTTTAGAGCTTCAGCTGTCAATTCAGCCGGAGAACGTTTTTCTTCTAAACTTACTTTTGCAACAACTCCGTTGTAATTACTTGTCGGATCTCCAACATAACCACGGGCGTAAACGATTTCAGCCTGATTTCCAATTCTTTTCTTTAACCCTTCAAGAGGAGTGATTTCGTATCTGGCTTTCAATGAAGAACTTCCTCCGCCAACAGTCATCATCTTGATAGCATTTTCTCCGATAACGGCAATTTTCTTCGTTTTAGAAAGATTGATTGGCAAAATATTGTTGTTGTTTTGTAATAAAACAATTCCTTCTTCAGCAATTTTCAAACCTGCATCAGCATGTTCTTTTGTTCCGAAAGATCCGAAAGGTCTTTCTTTGTTCATTGTAGTTAAAAATGACAAACGCAAAATACGACGTACTTTTTCATCTAATTCCTTAGTTCCAATTTCCCCTTTGGCAATCATGGTTGAATATGGTTTTGCTAAATAATAGTTATCATAAGCATTACTTGTTCCCCATGAAAGTCCGTTTGTCCAGGAACCGAATTCCATGTCCAGACCATTATGAATCGCCTGTTTGGTATCATGAACCCCACCCCAGTCTGAAACTACAACTCCTTTAAAACCCCATTCTCCGCGAAGAATATCATTCAGTAAAAACTCATTATGACAACAGTGCTGTCCTTTGTATTTATTGTAAGATCCCATTATTGCCCACGCATCACCTTCCTGAACGGCTGCTTTAAAAGCAGGTAAATAAATCTCGTACAAGGCACGATCGTCAACAATTACGTTTACAGTGTTACGGTTGGTTTCCTGATTGTTTAAGGCAAAATGTTTAACACAGGCAGCAACTCCATTAGACTGAACTCCTTTAATATAAGGAACAACCATTTTTGAAGTCAGGAAAGGATCCTCTCCCATATATTCGAAATTACGACCGTTTAGTGGAGTTCTGTAGATATTTACGCCAGGTCCCAACAATACATTTTTATTACGAAAACGTGCCTCTTCTCCTATTGATTTTCCATATAATGAGGATAATTCCTTATTCCATGTTGCAGAAAGTGCTGTAAGGGCAGGAAATGCAATACAGGAATCATTTGTCCAACCAGCTTGCTCCCATTCGTCCCATAAAACTTCCGTACGAATTCCGTGTGGACCGTCGGTCATCCAGTTTTCAGGAATTCCCAAACGCGGAACACCTGGTGAACTAAATTTAGACTGTGCATGAATCATGGCAATCTTTTCATCGATTGTCATTTTCGAAAGCGCATCTTCTACACGCTCATTAATTGGCTTTTTATCATCAAGATAAACCGGGACTTTATTTTGTGCATTCAATCCGAATGAACTTAATAAAACTAAAACAACAATTGTTTTAACGTTTTTAAACATAACTAATTAAATTTATTAAAGCATTTATTTTTGGGAAGGAACTCTTTTAGTCAAAAGTACCTTATAATAATATTGTAAAGCTAAAACGTTATCGTACATCTTAGATTTTTAAACGAAAAAAAGTAGTGATTTAAAAAACCAATTACTTTAAAATCAATTATTTAACTAAATTAAAAGGTAAAAAAAAGTAGTGATTTTAAAATAAATCGTTATACTTTCAAGGAAATTAAACCTATTTTAACGACCATTTCTTCGAAATCATTTCGCGAAACTGCGGCTTTATTTCGCGCCCTTGTTCGGTAATTGTAAATTGTGCTCAGAGAGTAACGCAGAAAGGCTGCAATTTTTACACTGTCGGTAATTCCAAGTCGGATCAGGGCAAAAATCCGAAGTTCTGTATTGAGCAATTCTCCCTGCTTTAAAACAATCTGTTCCTCTTTAATCAATAAGTCGTTAAAGTCTTTTACAAATGTTGGATAAAGGTTCAGAAAGATAATATCAAAGTTTTTATACAATTCCTCTAATTCATTATCAACCAATGTTGTTGATTTCAGCATTTTATAAATCTCATCAAATTGTTTGGCCGTGGCTTTTTTGTTCAAAATGATACGGTAATTCTCCAGTTTATTGATGTAAGCGGAACAAAGGCTAAAAAAATGGGCAATATATTCCTCTTTAATATGATTGGATTCCGACAATTGTGCATTACGTTCCTGCAGCTGACTGTTGGTTTCGGTAATATCTTTGTTTAATTCGGCCAATTTCTGACTGGTTTTATAAAGTTCACCTCGGATTCTGGATACTTTCTTCATTTGTTTGTAGACATAAATAACGGCGACAATCAAAAATAAAGACAGTAAACTGATGCATAAAAGATACAGCTGCAGTTCTGTTTTTCTTTTCGCTTCTTTCTCTAAATAAACGGTATTGATGATCGAATATACTTCTGACATCAAAAGTGTCCGAAACTGTACATTGCAATAAAGTGCATCTTCGATAGCGGACTGCGTCAATTTGTACGCCATATCTACATCGCCTATTTCATAAAAAACCAAAGCCAGTTCCTGAAGTGACGCATTGTCTTTTATGGCATTTTTTATATCAGCGGTAGAAGAAAGCGCATAGTATTTTTTTCTTAATTCTAATTGATGTCTAGTCTCATAAATACTGCCAAAAAGATACGTAATCATGGCATATTGGGAATCTTCTTCTTTGGTATTTTTTAATAAAATAGTCAATTGCTTTTCGGCAATGTCAAACTTTTTGTCAAAAATATCTTTCTGAATCTGGTTGATTTTAAAATTCAGCGAGGCCGGATTTAGAACGCCCAGCAAAGAATCGCGGTATTTCCCTATTTGCTCAATGTATTTACTGCTGGTACTATTTGCATTGTAATGTTCAAAAAACTCCCTGTAAACCACATAATAGTTCGGCAGCAGTGATTTGGCTAATGTTTTCTTATTGATGCTTTTTAAAATGGCTTCAGATTCCCGGTATTTTCCTGATGAAGAATACAGATTGGCCAATTGTAATTCTGCCAAATCTGATAAATCTTTATTCTGAAGGGCTGTTGCAATGACAAGATTCTTCTTTACATATAAAATCGCCGAATCGGAATTGAATTTTTGATATTCTGAGTATAAAGTTTTGTTGTAATTGTACTCCTGCTCTTTTGTAAAACCGTCTGACTTGATTTTCTTGAAGTTCAGGATTCGTTCTTCTTTCAGTTGAACATAATGCTGTTTATTTCGCAAAGCATCATTCAACTTATTCAAAATAGTATCTGTACTATCCGATGCATAAACAGGAAAGTAAAACAGGATACTTAAAACAAACAGAAAATATTTTTTCAAACTAATAAAAGATAAAACAGAATTACAAATATAAGAAAGTGATGTTATAAAAATGATTTATTTGAAAACCTTAGTTTTTCAGGCTAATAACAAATAAAAACCTGTTTATAAAAACGCTGTTTTCTGCAAATCCGAATAATGTTTGCCTAATTTTGTGTGACGAAAATTTATATAATCTAAAATACATACCAATGCCACATTTTATTATTGATTGTTCAGAAAACGTAATCCGCTTAAAATCTGCCGACGAAATAATGCAGGAGGTTTTTAAATCGGCTTTATCGACCGGCCTTTTTGTTGAATCTGAAATAAAAGTCCGTATCAATCCTTTTGCTTTTTACAATAATGGAAATACTTTAGATGATTTCATTCATGTTTTCGGGCATATTATGGAAGGCCGGAACGATGATCAAAAAGGGAATCTTTCCAAAGTAATTGTAACCAGACTTGCCTCGGTTCTTCCGGAAGTTCCGGTGATTTCGATTAATCTAAAAGACTTCGAAAAGTCAAATTATTTCAATAAAACGATGGTTTAAAAAAAATCGTTCCCTTATAAATTCAAATTGAATATATAAGGGAAACGATACTTTAAAAAATTAAAAACGTCTGTAGATTACGGTTTCAATTCTGTGAATTTCTGGTCTGCGGCAAAAGCTTTCTTTACTTTTTCAACAGTAATTTCATTTGCTACAGAGAAATCAGCAGTTTGTCTGATGTTTAAAGAAGAAGCACCAACCAAAACTTTATAGGTTCCGGCTTCGGCAATCCAGGCGCTTTTGCTTTCTAAAAACGATGCCAAATCTTTTGGTGATAACGTAAAAGTCAGTGTTTCAATTTCTCCCGGTTTTAATTCTTTGGTTTTTCCAAAAGCTTTCAATTCTTCTTTTGGTTTGTCAATAGATTTAGAAGGAGCTGAAAGATAGACTTGTACCACTTCTTTTCCTGCTGTTTTTCCGGTATTTTTTACTGTAACAGAAACGGTCAGTTTATCTTTAAAAGTCGGAGAACTTAATTTCACATTAGAATAATCAAAAGTCGTATACGAATTTCCGTATCCAAACTCATAAGATGGTTTTACATTGAATGTATTGAAATAACGGTATCCGACATAAACCCCTTCTTCGTAAGTCACCTCTTTTGGATTATCGACTGGCAATCCCGGAAAATTTTTCGCTGAAGGCGTGTCTGAATACTTTACAGGAAATGTCATAGTCAGTTTTCCGGATGGATTTACTTTTCCTGAAACCACATCTGCAACTGAATGTCCGCCTTCCTGTCCCGGCTGCCATGCCAACAGAATAGCATCTACTTTATCTTTCCATGATGCTGTTTCGATTACACCACCGATATTTAAGATTACCACTACCTTCTTTCCTTTTGCATGAAAAGCAGTTGAAATTTTGTCCAGCATTTCAATTTCTTCATTTGCTAAATTAAAATCGTTATCGATAACTCTGTCTACAAATTCTCCGGAATTTCTTCCTAAAGTAATAAATGCAATTTCAGAGCTTACTGCTTTTTTGGCAATAAAAGCATCGTCCATTTTTAGTTCCGAAAGCCTTTCGGGAATACCAAAAAATCCTCTTGTTTTTCTTCGCTCTTTGTCAGCCAATACTTCTTTTTCAGCGTGAGGTTTGTACAAATCTGCCAATTCTTTGTCTAATTTATAACCTGCCGAATTAAGTCCTTCAAGCAGTGAAACCGTGTGTTTGTTATTCACGCTTCCGCTTCCTGTACCACCTGTAATCCAGGCATAAGAGGTAACTCCAAATAAGGAAACTTCTTTCTGTTTGTCATTAAAAGGCAATGCATTTTTTTCATTTTTCAACAAAACCATTCCTTCTGCTGCAGCGTTTCTTGTTACTTCAGCATTTTTGGTCAGGTTCGGTTTGTTACTGTATTTGTAAGCTGCGAAAGTCGGCGTACGGAAAACATATTCCAGAATTCTTCTCACATTTGTATTGGCAACTTCCTGTGATAATTTCCCAGAGTTTAAGGCGTCTAACAGTACTTTTTTCTGCGTAGGAATTCCAGGCATTAAAAGATCATTTCCGGCATTCATTTGTTTGACTACATCTGAAATTCCTCCGTCTCTAATGGATTCAAAACCAGGAAAACCACCAAACCAGTCGGTCATTACAATTCCTTTGAAACCCCATTCTTCTCTCAAAACCTGAGTCAGCAAATCTCTACTGTCGGAAGTATAAACGCCATTGACTTTGTTGTAAGAAGACATCACTGTCCAGGGCTGTGATTCTTTAACGGTAATTTCAAAACCTTTTAAATACAATTCTCTCATTGCTCTTTCAGAAACATGGGCATTGATCGTCAGACGATTGGTTTCTTCGTTATTGGCTGCAAAATGTTTGATAGAAGTACCAACTCCCTGCGACTGGATTCCGTTTACAATCGCTGCTGCTGTTTTTCCTGCAATCAGAGGGTCTTCAGAATAATATTCAAAGTTTCTTCCGTTTAATGGATTTCTGTGAATGTTCAAAGCCGGGGCCAGTAAAACATCTACCCCATATTCTTTCACTTCATTTCCCATTGCTTTTCCAACCTGCTCCAAAAGTGCTTTATTCCACATTGAAGCCAAAGCCGTTCCAACCGGAAAAGCTGTTGCATAATAGGTTTGTGAATCTTTATCTCTTGTTGGTGCAATTCTTAAACCGGCAGGCCCATCCGCAACAACTGTTGAAGGAATTCCAAATCTTTTCATTTCGAAAGTTCCACCGGCCGCTCCTGGAACCAGACCTTGTTTTGAATCACCGATAGGTCCTGTCAGCACTTCAATTCCGGGCATTCCGGTACCTATCAGGAACGAGGCTTTTTCTTCGTTGGTCATCTCCTTGATGATGGCCTCAATTCTTGTATTGACTGAAAGACGGGTGTCTTCCCAAAGATCTAATTTTCCGTTTTTATTTAAATCCTTAAATGTAAAACCTTTAATGGTAAGTAACGGTGGTTCGTTTCCATCATTCGGA
Source organism: Flavobacterium sp. (assembly GCA_039933615.1). Classification (GTDB taxonomy): domain Bacteria; phylum Bacteroidota; class Bacteroidia; order Flavobacteriales; family Flavobacteriaceae; genus Flavobacterium. The sequence goes on along the minus strand of JBDTNT010000359.1, from coordinate 28,019 downwards.
ACTGTATTCCAGGATAAATTTGAAAGCACTAACGCTGTCAAAAGCGATACTCTCGCTGCTTTTATAATTTTGTGTTTCATAATATATAGATTAGTTCATTAGTTTAAAAATCCTTGTAGTGTAAGCCATTCTTCAAAACGGGTTTCCCAGGAATCTACAGGTAAATTTTGTTTTCCTGTTCCGAAACCGTGTCCGCCTTTTGAGTACATATGCAATTCGACAGTTTGTCCGGCATCTAGCCATTTATTATACATTTGGATGCTTCTTGGCGCTAATTTCAATTGATCGTCACTAGCTGCACAAACAAACATTGGAATCTTTTTTTCAGGAGCTGCAACACTCAGAAGTTCAGGTCTTGGTCCTCCATAAATATTCGCAACAAAATCCGGTAACTGTTCTGCTGTGTTATCCAAAACCGTTTCCATTGCCACTGTACTTCCGGCAGAAAATCCGATGATCCCTACTTTTTTACTATCAATTCCGTATTTAGATGCATTGCTGCGAACATATTTCAAAGCCGTTTTTCCGTCCTGTGCTGCTAATTGAATGGTTGCCAATGCATTTTTTTCGAAAGCTGCCCTGTCTTTTAATTTGTCCATCATTTCTCTTGCCGGATCATTCGATTCGGTTTTGTTCAAACGATATTTTAAAACAAAAGCCGTAATTCCTTTGGTACTTAATATTTTTGCCAGTTCAATTCCTTCTCTGTTGATAGACAAGCTCTGAAAACCTCCACCCGGAGCAATCACAATGGCAGTTCCTGTATTTTTAACTCCTTTTGGAACCTGATATACCAATAAAGACGGATCTGTAACATTATAAACTACCTCGGTTTTAAATAAATCCGAATACATCTGGGCTTCTTTCTGTGTCCAATTTTCAGATCCGGGTGCTTTTCCTGCATATAATTTTACTGTTTCCTGTGCTTTTATTGTAGTGCCTGCTATCATAAAAAAGGCAAATAATAATGTGATTTTATTTTTCATATGATTCTGATTTTGTTATTTGTAAAGAGAAAAACTTGGTGAGATTATATCTTTAAGCTTTTTTATTATTAGTCCGAATTTGCACGTGAAGTCGCAAAGACGCCAAGTTTAAAAATCTATTAAAAACTGTATGTTTCTGAAATTTTTCGTGATTATCTAATTTCTATTATTGCTTTTTATACGTTTCTGTTCTGATATCTTTTATAACCCCTTTCCAGTTTAATCCGAAAGCGAAATCGTATACATTTCCTTCGCTGTCTTTATGTGAAATCATATCAAAAGGAACGTCTTCAAATTGTTTTTCAACGGTTTCCATATTTGCTGGCATTTGAACAGGAAGTAATCCTGAGGGTTCTGTTTTTCCGGAAATGATATCTAAAACCGCCTGAGTAGAAATTCCGAAATTCAGAACAATTCCTTCTACTTGTTTTTCAAACTCCTTAAAAATCATTGGTTTTGAAGCCGTAACCGAAACAATAACCGGTTTCCCTTTCATCATGTCTTTGGTATCGAGAATAGTTCTCAAATCCATAGTATTCGCAACCGTAACTGTTTTGTCTTTGTAGGTTCTGTCTTTGATTGCCGGGTCTATAACCTGATCACCGGCAGCAATACTTTTTACTCTGGCAGCGGTTGCTGTATATGTTCCGTATTGCAATGAAATCGGTACATAACCATTGCTTCCGTTGGCTCTGTCATTCAAATCATAACCACCTTCCAAACTCTGCGGGCTTGTTACGAAAACAATCGCAAAATCTGCTTTGGAAGGATCTTCAGTAAAGTTATAATATTTTTTTACCAGTTCTAAGTTTACCGGATATTCTAATTTCGGCTGACTTGCAATACCCCACCAATCTTTGGTTGAAGCGGTATAGATTTTCGGAATAAAAACTGTTTTCTTTTCTTTTAATGGCAGAACCGAAGCTTTGTTTTTCAATAACACAACTGATTTTAACTGGGCTTCATAACCTGCTTTCATAAACTCAGGATTCCCGACAATTACTTTGGTTTCGGCAACATTCAAATAGGGATTTTCAAAAAGGCCTACTCTGAAAATGTTCTTCAATAAACGAACAGCCGATCTTTCAAAACGGGCTCTCATAAAAGGTTCTCCGAATTCTTTGATTCCCATTTGATAGGCTTCCAAAACGGGCTTTTTATCATTATTTCCGCCAAACTGATCCACACCGGCAACAATTGCTTTGTAATGTCTCTCAACGATAGAAAGATTCTCCACTCCCCAGGGCTTTCCGGCAAAAAGATTCGGTGTTTTTCCTTCGTCGCCTGTCACGAGCCAATCAGTACAAACTACGCCATCGTATCCGTATTTATCTCTCAATAAATCTGTAATGATATATTTGCTGTAACCATTGGCTACATTTTCGTTGTATTTTTTATCCTGATCAAAAGTGATCGTGTAATATGGCATAACCGCAGAGGCCTTGCTGGTTTTTCCTTTTAATTTGAATGCTCCATTGATAAACGGATCAATATGCTGCTGTAAATTATTGCCCGGATAAACGGCAAATTTCCCGTAAGCCCAATGTCCGTCACGCCCGCCTTCTTCAGCGCCGCCGCTTGGCCAGTGTTTTACCATGGCATTTACACTTTTGTAACCCCAGCCGTCTTTGATTTCGTCTTTTCCGTATGAGGTTTGAAAACCATCAATATACGCTCTTCCCATATCTCTGGTCAAAGCGGGGCTTTCGCCGAAAGTCATAGCGATTCTGTACCATCTTGGCTCTGAACCTAAATCTATTTGTGGTGATAAAGCCGTGGCAATTCCTAAAGCACGGTATTCTTTGGCTGCAATCTGACCAAACTGCTCGACAATTTTCGGGTCAAAAGTCGATGCCATTCCTAAACCATCAGGCCACATTGAGATTGTACCTCCTGCTCCTGCATTAAATTCAGATGTTACATTTGCTGTGTGTCTTGGATCTGTACTGGTATTACTTGGAATCCCCAAACCAATTCCTTCTACAAAAGCCTGCATCTGATTGTTCCATAAAGCGGCTGCTTCCGGACTTTCTACTTTTGTAATCAGGACATGACGAAGATTATCTTCTTTCAGAAATGCTTTTTGCTGATCTGTTAGATCATAGACTTTTGCAGTGCTTTCCGGAAATATTTTTCCGTTGTAAGTTCCGGCATTATATCCGGAAACCCCAGCCGGTAAAGCCTGATGACGGCTGTAAAGCATTAATCCTGCGATTTGCTCTACCGACATTTGAGAAGCTAAATCTTTAGCACGCTCATCTGCCGAAAGACGCCAGTCTTCGTATTTATCCAGTTTTCCATTTTTATTTAAATCTTTAAAACTTTTACCGTTAACATTCAATATTTTGATACCGGATTCAGGAGAATATCCCAAATCTGCACCTTTATTATTTTTTACAATGGCAAATTTTCCCTGCTGTGCCTGCATCGTTACACTTATAAAAAAGGCAAAACCGACAGTTATAATTGTTTTTTTCATGCGAAATAAAATTTAGAATCTGAAATTAAGAGAGGCTTCCAAAGTAAATGGACGAATATAAGATCCTACTAAAAGCTGATCGTAATAGGCCGAAGCATCTGTAATTAATTCAGCTCCGTTGATGGTTCCTTTTGCTCCCGTTTGGTTTAAGAAGTTTACTGCTGTAATACCAATATCAAAATGATCATTTATTTTATAATTTACTCCTCCAAAAGTTTCCCATCTTGGCGCAAAATATAAAGCATTGGTTAAGTTCGCATATTGCTTGCTGAAATAACGGAAACTCGCCCAGACTTTGAAATCTTTGTAGGTATAACTTGGATCGATTTCCATTAAGACTTTAGAGATTTCCAAAACATTTTTATTATTATAAGAGTAGTTGTTTCCAAAAGCAGAGAAATCATAATTTTTATAAATTGGATCCTGGAAGGTGATTAAGTAATGAAGGCTAAATCCTTTAAAAGGGGAAGCGACGATATCTGTAGTCCATCCTAAAGTCTGGATGTCATAGAAAACAGTTGCTACTTCTGACTGACTTGCATTAGCCGGATTTACCAGGTTCAGTCTTGCCTGATAATTGTTTCTTGTTAAATAAGTTGCCTGAGAAACTACACTGAATTTTTCCTGATTGTAGTACAATCCAAAAGCGGCCAATGGACTTTTAGTTTTCGTTAAATTAGGAGCAACTGCCCCGGAATAACTTTCTAACTGGCCATTTTTTTCAGTATAAGTAAAGTCCGCAAGGATTCCGGCACTTTTTGTTACTTTATAAACGGCATTGATCGATCCTCCTAAATGAAACCAGTTGTTATCAAAATACGACTTTTGACTTGGGTCAAAAACTACATTTGGCGTTCTTGCAGTTTGGTAATAATCGCCTTTTAGTTTATGATATCTTAAGTTAACACCATAAGCCAGGGTTAAACGATCCGAAATAGTCCAATTGTCTGAGAAATAGCCCGATAATTTATTTTCAAAACCATTATGATATTCTCCTCCGACATTGTAGTTGTAAAATCCGTCAGCATCTGTATTTGAAGTTCCACCAGGGGTATTACGAACTAATTTATCAGGATTTGCACTAACCGTTTGGTTAAAGAATGATCTGCTAGATGTAAACTGATCTACGTTGTAATAGTATTCCAACAGACCAAATCTCCATTTATGATTCTCTATATTCTTTTTAATTTCAAATCTGGACAATGCCGTTGTGGTTGGCGTACCGTCTGTGTATAATCCCAACATCGAATTCACATTGCCAGCATAGGGCTGTCCATTTGCCTGATACGTAAAATTATCTGTTGCTGTTGCCTGATAAATACTAAGCGGGATTGCGATTAACTGTGATGCTTTGGCATAACGAAAACGGGTTGAGAAACTAAACTTCCAATCGTTTGCCAATTCATAATCTCCCAATAAATCAAATGTATGCGAAACTGATGCAGCATCACTTCCACCCATGTCTGCCGTTTTTGATTCTCCGGTTAGAATGTCTTTAAATTTCATGGTCCCGTCATTGACAATATAAGAATCACGACCAATTTTGAAATCATTGTACTCTTCTACTTTTCCACCTTCTTTGTATCTGAAAACAGCATAATTTGTCAAAGAGGCTGAGTTTGCATATTTATACAAAAAGCTGATTTTTCCTTTTCCGTTATTGAATTTCTTGGTCAATCCAGCTCTGTAAATTTGGGTCCTGTCAGAGTAATTTGCGAATTTCAGATCGAAAGAGTTCGGATCAAAATTAGCATAAGCGCCCATTGTGTAAGACCAGCCTTTACCTAATGGCCCGGAAACGTTTAAGTCGCCTTTCATCCATCCGAAGCTTGATCCTGAAAAATTACCGTTTATTTCTAATTTGTCAGTTCCTAATCTGGTATATGAATTCACGGCAAAACCTAAATCTCCGGTTGTAATAGCTGCTTCTCCAATCTTTAGCAAACCTGTTCTCTCTAAACTTTTGCTTTGTCTCCAGGTTCTGTTTGGCAGTTCCGGCCAGAAATAGTAAACCACCGGTAAATCATTTTCCTGAATGGTAATTCCCCCAACTGTTGAGGGCAATCCGATATTTACATCACGCGGGCCTGAATTGTTGGCTGCGTTAAGCATTACATTTCTATTTTTTTCTTCTTTGGTATCTGATTCTACAATTTTGGTAATCGGTTTAATTGAATCTGTGGCTTTTTGCTGCTTTTTATCTTCTTGCGAAAAAACTTCAAAAGTTGGAAAAAATGCCATACAGACTGCTGTAATAATTAATTTTTTCATGAGTAGTTTAAGTTAGTTTGTTTACTATGATTTTTCATTGCTTCATAATGAAGCAATATTAATTACAATTTCTCATTTCAACAAATAATTCCTGTTATAATTTTCATTATCGTATAAATAGCAACTAAAAAATTTCATAAAAACAACAAATGGGATATAGCACTGCTTTATTAAAATGAACAACAAAAACAGCTACCTCGTTTGCGTAAAGTATTGTAATTAGTAGAAAATTGAATTTTGACTTTAAAAAAACAGGAAACGGCCAATCATGTAAATAAAAAAATATCACGAGCGCAGGTTTTTTTGTGAAGAAGATTAAATTGTCAGAAAAATTCTAAAAAATTTGACTTATACCATTCAAAAAACTAAATTTGAAAAATACTTATACCAAAAATGGAATTAAAAAAACTACTGGAAAAGCAATCTGAAGAGTCCTGGAATAAATACATTCCAACACTTTCAATTGACTGTGTTATTTTCAGTTTTCACGAAACAACTCTTCAGGTTTTGACTCTTAAAATGAAAGATCAGTACGGCTGGGGACTTCCCGGCGGATATGTAATAAAAGATGAAAATGTAGATGATGCCGCAATTCGTATCCTAAAAGACAGGACTGGTACCGAAAATATATACTTACAGCAGTTTTATACTTTTGGAAATTTAAAGCGTTCTGAAAGTGCTTTTGAGGGATATGATGATAAACTTTGGAATAAGCAGCGTTTTGTTTCTATTGGCTATTATGCTTTGGCTGAATACACAAATGTAAAACTGATTATTGATCAATATTCTAATGCCTGTGAATGGAAATCTATTGATGAACTGCCAGAATTCATGATGGATCACAGAACTATTTTCGACAGGGCTTTATTGACGCTGCGCGAACAATTAAACAATCATCCTATTGGCTACAATCTTCTCCCTGAGAAGTTTACCATGCCGGAACTTCAGAAATTATATGAAGCTATTTTAGGAAAGAAATTAAACAGGGGAAATTTTTACAGAAAGATTCTGCGCTACGATATCCTGATCAAACTGGACGAATCACGCAAAGGCGGCGCACATAAAGCCCCTGATTTGTATAGTTTTGATCTGGAGAAATATAATGCGGCCTTAAAAGAAGGCTTGAAAGGAAGTTGGTAATTAAAAGAAGAAAAATTAAACCGTATAAGTGATGTAAGTTCATTTAAACAAAGCGCTTAAAATTATATGAACTTATATCACTTATTTGGTTCAAAAAAATTATACAGCAATTGGTGCTGCCAGGCAACTTTCCGGAATATCAAAAGCATTTACTAATGATACCGCGTCCGGTCGGATATCCCAACAGAGCTGATTGACCATTTTACGGATTGCTTTTGTTTTTACTGCTTCCATGTAGCCGTCTTCCAGATACCAGCCTTTATTTTTTTCTATTTGAGAAAGCGCATACAACTGATTCAGTTTTGTCAATATTGCTTTTGACTTTTCGTCTTCAACTAATTTTACAGCTTCCTGAAACTGCTCTAAAACAATACGTTCGAGATAGGCCTGAGCTACATCTATCATTTGGTGCTGTACAACATTAAAAGCATCATAAGCTTCCAGTCCTTCGTCAATCAGTTTTTTGATACGTCTTGCCGCCGAAGCCAAAATTGTTTTTTCCCTGTGAACGAATGCCTGCAGATGAAACTGATCGTCCAGTAAATGTTCGTCGTCTGTTTTGCGGGTTGCTATTGGGTTTTTCTCCGAAATAGCGGTTTTTGCATTTTCAAATACATAATTAATTATTCCCAAAGATCCCATTTCACCGAAGGCTTTTCTGAATTCTGATAAACGGTTTTTAGCGACCAGTTGCATCAAAACGGTATTATCACCTTCAAAAGTGGTGTATATTTCGGTATCGTTTTTTAATGCATCAATCCGGTTTTCAGATAGGTATCCTTTTCCTCCAATAGCTTCCCGGCATTCCTGCAAAATATCTCTGGTACTCCAGGTCGAATATGATTTCATTCCGGCCGCCAAAGCTTCAATTTCCTGCATTTCTGCTTCGGTTTTGTTCAGAAAGCGATTTGTCAGATATTGAAGTGCAAAATGTACCGCGTAAGTTTTCGCCAAATGCGGAAGCAGTCTGCGTTGGTGCATGCGGTAATTCAGAATTGGGACTTCAGAACCTCCTTCGGGGCCAAATTGTCTGCGTTGATCGCTGTAGCGAATGGCAATTGTAAGTCCGGATTTAGCTGCCGCCAAAGCCGAACGCGGAATCCCGATTCGTCCGCCAACCAAAGTCCCCAACATAGTAAAAAAACGTCTGTTATCACTCGGAATCGGGCTTTCAAATTCACCTTTGTCATTTACAGAAGCAAAACGATCGAGCATGTTTTCTTTCGGAATTTCAACCTGATTGAAACTGATTGTTCCGTTATCAACTCCGTTTAACCCCATTTTATGACCACAGTCTCCAATTGTAATTCCTTCTAAAGTACTTCCGTTTGTATCTCTCAAAGGCACTACAAATGCATTTACACCGTAATCATGGCCGTCAATAATCAGTTTGGCGAAAACAGTTGCCATTTGTCCGTGAACAGCAGCATTACCAATATATTCTTTTTGTGCGTTTTTATTTGGTGTATGAATCGTAAAGGTCTGATTTCCGTGATTATAAGTTGCCGTAGTTTCAAGTCCTTTTACGTTCGAACCGTGGTGTGTTTCTGTCATTGCAAAACAACCCGGAAGCTTCAATGAGCCAATATCTTTTAAATATTTTGCATAATGTTTCTCGGTTCCTAACGACTGAACACTCATTCCCCAAAGTCCAAACTGTACTCCAAATTTAATCACTAAACTCAAATCGTGATAGCTCAGGGTTTCCATTATAGCAAAATAATCGGCAATATTTTCTCCGCCGCCGTGTCGCTTTGGGTACGCCATATTTCCCAGATTTTCATCCGCCAGGATTTTACACCAATTGTATACGGTCTGACGGTACACATTAATATCTGTAGAAGTTTCATAAGCAAACTCCTTTTTTGAAATTACCGATTTTACCTTTTTTATAATTCCGGCTTCTTTTCCATCTAAAATTTCAGTGATTTTCTGAATATCAAAAGTACTATTGGTCTGGGAACTTGCCGTAAAGGAGTCTTTTTTTGTTTTGAAATTCTGAATGACTTCTTCGCCTAAAACTCCAAGATCATTTTCCAGTTTTGTAAAATCAGATTTTAATGCCGAAACGTCTAAATTTTCATCAGAAAGTGCCACTGCTATATCGTAAATCGATTTTATCGAAGATTTATCTTTAATGCTTTTCTCTATATCCGATTTCCATTCTGCGAGTTCATTTCGCGAAGGCGGATTTGAGATATCTACTTTAGAAAGCAAATATTGCTGTTCTTCCGGTGAAAGTAAGGTTAGTGAAGTAATGAATTCCTGTAAAGTCGTAAACTCTTTCTGTGTCAGAAGATCATCAGACCATACGAGATAAAATAATGGAATGAAGGCTTGTAGTTTCGTATTTTTCATAAAATAATATTGAGCAGTTTTGGAAATTTAATTTTAACCGTCTTTCCATAAAACAAAAAAACAGAAATGAAAAATAATCATTCCTGTTTTAATATGCTGTTAAGATTCTGGTAATTTTATCTCTTGGGATTAGCTGTTTTTCGCAGCCGGTAAAAATTTTTCCCGCAATGCAAAAAGATGATGCGAATTAAATACCACAACGGCAATAAAAATAATCCCATAAGCTAGAATCTGCAAGTTTCCAATCTGTTCGTTAAAAACAAAAGCTGCCAAAGCAAAAGCGATCATTGGATTAATATTCAAAAGCATTCCGACAGTTGAAGAATTAAGTCCTGAAAGAGCGTATAAATTCAAAAACAACGGAAAAATAGTAAAAAGGATGGCTATAGTTTCAATACAGAAATAAAACTTGAATTCTGTTGGAACCGGTCCGCTGTAAATTGGGTAAAAAGGCAATAAAACCAATCCTGCCAACGTAATGTGAAACGTAAGGATTATAAATTTATCAAACCCTTTATTGACACGCTGGCTTACCAAATAAGAAGCGTATGTCAAACCAATTATGATACTAAAAAACATATCCATAATATTTGTGTAGGACAATAACAGACAGCCTGAAATACTAAGTCCTACTGAAATCCATTGTGTTTTTGACAACTTTTCGTGTAAAAGAAAATAAGCCAGCAACGTGGTTAAAATCGGACATACCAAATACGCCAGAGAGGTTGCTTTTACACTGACATGATTCATTACGTAAATAAACGTAAACCAGTTTGCCATTAGAAAAAAACTGCCTCCAAAATTCAATAAAAGTGTTTTTCTTTTTTCTGCTTTTGATAAGGATTTGAAAGTTTCGATTGTTTCTTTTATTCTTTTTCTTTTGAAAGTAAAAGCAATCAGTAACATTAAAATACTACAGCTAAAAACGCGGTTGAATAAAATATCTAAAGAAGGATATTCATGAATAGGCTTTAGCACAAGGCTGAAAAATCCCCAAATCGTGTAAGCGGTAATCGCTGCTAAGTAATATTTTGTTGTTTTCACTGGGTTTGTTTTTTGGTTAATTTTCTGATTAAGCAAATTTCATAAAAATAATACAGCAATACAGATACAGTTTTTGTAAATTGCACCATAACAGTTTTTTTTATGAAAAATTCAAATTATCTCTATCTTCAGTTTGCGAACAGGATAGAAAAGCAGATAAAATCAGGTGTTCTTAACGTTGGGGACAAGTTACCTTCTATTCGGGAAGTCTGTTCTGAAACCGGTTACAGCATGAGTACGGTCAGTAAGGCGTATTATGAGGTAGAGAGCCGTTCTCTGATTGAATCCAGACCTCAATCCGGCTATTATGTAAGTAATACTTCTGCAAGAATAATTACAGAACCGAGTCCGAGTAGTCCCGCTTCAAAGTGCCTTAATATTGACCGTGAGGATTTAATCGATCAGGTTTACGGCAATATGACCGATAAAAACATAACAATGCTTTCTTTGGGTTTTCCGTCTAATGAACTTCTTCCGATTGCAAAATTAAACAAGGGGATGATTCAGGCCATGCGGTCATTACCCAATAGCGGAACCAGTTATGAAGAAGTACAGGGGAATCCGAATTTAAGACGCGAAATTGCCAGATGGTCTTTCACCTGGGGCGGTTCCCTGACGGAAGATGATATTATTACAACTCCGGGATGTACAAGTGCAATCTCGCATTGTCTCATGACGCTGACAAAACCGGGAGACACGATTATTATTGAAAGTCCTGCTTATTTTGGCTTGTTACAATTGTCAAAATCATTAGGCCTGTATATCATGGAATTGCCCACAAATATGACAACGGGTATAGAATTGGATGCTGTAAAAAAAGCAATTTCTACCAAAAAAGTAAAAGCTTGTGTTTTAATGAGCAACTTTAGCAATCCGTCTGGAAGTATGATGCCTGTTGAACATAAAAGAGAGATTGTCCGATTGATGGAATTTTATAATGTTCCCTTAATTGAAGATGATATTCATGGTGATTTGTACTTTGGTAACAGCCGTCCAACCAACTGCAAAACCTACGACGAAAGCGGGATTGTACTCTGCTGCAGTTCGGTATCTAAAACGCTGGCTCCGGGTTATCGCGTGGGCTGGGTTTCGCCGGGGAAATTCAAAAAAGAAATCCTCCGTAATAAAATTTATCACACGCTCTCCTCTCCTACTATCACACATGAGGTTGTGGGGGATTTTTTGAAAAATGGCCGTTATGAAAATCATCTTAGAAAAATCCGTCAGATACTGAATCACAATTGCAATAATTACATCAATACGGTTTTGGAATCTTTTCCGAAGGGAACTAAAGTTAGTCAGCCTCAGGGCGGTTTTTTCCTTTGGATAGAATTGGATAAAAAAATAGATACGGCCGATTTTTACCATCTGGCCATGAAACACAATATAAGTATTGCTCCGGGAAGGATTTTCTCTTTTCAGGACCAATTCTCGAATTGTATGCGATTGAGTTTTGGTCTGCCCTGGACAAACGAATTGCGACAGTCTATACAAACACTCGGGAAACTGCTCAGTTTATAAATAAAAAAACCAGACAGCTAAAACAATAAACAGCGCTGTCTGGCTAACAATATAACAATTAAGTGACCAAAAAATTAATTATAAAATAAAGTAAGCATCTTTTTCCGGTTTTTTAGGTTCTTCTTTCAAATCAAATTCATTCAAAATGTCGAACTCGCTCTGATACTCATTAAGCATCTGCTTGATATTTTTTTCTATTGTATTTGCGATAGTCGTTACAGGCGTATCTGTTGGCCTGTTTTCAAACGGATCCTGCAAATGGATTGCCATTCTTTCAATCAGAAAGAAAGCCGCGGCAATTGCTGTAATCAACGGAATGGCAAACCAGCTTAATACACTGGTCAGTCCGAATGGTAATAACAAAATAAACAAACACAATGTCAATCTGATATACATACTGTATGTGGTTGGAAAAATTGTGTTTTTAATTCTTTCGCATTTCCCCATTTCATCACATAACCTTGATAATGTATTATCGATTTCAACCTGTTGGTACATGTTGATACGCTTATCGTTTTTGGCATTTCTAAGATCGCGTGCGTGCAGCATCAAAATTGCATTTGGAACATTCTGATGATTTTTGATGTATTTAATTTCCTCTTCACTTACCAGACCTGTAAGCGGTTTTATTGCATCTTTATTTCGAAGTGACTGTCCTAAACTATAACACCATGCTATTTGTCTTTTGGCAAAATTCTCTTTGAATTCACTTGCCTCAACAGAAAAATCAGGGTCTTTATAAAATGTCAGTATCTGACGGATTAAGGTTCTGGAATCGTTAACTACTGCTCCCCAAACAATTCTGGCTTCCCACCATCTGTCATAAGCCTGATTGGACTTAAAGGCCAGCAATAGTGAGATAATCGTCCCAATCATTGTGGGAATAGCAATTGGAATATCTACAGGAAGGTTGATAAAATAGTAATGAAAAATTTCAAATAGTATGGTATAAGTTAATACCAGGGCAATTTCTACTTTAATTTTCCCGAGAATGTACTTCATTGGAATTCTTTTCTTTAATAACATATTTTCGGCTTTAAATTAAACTTATATTTTTTTGAAAATCAGGTTTTAAGCTAATTCTTCGTATAGTGATAAAACCGGAAGTCCCAATCTATCATTGATATTTTCTTTTTTAGATTTTTTGAATTTGATTTTTTCACCTTTGCGGGTCTCAACCAGCAAATCAATGTCGTATTTTGAAATTGCTTCAGACAAATAAGGAGCAAATTGTTCGTAGTTGTCATCGAAATTTGCCGTTTGGCTTACAATTTCATAAGAGAAATTCTGGCTCAAAAACTGCTGAACATCTTTAACATGCATGTTAGCATTACTGTTTTCGATATAAAGTGCTTTATTAAAATCGTTTCTGACCGCTTCTGTACCTAAATGTAAAATAGGACATCTTTGATTTCCGGCTAATTTTACCAGATATTGGTGGATGCGTTTCGTTTCTTGTTTATAGGAATGCGTCAGAATTACCAATTTCACATCAAAAGCATCAATGATACCTTTGAAAATTGGAGATGAAAGTCCGTATTGGTTGTGAATTTTTATTCGGCAGTTGGCAGTATGTTCAATTATATATTTGCAGGTTTCTAAAACTTCTTCCTGACTTGCGGTAAGGCCAACTCTCATTTCGCGTAAAAACTGCGAAGATGAAAAACTGTCCGGAGTATCTGCGACCATCATTAAGACAATCTCACAATTAGTAACTTTTGCCTGACTAACTGCAGATTTAACAGCAGCAATGGTATCTTCTTTTAACGTTGTGGGTATAAGGAAATTTTTCATAAGTATAATTGTTTAGTTTATACATACAAAATAACTCCACTCAAATTAGAAGGGTCTTAATTTAAAATTAGAATTTTCTAAGATTCAACATTAGAATTTTTAATGTTAGACTTTCTGTTATTGTCTTTCTTGAAAATGATGGTCACAATAGTACCTTTATCCTGCTCGGATTGTACTTGTATTTCCCCACCATGCATACGTATAATTTTAGAAGCCAATGGAAGCCCTAAACCGTAACCTATATATTTGGCCGCAATTTTCCCTCTGAAGAAAGGTTCATATAAATGTGGAATATCTTCCGGCGGGATTCCAATTCCTATATCGTTGATTGCAATTTTAATCCATTCGGTATTAGCGGAAAGTGAAACAAAAACTTCATTATTGTCCGAGTATTTCACTCCATTAGTAATAATATTATTGATTGCGAGCTCTAAAAGAGGTTTGTTGCAGGGAATCAATAGTAAATTAGAATCTTTGGGTGCAAAATTAAGTTTGATGCTCACGCGGTTATCCGGAAATATTTTATCCAGATCTGATTTTACATCCATTAGCAATTCATCAATCCGGGCAATATCCAAAACCTGTTTTTTTCCGTCGTAACCTGTTTGTGTCAGTTTGAGTAAACTTTCGGTTAGATTTCCTAATCGTGATGCCTGACTGTAGATATTTTCAAGGGACTGAATGTATTCCGGAATCTGTCTTTCTTTCAGAAGCATAATTTCCGACTCCGCAATAATAGTGGTAATTGGTGTTTTTAACTCATGAGAAGCATTATTGATAAAATTCGCCTGTATCTCAAAAGAGGTTTCCAAACGGTCGAGCATGTCGTTGAACGTCTCAGTAAGATCTGAGATTTCATCTGAATTTTTAACTTCCGGCAGTCTGTTATGCAGGTTTGAAGCACTGATTCTGTTTACTTCTTTCGTAATTCTTGCTACCGGATTTATGACACGTTTTGCTAAAAACCGGCCCAGAAAAAAGGCCAGAAGTACAAAAGCAATACCGCCAAAAAGCATGATTTTTACAATATAAATTGTCGTCGTTGTTCCCTTTCTGTCTCTGGCACCAACTATTACAATATATTTCTGACTGTTTTCTGTAAAAACCTGTCCCAGATAATACTTATTATCAATTTCAAAAAAGTCTCTTCCGGTTTTTAAGATATTGGTATAAAAACTATTCGGCAGATTCAGTTTTGTATTGTAATCAAAACTGTTGGCACTGTTTATTCTGAGAACAAATTCTTCTTCTTCAATAAGTTCTTCAAGGCCATTTTTTTTTAGATTACTGTAATATTTAATTTTTTCAGGATCTTTCTGAAAATGAATTGACGCTACAATTTTAGCTCTGTCTTCTAGTCGCTTTAGAAAGTAATATCGGTTGTTTTCACGAAATAAAACAAAAACGACAATACATAACAGCAGCGTACTAAAGGTCGAAAGGGCTACATAAGTAAAAGTGATTTTTTTTCTAATATCCATTTTAAGGCTGTATGACATAACCTAAACCTTTCATCGTGTGAATAAGCTTGGTTGCAAAAGGTTTATCTATTTTTTTTCTCAAATAATTGATGTAAACATCAACAACATTGGTATTCATATCAAAATTTATGTCCCAGACATTATCTAAAATCTGATCTCTGGATACAATTCTACCGCTATTTTTAGCCAAATAGTACAGTAATTTAAATTCTTTGGCTGTTAAAACAATAGATTCTCCGTCTCTTTTTACGGTTTTGGCTCTTCCGTTTATTTCTAAATCGCTTATGACTATAGTATCTATTTTTTCTGTTTCCTGATTGGCTCTTCTGTTTAAGGCATTTACCCTCGCATCGAGTTCCCCAAATTTAAAGGGTTTTACCAAATAATCATCAGCACCCGCATTAAGTCCGGTCACGATATTTTCTGAAGTCCCAAGGGCTGTTAAAAGCAAAACCGGGACAAAATTTTTACCTGCCCTTAATCTTCTGCAAATTTCAATTCCGTTGATATCCGGTAACATTACATCTAAAATTACAACATCAAACGTATAATTATGAAGCATCTCTAAAGCAGTTGTGCCATCAAGTGCCACACTCACTTCATTGTTATTTTCAGCAAACCCCTTACGCAAAATGGATAAAAGATTTGGTTCGTCTTCGACTATTAGTAATTTCATATTAATATTATGGATATACGACAAAAATAAGGATTGAGTTTAAAATAAAACAGATAATACGGGGAGAATTATGATTTTCTTATGAAGAAAAAAAATCACTATTAAACCTTTGATTGCAAATTAAATTAGTAAATACAGCTGTTTTTTATAAATGTAAAAACAGATAAAATAAAAAGTCCTAAGAAAAAACATAAATTATCTGGCTTAATTATTATCTTTTCGCTCTGAAACAAAGATTGAAAAACGCATTGAAAAAAGAATCAGAATATTTCCTTGATAAAGAATACAACTCCATTGTCTATGGTAGAGACGACGTTAATTTTAAGGATTTTGAATGCTGTATTTTTAATAATTGTAACTTCTCAGCCTGTACATTTTTAGCCGTTACCTTCATTGATTGTGTTTTTAATGATTGTATTTTTAATGAAGCAAAAATCAATTATGTGGCTTTCAGGACTGTCACTTTCAATCGTTGTGAAATTAAGGAAGTAAATTTTGCCATGTGTGACAAACTTATCTTTGAAGTTCACTTTCAGGATTGTATTTTGGATTTCTCCAAATTTTACACTTTAAAGATAAAAGGAACAACATTCAACAATTGCAGTCTGGTTGCAGTTGATTTTATGGCCACTGATCTTACGAGCGTACTTTTTGACAATTGTGATTTGTACCGTTCCGAATTTGACAGGGCTATTGCCAACAAAGCCGATTTTAAAACCAGTTATAATTATACGATTGATCCTTCAAAAACGAAACTCAAAAAAGCTGTTTTTTCTTTGCATGAAGTCAAAGGATTATTGTTTAAACATGATGTTATTGTAACTTAATACTCTTCTACAGCCTCTTTTTAAGGTTTACTTTATTGTTAAAATTTTTATTAAATAATTTTAACAGATTCCGATTTTATTACATCAATTAATATATTTTTGCAACAACTTAACCAATTAACCATGGCAGATCAGGAAATTATAAAGCATACTAAAAAAGTGCATAAAATAGCAACCAGTAAAAGGCACAGTCTTTTAGAGAAAATAAAAGAAATTAGCTTGGAAATTTTTATAATTGTGTTTGCCGTTTCTTTATCGATCTGGCTGCACAGTTGGAGTGAACACAGACACGAACAAAAGGAGGTTAAAAAATTCCTTATCGGACTTAAATCTGATATCCAAAATGATATTAACAGCAGTAAATCTCTGGTACAGCAATACCAGGAATTCGGAAAAGTATATGGCGGTCTTAATCAACTGGATCAAAGTAAGCCCTATGACGAAAATGAATTAAAGAAAGAACTTAATTATATTAACCTAAATGCTTATTTAAGACCAAATATCTACAGATTTAATGATTTTGTATCATCAGGCAGAATTGGAAACATCGAGAATGATTCCCTTTCCTTAAATATCCTGAAATTTTACCAGAGAAGTCTTTCGGAAGTTAATACATCTGAATCGGGATGGATTTCCAGACAGAAAAAACTACAAGATTATTTAGAACAGAACGTAGCTAATCCGGAAAGCACCGCAGACAATTTTAAAGTACTGACTTCACCAAAAGGAAAAATGTACACGAAAAATCTTGTTCCGTGGAATCAGATTTATGAGCGCTATAATAATCTGATTACTTTAGGAGAAACAATCGTTAAACAGATCGATGAAGAATACGATTTAAAACAATAGAGTATTTACTCTAATTATTTCAATAAAACAAAAACAGAATCTAAGCACCCATTTGCATTTAGATTCTGTTTTGTTTTATGCTAAATTATAATTGTTTCTGCATCACATAATCCTCCATCAAATAGCCGTTTCCAATTTCGATATTAACTTCTTCAATGACTTTAAAACCTATTTTTTCATAGAAACTTAAAGCTTTATTAAAACGGTTTACATTCAATAAAAGTGATGTAGAATTATTTTCTAAAGCTAGTTTTCCAATGTTTTCAACAACCATTTTTCCAATTCCTTTTCCCTGCGTTTCGGGTAAAAGATATATTTTATGGATTTTTGTTATAGCTTCTTTTTTATAATAGTGTTCAATTCCTATAAAACCTAAAACAAATTCATGTTCTGAAATTAAATAAAACAACTGGTCTTTTTTTTGAAATTGAGCTGTTAGGGCCTCATCAGAATAAAACAAATCCAGCATAAATTTTAATTGTTCTTCAGATAGAATTTCACCATATGTAACTGGCCACGTCTTATACGTTATATCCTGAATTATTTTAATGTCGCTTATAATTGCTTCCGAAATTGTAATCATAGTGTATTGAAAATTGATTTTATTAATTGGTGAAAATTTGATTTTCCTGCTCACTTACTCTTATAAAAGTGGTTCGTTTGGTCAATTCTTTTAACCTTGAAGCGCCCACATAAGTGCACGTACTTCTTAAGCCGCCTAAAATATCTAATACCGTATTGACAACCTTACCTTTGAAGGGAACCTGAACCGTTTTTCCTTCGCTGGCACGGTATTCGGCAACGCCGCCAACGTGTTTATCCATTGCTGTTGTTGAACTCATTCCGTAAAACTGTTTGAATTTCTGACCGTTGATTTCGATCAGTTCTCCTCCACTTTCGGTATGTCCGGCGAACATTCCGCCTAGCATTACAAAATCCGAACCTGCTCCAAACGCTTTAGCCACATCCCCTGGAGTACTGCACCCACCATCACTGATGATATGCCCGCCCAAACCATGAGCTGCATCGGCACATTCTATAATGGCTGAAAGCTGTGGATATCCCACTCCGGTTTTTACGCGGGTTGTACAAACAGATCCCGGGCCAATTCCGACTTTTACAATATCTGCTCCGGCCAATAACAGTTCCTCTACCATCTCGCCGGTAACAACGTTTCCGGCAATAATAACCTTATCCGGATATTGTTTACGGGTTTGTTTTAAAAACTGAACAAAGTGTTCCGAATAGCCATTGGCAACATCGATACAGATAAATCTTAGCAATGGATTTGCCTGAATAATGTCAGCAATTTTTAAAGAATCTTCTTTTCCGGTTCCTGTACTTATGGCAATATAATTATAGAAATCAGGAGAAACATTTTTAAGAAAATCAGTCCATTGCTGTGTAGAATAATGTTTGTGAATGGCTGTAAAGAGTTTCTCTTTTGCGAGAACTTCCGCCATTTCAAAAGTACCGACAGTATCCATATTGGCCGCCATAATCGGAATTCCCGTCCAGGCACTGGTACTGTGTAAAAATTTAAAATTTCGTTCTAAAGACACTTCAGATCTGCTTTTCAGCGTTGATCTTTTGGGTCTGATCATTACATCTTTAAATCCTAATTTTAAATCTGTCTCTATTCTCATCGCTTTATATTTTGATTACTCTCAAATATAGTAATTTTAGGTTTTAGAATGTAGATTATAGATTATAAAATGGATGCTTATTAGAACGCGGATGAAACGGATTCGCTATCGCGAAAACACGGATTTTACAGATTTTTTATTTATCGACTGATGACCAAAAATGCTCTAATTGTGGCGCGTTTTGACATCACTCAACGTGACAAACTTGAAACTTGAAACAAAAAGTCTATCCATGAATAGTTTCTCCCTTACCGTAATTGGCAATAATAGATTCTTCATATGCCAGCCATTCCCTCCATCGTTTTTCGACATCAATCCCGACGCCGTATTTTCTGGCGTAGGTAATGAAAGTGGTATAATGTCCTGCTTCACTTTCCATCAATTCCCTGTAGAAAACAGCCAATTCTTCGTCCTGGATATTTTCAGATAAGACTTTAAAGCGCTCACAGCTTCTGGCTTCAATCATAGCCGAAAATAACAATCTTTCGACTAAACCTGAAACCCTGCTTCCATCACCGCTTTTCTTCATATATAAATACAATTCATTTACATAATCGTCTTTGCGTTCACGCCCTAATTTCAAGCCTCTTTTGATGATAATGTTGTGTACCTGTTCAAAATGATCGATTTCTTCTTTAGCTAAAGCTAATAAATCTTTTACCAAATCCTGATGTTCTGAGTTATTCGTAATAATCGTGATTGCATTTGTTGCTGCTTTTTGCTCGCACCAGGCATGATCTGTCAGAATTTCTTCGATATTTTTTTCAACAATATTAACCCATCTCGGGTCTGTTGGCAGTTGTAATCTTAGTACGCCCATTTTATAAGTCTTAAAGTTAGAAAGTCATAAAGTCATAAAGTTGTAAAGTCAAAAAAAGTCGAAGATCAAAACTAAAACAGAATTACATTCCATTTCAAGACTTTCGACCTTCGACTTTAAGACTTTATGACTGATTTTTAGTAAACGAAAATCGGTCTTTCACTCATCATTTCATTTACTTCGTTTGCTACTTCTTCGATAAGTGCTTCATTTGTATGATCAGCAAGTACTCTGTCGATTAAGGCTACGATAGTTTCCATATCTTCTTCAACTAAACCACGGGTTGTGATTGCAGCTGTTCCTACACGGATTCCTGAAGTTACAAATGGTGATTTGTCATCAAAAGGAACCATGTTTTTATTTACTGTAATTTCTGCTTTTACTAATGCATTCTCCGCTTCTTTACCAGAAATGTTTTTATTTCTTAAGTCAATAAGCATCATGTGGTTATCAGTTCCACCAGAAATAATATTGTATCCTCTTTTTACGAAAGCATCTGCCATAGCATTTGCATTTTTCTGCAATTGCATAGCGTAAGTGAAGAATTCATCTTTTAATGCTTCGCCAAATGCAACGGCTTTAGCAGCGATAATATGCATTAATGGACCACCCTGATTTCCTGGGAAAACAGCTAAATCCAATAAAGAAGACATCATTCTGATTTCTCCTTTTGGAGTTTTTAAACCTTGTGTGTTTTCAAAATCTTTCCCCATTAAGATCAAACCTCCACGAGGTCCACGCAATGTTTTGTGGGTTGTTGTTGAAACAATATGACAATGTGGAATCGGATCATTCATTAATCCTTTTGCAATAAGACCTGCAGGGTGGGAAATATCAGCAAATAAGATCGCTCCTACGCTGTCAGCAATTACTCTGAAACGCTCAAAATCCATATCACGGGAATAAGCCGAAGCTCCTGCAATGATTAATTTTGGCTGTTCTTTAGTTGCAATTTCCTGGATTTTATCATAATCTAAACGACCGGTTTCAGCATCAACACCGTAAAAAACAGGACGGTATAAACGACCTGAGAAATTTACCGGAGAACCGTGAGTCAAGTGACCACCATGAGACAAATCGAAACCTAAAATAGTATCACCAGGATTTAAACAAGCATGGTAAACTGCTGTATTTGCCTGAGAACCTGAGTGAGGCTGTACGTTTGCGTATTCAGCACCAAATAATTCTTTAGCTCTGTCAATCGCAATTTGCTCAATAACGTCAACTACTTCGCAACCGCCGTAGTATCTTTTGCCAGGATATCCCTCAGCATATTTATTAGTTAAAACAGATCCTGCTGCTTCCATTACTTCATCACTTACGAAGTTTTCTGAAGCAATAAGTTCTAATCCGTGAATTTGTCTGTCTTGTTCCTCTAGTATAAGGTCAAAAATTTGTTCGTCGCGTTGCATTTTTTCGTTTTTCGTTAATTTCCTGCAAAAATACAAAAAAACGTTTGTGAAACTGTTAGATTATGATATATTTGACATACAATTTTTCAACAAATAATTAACATTCACATGCCAATAACCGCCAACGATACCAAAAGAAAATCATGGTTAGAAGTACCGGAAAATAGTGACTTCCCTATTCAGAATATTCCTTTCGGTGTATTTCTTACCAAAGAAAATGTCGTTACAGTAGGAACCAGAATTGGCGATTACGCTATAGATTTAGGAGCTTTACAACAATTAAACTATTTCGAAGGAATAGATTTAACAGATGATATGTTCATGCAGGACACGCTTAATGATTTTATTTCTGATGGAAAGAAAACATGGCGTTTAGTCCGAAATCGTATCGCCGATATATTCGATGCTACCAATCCACAACTTAGAGATTCAACAAAAGACTGCGATATTGTTATTTTCAAAATCGAAGATGTCGAAATGCAATTACCTGTCTTAATTGGTGATTATACTGATTTTTACTCCAGTAAAGAACACGCTACCAATGTTGGCAAAATGTTCCGCGATCCGGAAAATGCGTTATTACCAAACTGGTTACACATTCCTGTAGGCTATCATGGAAGAAGTTCTACGATTATTCCGTCTGGAATCCCGGTTCACAGACCAATGGGGCAAACTTTGCCTGCAGGTGAAAAGTATCCTGTTTTTGGTCCTTCAAGATTGGTTGATTTTGAATTGGAAACTGCCTTTATTACTACTGATGTAAATATAATGGGGGAAAATATCCCTACTTATGAAGCAGAAGATTATATTTTCGGAATGGTTTTATTGAATGACTGGAGCGCACGTGACATTCAGAAATGGGAATATGTGCCACTTGGACCCTTCTTAGCAAAAAACTTTGCCACATCAATCTCTCCCTGGATTGTAACGATGGATGCTTTGGAACCTTTTAGAACGAAAGGTCCAAAACAAGATCCGTCACCGCTTCCTTATTTACAGACTAAAGGTAAAAAAGCTTTTGATATTCATTTAGAAGTTTCAATTCAGCCAGAAGATCAGGAAGAAACGATTGTTTCTAAGTCCAATTTTAAATATTTATACTGGTCAATGAGTCAGCAATTAGCACACCATACTTCTAATGGATGCCGTATAAATTCTGGTGACATGATGGGATCAGGAACTATTTCCGGACCAACTCCTGATAGTTATGGCTCTATGCTGGAATTAACCTGGGGTGGTAAAAATCCAATAAAATTGAAAGACGGAAGCGAGCGTAAATTTATCGAAGATAATGATACCGTAATCATCAGAGGTTTCTGCGAAAGCAATGAAGTCAGAATTGGTTTTGGAGAAGTTTGCAGCCAATTATTGCCTCCTTTTGTGAGACAATGAAGAGAAGATAAAATATCTTAATTTGATATCATCCATAAAAGAAAGCTTGTTAGATCTAACTAACAAGCTTTTTTATGCTGATTTATATTTGAATCTCGCAAAGCCGCAGAGTTTAAAACCATATAAGTTATGTAAGTTCATTTAAGTGAAACTTATATTTTCTTAAATTACTTATATGGTTTAATAAAAAATTTT
The DNA here is from genome assembly GCA_039933615.1 of Flavobacterium sp. Classification (GTDB taxonomy): domain Bacteria; phylum Bacteroidota; class Bacteroidia; order Flavobacteriales; family Flavobacteriaceae; genus Flavobacterium. The sequence continues at coordinate 5,128 of JBDTNT010000359.1, read as the reverse complement.
ACGCGTTTGCAATATTATTTTTAAGCTGGAATCTGTTGACTTAAACAGTGCAAAGTACCAAATCCCCAGATAAAATCGATACAGCTAATTCCGATTACCTCCCTGTCAGGGAAACATTCCGATAGAATATTCAAGGCAACTCTGTCATTGCTGTCATTAAAAGTCGGAACCAGAACGCAATTATTCAAAATCAGGAAATTAGCATAACTCGCCGGCAGTCTTAAATCTTCAAAATCTACACGTTTTGGCATTGGCAGGGCTACAATAACCGGAGATTTTCCGTTTTCTAATTTTGCATTTTGCAGACGTTTCAAATTATCCTGCAGCGGCTTGTAATTAGAATCATTTTTATCTGTTTCAACAATTGTAACTATGGTATCTTCATTTACAAATCGGCATAAATCATCGATATGTCCATGGGTATCATCACCTTCAATTCCGTCTCCTAACCAAATTACATTAGTCACTCCAAGATATTCTTTAAAAACGGCTTCGTAATCTTCTTTTGTAAAACCTGCATTTCTAACCTGAATTGACGGATGCATCAAACATTCTTCAGAAGTCAGTAAAGTTCCCTTTCCGTTTACATCAATTGCTCCGCCTTCAACAATTACGGGTTTTCCTTTGTACATTACCTGTGTTAACGGAACATCAATAAAATCGGCCACTTTTCCGGGAACAAATTTATCCAATTGATAATTTTTGTATTTTGCCCAGCCATTAAAATTGAAATTCAAAGCTTCTCTTTTAGATCCGTTTTTGACGATAATTGGTCCCGAATCACGCATCCAGCTTCTGTTGGTTTTATGAATAATGAAGGAAACATTAGCAGTATTTACTCTTGCGCTGCCCAGCATTTCTGCTACTTTTTCCTTTAATTTTTCATCGGCTACGACCAAAAAAACCGTTTCAAAAGTGGCTACTTTTTTAATAAATTCTACAAAAGCCCATTGAACAGCATCGTATTTACCGGGCCAGTCGTTACCATTATGCGGAAAACACAATACAATTCCTTGTTGTTTCTCCCATTCTGCGGGGAATCTTCTATTATTTGTTGACATAAATCGTTTCTAAATTTGAAAGTGTACAAAGATAAACATTCGTAAGGATTATAAAACAACTGAAAGAAAATCAAATTGGAATTAGATTAGATATCTGATAAAAATTAAGTTAAAGATTAAATAATGAAGGCTTAATATACGGCCAATTTCTGCTATTTACATTTGGCGAAACTAAAAAACCAACACAATGAAAAAATTAAGTATCTCATTATTAGCAGCTTTATTTATAATGGCAAGCTGTAATAATGATGAAAATTCAAACAACGAAGAACCGGAAGTTGTTTTGAATGAAAACCCGGCCTCTTTTAAAGAAATTGGAAGCATTACAATAGGTGGAGAAGCAGCCGCTGAAATTTCAGCTTATGATGAAAAAACAAAAAAACTTTTTACTGTAAACAATAGCGGAACAAACGAGATTGATGTAATTGATTTAACTGATCCGACAAAACCAGCCAAAATTGGAAAAATTGATTTAACTCCTTACGAAGGCGCTTCAAATAGTGTTGCTGTCTATGACGGAAAACTGGCAGTTGCCTTAGAATCCACCGTTAACAAACAAGGAAATGGGAAAGTCGTTATTTTTAACACTACAGATTACAGCGTAATCAAACAAGTTACCGTTGGTGCTTTACCGGATATGGTTACTTTCTCTCCGGACGGAAAATATATAATGACGGCTAATGAAGGGGAACCAAATACAGACTATTCTCAAGATCCAAACGGAACCATTTCTATTATTGAAGTAGCCAATAATTATGCTGCTACTACTTTAGATTTCAGTTCTTTCAGCAGTCAGGCAGCAGCTTTGAAAAAAGACGGATTCAGAATTTCCACCTTTGCCAAATCTTTTGCTCAGGATATTGAGCCTGAATATGTAACTATTTCTGACGACTCTAAAACTGCCTGGGTAACGCTTCAGGAAAACAATGGGGTTGCAAAAGTAGATTTAACTTCTAAGACCATTACCGCTATTTATCCTTTAGGCCTTAAAGATTACAATACTGCAGAAAATGCAATTGATGTAAGTGATAAAGATGATAAGATTGCTTTTAATCCCTGGAAAGTAAAAGGAATGTTTATGCCGGATGCTATCAGTCATTTTTCTGCCAATAATGTACCCTATTTTGTTACTGCTAACGAAGGAGATGCGAGAGAATATACTGCCTACTCCGATATTAAGAGAATGAAAGACATGAAATTAGATGCTACGGTTTTTCCAGATGCAGCTACTTTAAAATTAGAAACGAATTTAGGAAGACTGAATCTTGTTGCTGATATGGGAGATACTGACGGAGACGGAGATTTAGATGAAATGGTAAGTTTTGGGGCACGTTCTTTCTCTATATGGAATGGAAATACAGGAAAAATAGTCTACGACAGCAAAAATGACGTTGACAAAAAAACAAATGAATTAGGTACTTATGATGATAAACGCAGCGACGATAAAGGTTCTGAACCGGAAGCGGTGGTAGTTGCCAAAATGGGAAATCAGAATATTTTATTCGTCGGTCTAGAAAGATCTGATGCCTTTATGACTTATGATGTAACCAATCCTGCTTCACCACAATATTTGCAGACTGTAAAAACCGGTGACGCTCCTGAAGGCTTACTTTTTATTCCGGCTTCTAAAAGTCCGACTAAAAGAAGCTTAGTAATCGTGAGCAGTGAAGGTGACGGAACTATTAAAATTTACCAGGCAGATTTGAAGTAATTCTACAACTTTAAAAACAGTAAAAGGAACAAAATACTAATTTTGTTCCTTTTTTTTTGGCAAAAATTTAGATTATTTTAACAATTTCGCATCATTATTGGCTATTAAATGGAAATTATATAAGATTTCAGGAATAGTATTGGAACAAAATTTCTTCTTCGTTGATTTAAGTTTGTCACAAGCTTAATAAAAGCTTAACAAATTCAAATTAAATATTAGATATCATGAAAAAGACATTGGCTTCCGTATCACTTTTAGTACTATCATTTGCAGCAAACGCACAAAGTATGGCAACGGCATCTGCTCAGCCTTCAGCAGACAAACCTGCATATGACAAATGGTCTATCGAATTGAATGGTGGTGTAAACAAACCAACCAGAGCATTAACTCCTGGTTATTCTACTGCTACATTAAATCCTTTCCACGCTGATTTAGGGGTGAGATATATGTTTAACCCAAAATTTGGTATGAAATTAGATTTTGGATATGATCAATTTCAGGAGCGTGATGATACTCCGGCATTCGAAAGCAGATCGATCAGAACAAGTTTACAAGGTGTTGTGAATCTTGGAAGGGTCCTGAATTTTGAAACGTGGACTAATACAATTGGTATATTGGCACATGGTGGATTTGGTGTTTCGCAATTAACTTCTGATAATGGTTTTGACGGGGAAGATTACATGGGGCATGGAATCCTTGGTCTTACAGGACAAATCAGATTAAGCAACAGCGTTGCTTTAACCGGAGATTTAACTGGTATTGTTAACGGAAGACAAAACCACAACTTTGACGGAATGGGACAAACTACTACCGGTTCATTCGACGGGGTATTACTAAATGCCTCTGTTGGTTTAACTTTTTACCTGGGTAAAAATGAAAAACATGCTGACTGGGTTAGCGAAGAAGACAGATACGGTAAGTTAGAAGAAAGAGTTGCAACTATTGAAACAGGTCTTTTGGATACTGATAAAGATGGTGTTGCTGATTTGTATGATTTAGAGCCAAACACAATTACAGGTGTAGCTGTGAATACAAAAGGACAATCCATTGACAACAACCAAAATGGAGTTCCGGATGAGCTGGAAAGTTATTTAGAAAAAACTTACGGTCAGAACGGTAAAGGGGCTACTAATAATACTGTAGAAGAATTAATCAACGGAGGATATGTAAATGTATACTTTGATTTTAACTCTTCTAAACCAACTAATGCTTCTTTGTCAGGTGTTGATTTCTTAGTGAAATACTTGAAAAACAACCCAACAAAAACTGCTGACATTATTGGTTATGCTGACGAAATTGGAAACACAAGTTACAATACTGAATTGTCAAGAAAAAGAGCTGAAGCTGTGAAAAAAGTAGCTGAAAATGCTGGAATTGATGCTTCAAGATTGAATGTAATCGCTAACGGTGAAGATACTTCTGTGAATAAAAATTCTAAAGAAGCCCGTCAAATCGTAAGAAGAGTTACTTTCCAGGTAAAATAAATTCTCTTTATAAATTTAAAAGCCGTTTCAAATATTTTGAAACGGCTTTTTTTATGGTATAAAGTGAAATTAATCAATTGCTCTTTTTGTAATATCTCCGAAAGCATCAATTCTTCTGTCTCTGAAAAACGGCCAGTTCTGACGTACATTTTCCTGTAAATCCAAATCGACTTCGGCAATTAGAATCTCTTCCTGATCATGAGAGGCCTGAGCCAGAATTTCACCCTGAGGTCCTGCTATGAAAGAAGATCCCCAAAACTGAATTCCATCAGTACCTTCTATATATTGTTCTAAACCAATTCTATTGGCAGCAGCAACGAAAACTCCGTTTGCCACAGCATGACCTTTCATTACGTTCATCCAGGCGCCATATTGATTTTCACCATACTGCTCTTTTTCTTTTGGATGCCATCCAATTGCGGTTGGATAAAATAATACTTCTGCTCCTTTTAAAGCGGTAATACGGGCAGCTTCCGGATACCATTGATCCCAGCAAATTAGAGTACCAACAGTTCCTTTTTTGGTTTTAATAGCCTGAAAACCTAAATCCCCCGGTGTAAAATAGAATTTTTCGTAAAAATACGGATCATCCGGAATATGCATTTTGCGGTATAAACCTGCTTCTGTTCCATCTGTATCAATAATATATGCACTGTTATGGTAAATTCCTGCCATTCTTTTTTCAAAGAAAGGAACAATAATTACAACTCCCAATTCTTTTGCCAGTTCGCTAAAAGCAATAAATGAAGTACTGTAAAGTGGTTCTGCTAATGCAAAATTATCAACATCTTCGCTTTGACAGAAATAATGGCTGCTATATAATTCGGGAAGTAAAATAACTTCAGCCCCTTTACTGGCTGCATCTCTTACCC
>JBDTNT010000358.1:0-5008 GCA_039933615.1 Flavobacterium sp. | reverse complement strand
AATTCGTTAAATTTTAATTACATAAACATTTACTTTTGTATTCTAAGTATTTTGCGATGAATTTTCATAACATATTGATAAATTGGTATTTACAAAACAAACGTGATTTGCCTTGGCGAAAAACGACTAATCCTTACCTAATTTGGCTCTCAGAAATTATGCTCCAACAGACAAGAGTAGCGCAGGGAATGCCTTATTTTTTCTCTTTTACGAAGGAATTTCCTACTGTGTTTGATTTGGCAAATGCTGATGAAGAGCAGGTTTTGAAACTTTGGCAGGGATTAGGCTACTATTCCAGAGCCAGAAATTTGCATAAAACCGCTCAATATGTAGCAAATGAGCTAAATGGTGTTTTTCCGCCTACTTATAATGAGCTGCTAAAATTAAAAGGCGTAGGTGAATATACAGCCGCAGCTATAGCTTCTTTTTCTTATAATGAATTAGTTCCCGTTGTAGATGGAAATGTATTCCGGGTACTTTCACGTTATTTTGATATCGAATCTGATATTGTATTGCCGGCAACAAAAAAAGAGTTTACGGGACTTGCCCGTGAATTAATGCCAAAAGACAATCCGGCGATTTTTAACCAGGCCATTATGGAGTTTGGCGCTTTGCAATGCGTCCCTAAAAGTCCAAACTGTACTATTTGTGTTTTTAATGACAGTTGTCTGGCACTGCAGAAGAAGAAAGTTGATGTACTGCCGGTAAAATCCAAAAAGATAAAAGTGACGAATCGGTTTTTTAATTATTTGATTTTGGAAGATGTTTTAGGGAACACTTTAATTCAAAAAAGAACTGCAAAAGGAATCTGGCATAATCTATATGAATTTCCTCTTTTGGAAACTCAGGAGATTGTGGGCTTTGATTTTGTTTCAGAGGCTGTTCAAAACGATGTTTTTTCCTCCTATACAATATTAGGTATAGAAGAGTGCAGTCATGCGACAGTACTTCATAAACTTTCGCATCAGCATTTGCATATTCAATTCTGGAAAATTAAAATTAAAGACATAATTGAAAATGGTTTAGATGCTAACAATTTGAAAACGTTTCCCTTTCCAATTGTGATATATAATTTTATTGAAAAGCAGGAAATAAATTGCTAAAAAAATGTATCTTTGGGATAAATACCACAAATAAACCATGAACGGAACATTAAATAAAGTGATGCTCATTGGCCATTTGGGCGATGATGTAAAAATGCATTATTTTGATGGAGGAAACTGCATCGGACGTTTTCAGTTGGCAACAAACGAAATTTATATTAATAAAACGACAAACGAAAAAATCACTTCGACCGAATGGCATAATCTCGTTGTACGTAATAAAGCAGCAGAGATTTGCGAAAAATACCTTTCTAAAGGAGATAAGATATATATTGAAGGGCGCATAAAATCACGTCAGTGGCAATCTGAAGACGGCACAACAAAATATACTACAGAAATTCAGGTCACCGAGTTTACTTTCCTGACTACCAAAAAAGAAACTACACTACATAAACCTAATTCCGATTCAGAATCCGTAAAAAACACTAACTTTGACGCGACGAACGAAGACTTGCCTATAAACGACTTGCCTTTTTGATTGTTTAACTAATTTTTTTCAGTTTGGACCCGGAGCCCAGTTTACTTTTTAGTACAAATTTAGACATCAATTTAATAATTGGTTTTGTCGGAATATTTATTTTGCTGTTTTTATCAGCAATTGTTTCAGGTGCCGAAGTGGCACTTTTTTCTTTGTCTCAAAAAGATATTGACGACACGCTCCAGGAAAATCTTTCAAAAGGTAAAATCATTTCTAATCTTTTAGATAAACCCAAAAAACTTTTAGCAACATTATTAGTAGCCAATAACTTTCTTAATATTGGAGTCGTTATTTTATTTTCCTTTATAGGTGAGAATGTTTTTGCGAATGTAGAATCGCCGGCTGTTAAATTTATTTTAGAAGTAATTCTGGTGACTTTTTTAATTTTATTGTTTGGTGAGGTTTTGCCAAAAGTATATGCCAGCAGAAACAATATAAAATTTGCAAAATGGGTTGCCTATCCGGTTGCTTTCTTAGATAAATTACTTTCGCCTATCAGCTTGCCTATGCGCAGCCTTACCATATATTTGCAAAATAAATTAGGGAAGCAAAAAAATAATTTTTCAATTAATCAATTGTCACAGGCATTGGAGCTTACTGATTCTGAAGGAACATCAAGCGAAGAACAAAAGATCCTGGAAGGAATTGTTTCTTTCGGAAATACTGACACGAAACAGGTGATGAGCCCGAGGATTGATATTTTTGCTTTGGAAATTTCAGAATCATTTCAGTCGATCTGTCCAAAAATAATCGAAAAAGGATTTTCAAGAATTCCGGTTTACAAAGATAATATTGATCAGATTGAAGGCGTTCTGTTTGTTAAGGATTTATTGCCTCATATTGATAAAATAGAATTTGAATGGACATCATTGATAAGAGATGCCTTTTTTGTTCCGGAGAATAAAAAACTGGATAATTTATTGAAGGATTTTCAAAGCCTCAAAAGTCATTTGGCAATTGTAGTGGATGAATACGGTGGGACATCAGGATTGGTCTCCTTAGAAGATGTTATCGAAGAAATTGTTGGAGATATAAGTGATGAATTTGACGATGAGAATCTGAACTTTTCCCAAATAGATGAAAAGAATTTTCTGTTTGAAGGAAAGATTAACATGAAAGATTTTTACAGGATTGTTGAAGTCAATGAAGATGTTTTTGAATCCCGCAAAGGTGAAGCAGAAACACTGGCCGGTTTTATTTTAGAAATCCTGGGTAATTTCCCTAAAAAAGATCAGAAAGTAACGTTTGAAAACTGTGTCTTTACAGTAGAAGCAGTCGATAAAAAACGTGTAAAACAAATAAAAGTAACCTTAGAATAAAATGCTTAAAAAAATAATTTCACTACTAACAATTGTACTTATTTTTACAATACTAAGTTGTAAAAAGGAGACTTTGCCTAAGCCGTCGAGTTACTTGCGATTAGATTATCCGGAAGCGAAATACGTAAATTTTGAAAATAATTGTCCGTTTACTTTTGAAATGAATGAAGGTGCTGTAATCAAGGGAGAAAAAAATTGTGGTTTTGCAATTACATATCCGAAAATGAAAGCGACTATATATCTGACTTACAAGCCCGTTAATAATAATATCGAGAAATTACTAAAAGATGCCCAGAAGTTAACTTACGAACACGTAATAAAAGCGGATGATATCTTAGAACAGCCCTATTTAAACCCTGAAAAGAAAGTTTACGGAATGTTTTACCAGGTTGATGGAAATGCTGCTACAAATTCACAATTTTATGTTACAGACAGCACGAAACATTTTATAACAGGGTCGGTTTATTTTTATGCAAAACCTAATTTTGATTCTATTATGCCTGCTGCGAGTTATATCAAAAATGATATGCGACAGCTTATGGAAACCCTGAAGTGGAAATAAATTGAACTAAATAAAATCCATAAAAAAGCATCCGGACCGGATGCTTTTTTATGCTAAATAATTTCGATTATGATTTCATATTCGAAACTTTGTATGTTTTTCCGTCTCCGGTTTCCTGAACAACTTTTGTTAGTTTCTCAGGATTTTGAATGGTTTTGTCAAAAGTTACGGTTGCAGTTTTTTTGTCAAAATCAACCGCCGCTTTTTCAACTCCGTCCAGATTAGATAATTCTTCTTCTATAGTTTTTGCACATCCGACAGCACAAGTCATACCTTCAATATTAAAACTCGCAGTCTGTACATTTTCAGCGGCAATTACTACAGGTTCTTTTGGTACTTTTGTTTCAGCTGTTACCGGTATGATTTTTTCAGATTCTGTTTTTTTGCATCCAACTAATACTAAACCTGCTATTGCTGCAGAAGCTATGATTTTTGTAAATTTCATTATATATGATTTTAAATTGCTACTAAGCTTCTTGCAAAATTAATAAAAAACAGAAGGTCAGTTCATAAAAATAGTACAAATTTGCAGTAAAATACAGTTTATGGATGCAAAACAGTCAAAGTGGATTTATTTATTTGTGCTTTCATTAATTTGGGGCAGCTCTTTTATCCTAATCAAAAGAGGATTAGTGGGGCTAACCGCAATTCAGGTAGGTTCGTTCCGAATTATTTTCGCTGCATTATTTCTTCTGCTTGTAGGATTTAAAAGTCTGAGGAAGATTTCGCGTCACCAGTGGAAGTTTGTTGCCTTGACTTCACTTTTTGGAACTTGTATTCCGGCCTATCTTTTTGCTATTGCAGAAACAGAAGTAGATAGTTCTATAGTCGCCATTCTAAATTCGCTTACACCATTAAATACATTAGTTTTGGGAACAATTGCTTTTGGAATCCAATTTCAAAAAAGACAAATTCTGGGTGTTTTTATTGGATTAATTGGTTGTCTGCTGCTGGTTTTAAGCGGTGCTTCAACACATCCCGGACAAAACTATTATTATGTGATTTTAGTAGTAATCGCAACTATTTGTTATGCTTTGAATGTCAATTTGATTAAAAAATATTTATCGGATTTAAATTCCTTAAGTATTACAACAGGAAATTTCGCTGTCTTACTTATACCGGCATTACTCATTTTAAGTACAACAGATATTACACAAAGAATAAATTTAGAAGTTACACAACACTCTATTCTTTTTGTGATGATATTGGGTGTTTTAGGGACAGGGATCGCAAATGTTGTTTTCTTTAAACTGATACAAATGTCCTCACCCGTATTTGCAACATCGGTAACATATTTAATTCCGATAGTAGCATTTTTCTGGGGATTATTAGATAATGAAATGTTGACACCAATACAGTTTTTCGGAGCCTTTATTATCCTGATAGGAGTTTATCTGTCAGCGAAAAAGTAGCTTTAGATGTGAAATTTTTTTTATAAAATTGAAATGTGAGATGTAAAAGAAATTCTGAAAATCAAAGATTTTCAGAACCTCAGAACCTCAGAACCTCAGAACCTCAGAACCTCAGAACCTCAGAACCTCAGAAC
>JBDTNT010000357.1:0-12326 GCA_039933615.1 Flavobacterium sp. | reverse complement strand
CAGAAGTATGTTTTCTGGTTTCTGCTAAAAGTTCCGGCTTATCATTTAAAGTGGTACCGTAAGAAGGAATCATATTCTTCATTTTTTGTTCCCATTCAGGTGTTTTTAACTGATTTGTAAAACATCTGCTAATTAAATCAATCATAATTGAAACGGCTGTAGAGGCTCCCGGAGAGGCTCCCAACAATACCGCTAAAGTTCCGTCATGTGTATTGATCACTTCTGTTCCGAATTCTAAAACCCCGCCACCATTTTCATCTTTTTTAATAACCTGTACCCGTTGTCCGGCTCTTTCTAATTTCCAGTCTTTAGAACGTGCTGTTGGTAAATATTCACGTAGTGCATTCATTCTGTCTTTTGGGGACTGACGTACCTGCTCGATTAAATATTTAGTTAATGGGATATTATGGAATCCCGCTGATAACATTGGGATTAAATTATTTGCTTTTATTGATAATGGCAAGTCAAGATAAGATCCATTTTTTAAGAAACGTGTTGAAAATCCGGCGAAAGGCCCAAAAAGAAGTGCTTTTTCTCCATCAATTACACGTGTATCAATATGGGGAACAGACATTGGAGGTGCTCCGACACTTGCTTTTCCGTACACTTTTGCCTGATGTTTTGCAATTATCTCCGGATTTGTACATTTTAGCCATTGTCCACTTACCGGGAAACCTCCGTAACCATTTCCTTCCGGAACATCTGCTTTTTCCAACAAGGGCAATGAACCACCACCTGCTCCAATAAAAACAAATTTGGTATATGCTTTTCTTTTTTGTCCTGTCGACAAATCGGTAATTTTAATTCTCCATGATTTATCTTCCCGCTGTCTCAATTTTTTAACCTCATGGTTAAAGTATAAAGACACACCATCCAGTTTTTCCAGATAATTGAACATGCTTCTGGTCAATGCACCAAAATTCACATCGGTACCGATTGGCATGTGTGTAGCGGCTAATTTTTCATTATTTCCCCTGCCTTCCATGACAAGGGGCATCCATTCTTTTAATTGTTCAAAATCTGTACTAAAAGACATTTGAGCAAAAATTGGATTGCTTTGTAAAGCTTCAAAACGTGTTTTAAGATATTCTACGTTTTTCTCTCCCCAGACAAAACTCATGTGGGGAACGCTTTTAATAAAGTTTTCCGGAGACGGAACTTTATTTTGCTGCACTAAGTACGACCAAAACTGGCGGGAAACTTCAAAGGATTCCGCAATACTTATTGCTTTTTTAGGATCAATACTTCCGTCAGCCTTTTCGGGAGTGTAGTTTAGTTCACAAAAGGCAGAGTGTCCAGTTCCTGCATTATTCCAGGCATCAGAGCTTTCGGCTGCAGCGACATCTAATCTTTCGTAAATCTCAATTTTAATATCTGGTTGTAACTCTTTCAAAATTAATCCAAGAGTGGCACTCATAATTCCAGCTCCAATGAGTACTACTTCACTATTTGAACGTATTGTTTCGTCAGGCATAACAGTATTTATTTTAAAATGCAAAGGTACTTTTTATAATTGCAAAAAAAAACTAATTTCACATGATAAAAGTTATGATTTTCTAAAAAATAAAATGAAAAAGGTTAAAGAAAAGTAAAATTCTAAAACCGTTTGGAAGAAAGATAATCCTGAAGCATTATTGTCGCAGAAATTTCATCAATCAATCCTTTATTCTGGCGTTGTTTTTTACTCAATCCACTATCTATCATGGTCTGAAAGGCCATTTTTGAAGTAAATCGTTCATCAACCCGAACTACTTTCATATCCGGAAAAATATTCGAAAAATGGGTTACAAAACCTTTAATTATCGGAGCACTTTCAGACGGAAGCCCGTTCATTTGCTTAGGTTCGCCTATCAGGACTGCTTCTACTTTTTCTTTAATAAAATAATCTTTCAGAAAGTCTATTAAAGTGCTTGTTGGAATCGTTGTTAACCCTGAAGCGATAATCTGCATTTCGTCGGTAACGGCAATTCCGGTACGTTTTTGTCCGTAATCTATAGAGAGGATTCTTGGCATTTTGTAATTTTTATCAAAGATAGAAAGGAAAATTCACAAACCTGATAAAGAAATATTTCATTTTATAAAAAAATCCGCTTTGATTTCTCAAAACGGACTCCTCCAACATTTAAAACCTAAAAAAAGTGGGATTATCTACCAAATAGCCGACTAAAAAAACCTCTCTCATCTTCCTCTTCCACTTCTTGGTGATGAGCAGCTTTTGATTGTGCGTTTTGATGTTCTACAATTAACTCTTTGATATATTCAACATAGGATCTCTTTTTTTCTTCCAAGAATCCTATTAAGTATTTTTCACTAAACTCTACTCCGCTTACACTTTCAATTTGCAGTAATTTTTTATACAAAGGCTCAATATGCATTGCGATCACTTCTTGAGGAACTGCCTGTCTTCTTCCGAAATAATTTACGATAACACCATTTTGATCTTTGGCGATTTCAAAATCTGTAATTACCCAATAGTACCTTCCGGATTTAGCGAGGTTTTTTACAATTGCATGAAAGTTTTTACCTGCTTTAAGATTCTCCCACAGTACTTTGAAAATTACTTTCGGCATATCCGGATGCCTGATAATATTATGTGGCTGCCCCATAAGTTCGTAATCTTCGTAACCGCAAACATCTATAAAAACTTCGTTTGCGTATTCTATGATACCAAAAGCATTGGTTTTACTCATAATAACCCGGGATTTATCCCACGAAACTTCTTTATCAATAATAGTTCGACCCTGAAGCTGATTTTCCTGATTCATATTCTTAGCAGATTAATTTGTTTATTTTGGATTGGAAATTGGTATTGATAATCCGGATTTTAAGATTCCTGAATTATGGAGCAAAACTAATTAGAACTAAAAACACAGAATCTGACTTTTATCATATTATGGAAGCAAAAAATATGCAGGGAAGATTCTTCGTTTTGAATTCGGTTTCAACTCAAATTTTTATTTATCAAATTAAAAACAAAAAGTTACACCTGTAACATTTTCAAATGGTTTTACTTTTTTGCTTTTCGTCAAATACTATATCTTTGCAAAAAATTAAAACTATATGAATTCTTTACAGACGATAATTGAACAAGCCTGGGAAAACAGAGCTTTACTACAGGAAACTACCACAACTAATGCTATCAGAGAAGTTATAGAACTATTAGACGCAGGAAAATTACGTGTTGCTGAGCCGGTTGGTGACGGATGGCAGGTAAACGAATGGGTAAAAAAAGCAGTTGTAATGTATTTCCCAATTCAAAAAATGGAAACATTAGAATCCGGTATTTTCGAATATCATGATAAAATGTTACTGAAAAGAGGTTATGCTGAAAAAGGAATTCGTGTGGTACCAAATGCAGTGGCACGTTACGGAGCTTATATTTCCAGTGGTGTTATTCTGATGCCTAGTTATGTAAACATCGGAGCTTATGTTGACGAAGGGACTATGGTTGACACATGGGCTACTGTTGGCAGTTGTGCACAAATTGGTAAAAATGTTCACTTAAGCGGTGGTGTTGGTATTGGCGGGGTTTTAGAACCTTTGCAGGCTGCTCCGGTTATTATTGAAGATGGTGCTTTTATTGGTTCCCGTTGTATTGTTGTAGAAGGTGTACATGTTGGTAAAGAAGCTGTTCTTGGAGCCAATGTTTGTCTTACTGCATCTACAAAAATCATAGACGTTACCGGTGACGAACCTGTTGAAATGAAAGGTTATGTTCCGGCTCGTTCTGTTGTAATTCCAGGAAGTTATACTAAGAAATTTGCTGCAGGAGAATTTCAGGTTCCTTGTGCATTGATTATTGGCACCCGTAAACCCTCTACTGATTTAAAAACTTCATTGAATAATGCTTTACGCGAATATGACGTAGCCGTATAAAATTCAGATATATCAATTTTCAATTTAAAAATCCAGATTCTAATCATTTTAATGACCGGAATCTGGATTTTTTTCATTTAATTCTTTCAAAAAATGAAGGTTTATTTTTTCTGAAGCTTCAGGAGTTTGGCATATTTCATATAGGAAAAAAAACTCTGAATCATTGCAATCGACAAGCCGTCGACACCATTGAATATTCCTTTCTTAAAAAAATAGCAACGAATAAAAGCGACCGCACCATTAAGGACAGGCTTAAAAGAATTGATCCTTTTTCCCTGATCAAACAATTGTTGTGCATGCCAGCCTGAATATTGATTCTTTTTGGCAATAATCTGATCTAAAGAATCCCATCCGTAGTGCAGAATATGTACCGCTACTCTTTTCTCGTTTTGAGTGATTATTTTCTGATGTACTATAGAATCTGATGGTCTTGCTGTCTGTTTATTAAAAAAACGAACTTTATTGTCCGGATACCAGCCAGAAAAATCTATCAGCTTATCTCCTAAAAAGTTTTTGACCCTGAAACTAAAGGCATCGTAATTCCCTTCTAAATATTTTTCATTACGTATAAATTCCTCCGCATCTTTGTCAAGAAATTCATCTGCATCGAGATTCAGAATCCAGTCATTTTTACAATACGGCAAACCATGTGTCCGTTGCGGACCGTCTCCTAAAAAAGACTGTTCGATAACTATAGCGCCTTTTTCTTTAGCAATTTCAACCGTACGGTCTTTACTGAACGAATCTACAATAATTACTTCATCGCAAACTTTTTGCAAAGCATCAATGCATTTACCAATGTTTTTCTCTTCATTAAAAGTAATAACCAAACCGCTAATCTTCATTGTGAAATTTAATTTATGAGCTACAAAAATATAACTTTTTTAATTTAGTTTGGGCTTATTCTCCTCATACGGTTGTGCACTTTATAAAATAGTTTGTAATTTAGCCTTCAAATTGAATCTTAAATTAAATGAGAATATTAGTCATTCAGCAAAAAAGAATTGGAGACGTATTAACCAGTACCATAATTTGTAACAACCTAAAAACAAAGTTTCCGGAGGCGGCAATAGATTATATGTGCTATCCAAATTCTGTAGATGTACTAAAAGAAAATCCAAATATTGACACTATTATTCCATTGACAAATAAGGTAAGGAAGTCCATTCCTTCTTTATTTAAATTTATTTTTCAGATTCGAAGAAAAAAATATGATGCTGTAATTGATGTATACTCAAAGTTAGAGACCAATTTAATTACCTTATTTTCAGGAGCAAAATATAAAGTTTCATATCATAAATGGTATTCCAATATTTTTTACAATTATAGCTATGAACGTTTTGATGCCATAGAATCTGAACACGGACTGGCAATCGAAAACAGACTGCTGCTTCTTAAACCTTTTATTTCTGAAAAAATCACAGATGTAAAACCGAAAATTTTCTTAAAAGAAGCTGAAATTGAAGAGGCCAAAAAGCTTTTAAAAAGCTACAACATCAATACCTCAGAAAGTCCTCTGATTATGTTTGGAATTTTAGGAAGTGAGGTCTACAAAACCTATCCATTGGAAGGCATGGCAAAAATCATTGATTTTACAGTAGCTAAAACCAATGCCAAAATCATCTTTAATTATATCCCGGATCAAAAAGAACTGGCTCTTGAGGTGTATAATTATTGCACGGAAGAAACTAAAAAACATATTATTTTTGATTTATACTGTACCGAATTACGTCCATTTCTGGCTTTACTTTCACAATGTGACATGCTGATCGGAAATGAAGGCGGGGCTGTGAATATGGCTAAAGCTCTTGACATTCCGACTTTCTCTATATTTACGCCATCTGTACGAAAAGAGACCTGGCAATTATTTGAAAATGAAGCCAAACACTCTTCTGTTCACTTAAAAGATTTAAAACCGGAAATATACGAGCAGCATACAGAGCAATATATAAAAGAGCACACTTTTGAATATTATGCTGAATATCCTTTACCGCTGATGCTTGAAAAACTGGATAGTTATTTTCAGGACTATAAAAATTAGAACAGTAAAAATCATTAGATGAATACTACTGAAAAGCAAAAGCTATCCGTTTTGATTATTACTCTCAACGAAGAATTGCATATAAAATCACTACTTGAGGATATCGATTTTGCTGATGAAATAATTGTGGTAGATTCCTATAGTAATGACCGGACCGTTACCATAATTGAATCATTTAAGGAGGTTCGTTTAATCCAGAATCAATTTATTAACTACACTTCACAACGGAATTTCGCATTAGATCAGGCAAAATACCCTTGGATCTTATTTATTGATGCTGATGAGCGCTTGACACCAGATCTGAAAACTGAAATAATCGCTACAATAAACAATCCCAATCCAGCCAGTGCTTATTTAATGTATCGTACTTTTATGTTCAAAAACATGAAATTGCGTTTTAGCGGCTGGCAGACCGATAAAATTTTCAGGCTTTTTAATACAACCAATTGCAGGTATACGGAAGACAGGATGGTTCATGAGAAGCTAATCGTAGATGGGGAGATTTCTATTTTAAAAAACAAATTAATTCATTATTCCTATACGAATTACGAGGATTATAAAAAGAAAATGCACCAATATGGCATATTAAAGGCAAATGAAAAACTAAAAAAAGGACAGAAACCATCTTATTTACTGATGATTTTCCATCCTCTTTATACTTTTTTATATCAATTTATAGTTCGTCTTGGTTTTTTGGACGGGGCAAAAGGAATTACAATATGTTATTTAAATGCGTACAGTATTTTTATACGTTATAGAGAATTACAAAAAATCACTACTTTTTCCAGAATTTAAGTTTCTTTTTTAAACGCTTTTTTCTATAGAATTGTTCCTGAAAATCAGCTGTATATTTCCATAAAGTATCAAATGTTTTTTGCTCTGATTCTCCGTATAATCTCGCATATTCATTACTCATTACGGCAACCATTTCTTTTACCGGGGTCAGACGGCACAAATTTTTCATTCGCATTTCAAAACTCATGGTTTCATGAAATTCCATTCTGTTTAAATCAACCAGAAAAAAATCATATGTATCTTGTGTCCTCTTTTTAATTAAAGTGTTTCCCGGTGAATGATCCAGAAACTCAATCCCTTTTTCATGGAGGTCAAAACTAAATCGGGTAAATTGTCTTAATATATTTTCATGATCCGGATAATCCGGGATCTCAACCAGTTCCCGGTAAGTCAATTCTGTAACCAAATGTTCACTTACATAATAACTGTCCCTAAGTCCTAGCCAGTTAAATTTTTCAAGAAATGCAATGGGCTGCGGAGTTCCAATTCCTTTTTCCAACAAAATTGTAGCATATTCGAAAGAGCGTTTTGCTTTTGATTTCCTAAAATACTTATAAGCTACTTTGTTGATTAGATTTGGAATTTTAAACGACTTTATATTTATCGTTTTATTATTAAATTCAAATAGCTTTATAATATTACGTTGTCCATTACCAAAGATAGTTCCTGAGTTATTAAACGCTTTAATAATATCAAGTATCGATGCAGTTTCGTCAGCAAAAATCGGATTTATTTTAAAATTCATTGGGTCTGGTTATAAACGAACAAAAGTACGGATACAATTTAATTCCTCAAATTAATATTGTATTTTCGTAAAAAAAATTTAATGCCACATCATCAGAGTGTTTTTTTAGAAACTCATAACATCAACAACAGAGCGGGCGGTTTAGGAACTTTTAACTATGAGTTAATCAAGGGATTGTCGGCGTTGGATTTTGAAAATATGAAACTAATATTAAATGCTAAAGATGTAAAATTGCTTGAAAGTGAATTTGGCGAAAAATTTAATTATCACAAATATACCAGCTTATCAAGATTAGGCTTTTTCAGAAACCGAAAGAAATATGATTTATGGCATTCTGTAAATCAAAATACAAAAGTGGAGCCTTTTCATTGCAATAAGTACTTGCTTACCGTTCATGATATTCATTTTATAGAAGAAGGATCTTCAGATTACAATCCGGAATTAAGTAAACTTTTTGAGATTAAATTAAAAAAAGCTACTGCAATTACCTATATCTCTGAATTTGCAAAAAAACAGACGCATGATTTTTTTGATGTGCCGAAAGTTCCTGAATATGTCATTTATAATGGTAATCCAATTTCGAACATATTAAATACGTCAGCCTATATTCCTAATGTTCCGGCAGACAAACCTTTTTTCTATACAATAGGAGATTTTATAGAGCGAAAAAATTACGGATCTATTATCAATATGATGAAATTCATTAAAGATTTCAATTTAATTATATCAGGAAATAACAATAAAAAATACGGCGAGGAAATCAAAAAAATGATTGCAGATAATGGTTTGTCCAATCAGGTTTTTTTAACAGGAAAAGTATCTGATGAAGGAAAGCAGTTTTATATGCAAAACTGTACTGCTTTTCTTTTCCCATCTATTCGTGAAGGGTTTGGCCTTCCTCCTGTTGAAGCAATGAGTTTTGGGAAGCCTACCTTTTTATCAGACCGGACTTCTCTTCCCGAAATCGGTGGAAATGAATCTAATTACTGGACCAATTTTGATCCGGAATACATGAAAAGTGTTTTGTTTACGGGTTTAAACGAGTATGAAAACAATAAAACCGAAAAAGAAGCGCTTATAAAGAAAAGAGCTGCAAGTTTCAACTGGGAAACATCCGCAGCCGAATATTTTAATGTTTATAAAAAAATATTATACTAAATAACTAAATACTGGTTCGATTTTTGTAGTCCTGAAAACAGAAGAAAATTAAAAAAGTAAACAAATTAACAATTCCCCTTTTATTGTTAAATTTTTCTTAATTTCGCATCACCGTTACAACAAATATACATTATGCATATAACCTTAATAAGCCTTGATAATTGGGGATTCAATAATCATATTGCTACTGCCTTAGAAAAACAGGGCCATAATGTACACCACATTAATTTTAACAAATACGAGTACAAATACTCCAGTATACTGTACAGAGTTTATAATTTTTTCCTCAAAACATTCCTTAAGAAAAATCTTAAAACAATGTATTTTGGCAAAAAAATAATTGAAAACCTAAAAGAAATTAATAAACTCCAGGATTTAATCGTAGTGATTAAAGGAGACTTCATCGATCCCAAAAGTGTAGCAGAATTAAAGCAATACGGAAAAAAAACAATTGCTTATTTTAATGATAATACAAACCGATGCCCAAAAATAATTCGCGTTATTCCGCATTTTGATGAAGTGTATTCTTTTGAAAAAGAAGACTGCAAAAAATACAATCTGAAATTCGGAACCAATTGGATTTACAACTCCACCTGTGTAAGAAATGAAAAACCATTTGAATATCAGGTTTTTAATATTATATCAAAAGACAAAAGGGTTTCCATTCTTTCGAAAATTGCCACTGATTTAAAAGCAAAAAATATTACGCATAAGATATTTGTCTATAACAAAAAGTTTCAAAGAAGGACTTCAACGATTGAATTTATTACCAATCATATTCCATTATCAGAAATAAACGAATACATAAACCGCTCTCAGGTCCTGCTTGATATTAACCGAAAAAAACAAATCGGATTAACATTCAGGGTATTTGAAAGTATTGGGCTTCAGAAAAAGTTAATTACTACCAATGCCGATATCGTAAATTATGACTTTTATAATCCGAACAACATTCTGGTAATTGATGAAAAAAATCCTGATATACCGGTTTCTTTTTTCGAAAAAGAATATCAAAAAATACCGGAAGACATTTTTAACAAATACACTTTAGAGGGCTGGATTGAAAATGTAGTTTATAATAATATTCCAAAATAACCATGTCACAAAATATATATATTATCTGTCCTCCTAAAAAAGCTACCGGAGGGCCTGAAGCATTACATCAGTTAGGTTACATCCTCAATTCATTGGGCTATAATGCAAAAATGTTATACACTAAATATAAAAAAGATCCTGTGCATCCTTTTTATAAAAATTATAATGTTCCTTATGTAAGAAGAATAAAAGACAGTGAAGATAATGTTATAATAATACCGGAATCAATGACAAACCTTATTGCAAAATATCCTTTGTCACAGAAAAAAATATGGTGGTTAAGCCTTGATTTTTATGAGGTTTTAATGAACAGCAGAGAGAAAAAGAAAAACTGGATCAGAAAGATTTTTGTTCCTTACAAACATACTGAATATCGTTTTGAACCCAATAAAACGGTAACGCACTGGTACCAGTCCCAAAGAACAAAAGAGTTTTTACTGACCAAAAAACTAGACAATGAAATCGCTTATTTATGCGATTATGTAACGGAGCTTTTCTTTGACAATCTTCCTGATACTTTTCCAAAAGAAAATATTATTACTTACAATCCTAAAAAAGGACTGGATAAGATCGAAAAATACATGGAACTTCTTCCTCAATACCAATGGACTCCATTATCAGGTATGACAAGAGAACAAATGAGAGATACGTTGCGAAAAACGAAGCTTCATATTGATTTTGGTTATTTCCCCGGACGTGATAAAATTCCAAGAGAAGGTCTTGTTTCCGGCGTTTGTCTGTTAACAGGCCGTGACGGTACTTCGGCATTTAAGGAAGATTTGGGAATACCGGAAAAATATAAATTAGGCGCAGATGACAGGCAGCCCGAAAAAGTAACGGAATTAATTAATCATACAATGAATAATTACGAAGAGGTTTTTCAGGAATTTTCAGCTTTTAGAACTTTTGTTATGAATGAAAAAAGCAGGATGATCGAAGATGTAAAACAACTTTTTAATAAAAAATAACCTGACTACTATGTTTGTAAGTGTTGTAATGATTACCTATAATCACTCTGCGTATATTAAGCAGGCTATAGAAAGTATTCTGTCTCAAAATACTGATTTTGAATTTGAACTTGTTATTTCAAATGACAATTCAACCGATGATACCGACGCTATTATTAAAGAAACATTAGCCAGTAATCCTAACGGACATAAGGCTAAATACTATAATAATGAAACTAATTTAGGAATGATGCCTAATTCTGTTTCTGCACTGGAGAAAGCTTCCGGAAAGTATATCGCACTCTGCGAAGGTGATGATTATTGGTGTGACGATCAAAAACTGAGTTTACAGGTGGGGTTTTTAGAAGCCAATTCTGATTTCAGTATTTGCTTTCATAACGTGTATTTGCTAACCGATACGGAAATGAAAGAAGACAACCCAAGAAAAAAAATTCCGGAGGTTTCGACAATTAAGGATCTTGCCAAAAACAACTATATCCACACACCAAGTGTTGTTTATCGTAACCATCTTTTTGGGGAATTACCACAGTACTTTAGCGAGGCTCCTATTGGCGATTATTTTCTGCACATGCTAAATGCACAGCATGGAAAAATAAAATACATGGATAAACTTATGTCTGTTTACCGCATTCATAACACTTCTTACTGGTCTTCTAAAAAAGACGCAGAACAAAGAGTGATCATGATTAATTTTCTGAATAAGCTGAAAACCTATTTTGATTCTGACATTCAAAAAATACTAAATAAGCAGATTCTGAAGATCCGATCTAAGGATGCTTCTTTTTTTGAAAAACTAAATTATAAAATAAAGTCTCTGTTGCAATAACAGAGACTTATTTTTTTACTTCTATATTTTTCTGATTTGTTTTAGAATTCCAGCTTCTTTGCAGGAACACCAAAAACAGTAATTCCTTCTTTTACATTTTTTATAACCAGACTCGAAGCCCCGACAGTTGCTCCTTTACTGACAATTACATGTGGTAAAACAGTTGCCCTGGTGTTTAGACAAACTTCTTCTTCCAGCACTACAAAACCTCCCGTAAAGCTATAAGCACTCAAATGTGACCATTTGTCAATTCTTGTATCATGTCCTAAGCCTACATAGCCCTGTATGGTAACAAAATCGCCAATAGTGCAATCATTACTAATATTGGAATTCATAAAAACAATCAGACCAGTACCAACAACAGCATTTGTATTTAACGTTGTTGAAGGATGGATTAAATTGATAAACTGTGCTCCCTTACTTAGAATTATTTCTGCATAATGTTTTTTCCATTTAATGCTTCCTAATGCACAAACGAAAACATCATCTTCCAAAATTTGATAATCTTCTACAGCCGAAATAATTTCAGGATAATTTTCGAATCCTTCCAAAGCATCCGATTTGTCATCTAAAAAACCTTTTACGACATATTCGATATTGTACCCGGCACATTGTATGGCGAGATCATATACCTCACGTCCAAAACCTCTTGCTCCTATTATAATTAAATGCTTCATTATTCTACTATTAGATTACAGGCTGCCCAGGAATATCCAACTCCAAATCCCGCCAGTATCAGGTTTCTGCAATTAGCTGTTTTTCCTTGTTTTTGAGCTTCATATAAAGCAATCGGAATGGTTGAGGAAACTGTATTACCACAAT
>JBDTNT010000356.1:0-3675 GCA_039933615.1 Flavobacterium sp. | reverse complement strand
TGCCATGATTGTCATTTGCATTACTTTTATTCCATTATATCATAAAAGTAAAGTTTTTACAGCCTATGAATTTCTTGAAAAACGTTTTGATATCAAAACACGTTCGTTGGCCGCAATACTTTTTCTGGTACAAAGAGGTCTTGGAACGGGACTTACCATTTATGCTCCGGCTATTATTTTATCGGCACTTTTAGGCTGGAACCTGACCTTAATGAACATCATGATTGGTTTTCTGGTGATTGTTTATACCTTTTCAGGAGGAACAAAAGCGGTTAACGTAACTCAGAAACAGCAGATGTTCGTGATTATGACCGGAATGTTTATCACCTTTTTTCTGATTTTGCATTATTTACCAAACGATATGACTTTTACAAGTGCCCTGCATATTGCCGGAGCAAATGATAAAATGAATATTGTGGATTTTTCTTTTAATCCGGAAGAAAAATATACTTTCTGGAGCGGAATTACCGGTGGTTTTTTCCTGGCACTTGCCTATTTTGGAACCGATCAGTCACAGGTTGGACGTTATTTATCAGGTAAATCAATTCGCGAAAGTCAGATGGGACTGATTATGAACGGACTTTTAAAAGTACCAATGCAATTCTTCATACTGCTTACTGGTGTAATGGTTTTTGTATTTTTTCAGTTCAATCCGGTGCCCTTAAATTTCAATCCAAACAATAAAATTGTTATTGAAAAATCTGCTTTTAAAGAAGAGTATCATGTTTTAGAAAAAAAACTGAATACCCTTTCTGAAGATAAAAAAGTAATCAATTTACTGTACATCGATCAGCTGAATCAGGATTATGACAATCCAATTTTGAGAAAAGAACTGGTTGCCTTATCCAATAAAGAAAAAGACCTTCGTGACCGTGCGAAGGAAATTATTTTGAAAGCCGACAGTAACAGTGAAACTAATGATAAGGATTATGTGTTTTTTCACTTCATTTTACATTATTTACCAAAAGGACTTATCGGTTTATTACTGGCCGTAATCCTTTCTGCTGCAATGTCATCAACCGCTTCAGGGCTGAATGCTTTGGCTTCTACAACGGCTATAGACATTTACAAACGAAACCTGAAAACTGAAAAATCAGATAAGCATTACTTAAATGCGACCAAATTTTTCACCCTTTTCTGGGGTATTATTGCCATACTTTTTGCCTGTGTTGGTACCTTGTTTGAAAACCTGATTCAATTGGTAAACATCATTGGTTCTATTTTTTACGGAACCGTTTTGGGAATCTTCCTCGTTGGTTTTTACCTGCGTCGCGTTCAGGCAAAAGCAATGTTTTACAGTGCTATTATCAGTCAGATAACCATTTTTGTAATTTATTATTTCATGATTTATATTTACCCAAGCGGTCAGGAAAAATTGGGTTATTTATGGCTGAATTTCATTGGCGCTATTTTGACTATTGTATTATCTTCATTAATGCAGATTACTTTTTTCAGAGCACAAAAGGGAAATATAATTGAAGAATAATAGGTACCAATTCCACGTTTCAGGTTGCCATGCTGTGTGAAACCGAAGCACCTTTTTTATTAGAATTTAAAATTAAAAAAAAATGAGGATTTCAATAAGAAGCTATTCCTGCTGTCCGCTGTATCTTTTCCCTGCTAAAGAAGCAGGAAAAAGGATGTCGCTCCCATCAGGGCTAGGACTTTAGTTTTTATAAAAAAATTAGGCACCAAAAAATAATTTTATTAATGGCCTACGGTTTTTGCCTTGATATTACAGGCCAAAGTCCTTATTTCTTATCACGGGCAGCTGATGTTATAAATGGAGAAACACAAAGATTAATTAAGCAAAATCAATAATTCTATGTACAGCTTATCCTTGTAATAAGTACTCAGACATACTTGCATCTGGTTGTAATTAATTTATCTTTGAGAAACTAACGATTGATAAAATGTATCACCATGAAAGATTTAAAAAAATACAGCAACAAAACCAAAGCTGCTTTTATTTTGCTCGTTGTGATGCTTATTATTATTCTTAGTAATTTCAATACCCTTCAAAACTCAAAAAACGTCAACGAAAATATTAATGCCATTTATAAAGACCGTTTGGTGGCGGCACATTATATTTTTCAATATTCAAAAGAATTACAAACTATAAAAGCTGAAGCGGAACAGCCTAATCTGAACGATAGTATCAAAAAAATCAAAATTACAAATACCTTAAAAAGCATTCACACTATAGATGATTTATATGCAAAAACGGTTTTAACTCCAAAAGAAAAAATCTATTTTGAGGCGTTTTTAAGTTCTTGCAAAAAGATTCATACACAATCTCAAAACAAAAACTGGAACAAGATTTCGCAATCTGGTGATGAAGCTTTGAAAACTCTGGAGTTGTTGTCACAAATTCAGATTATTGAAGGAAAAGCAAAATTAAAAGCCGCAAATGAGATGTATAATGGTAATAATAGTTTAGGACAGCTTCAGATTGCCTTACTCATTATTTTAGGCGGAATCACATTCTATTTATTACTTATAAAGAAAAAGAAAACAATCAGGATTCCCGAACCGCCGAGTTTGAACTGAAGACTTTTGTTTTTTTGTTTTAGGTTTAAAGTTTCCCGTTTATGTCCAATTTTGTCATTTCGACAAAGGATAAATCATACGAAATGAGCCACACCAATCATAAAATTCGAAATAAAAAAATACAACTATACGATTATGTAAAGCATAAAAAAAATCCAAATCCCAGGTTTTATTGGGATTTGGATTTTTTATTTTGAACATCAAAAACTCAAAGAATTTTTATCTGCTCCACTCAGCGATGCTGTCTTTGTTCATTTTTACATAATCCTGATTGTTGGCAGTTTCAGCAGCAGCTAAAGAAGCTTTTGCAGTGTCAATTGCTCCTTTTTTATCCCCTTGTTTTGCCTGGATTAATGATTTCAATCTTAAAATAAAATAAGGTTTATCAGTACTCATATCCAAAGATTTGTCTACATAAGTTCTGGCATCAGTAATATTTCCGTTAGATTGGAATAAATATTGTGCAGCTGCAAAATAATCATTTGCGTTTGGTCCGGCCAAAGTCTTTTCGATACTTGTTGTTGCTGTTTTTGCAGTTGGAACTTCAAATTTCAAAGCAACATGTGAGTTTTCCCATGCAATTTCAAGAAAAGCGAAATTTGGATCTAAACCATTAATTCCAATTGTAAAAGTTTCAACCGGAGTTGGTAAAGCATTTTCTTTAACGGTAGTTCTCAAAGCAACATTTGCATCATTCCAGTTTTCAGGTAATCCCCAGTTGTCTGTAGAAAGATAAAAAATCACTTCCCAGCTTTCGATTTTAGGAATTGTATAAATTGCATATTTTCCTTTTTTTAATGTTTTACCATCAATTACAACATCATCACTAAAATTGATGATTGTGTTTTCGTTAGCCCCTGTTCTCCACAATTTCCCAAAAGGAACCAGATTTCCAAATACGGCTCTACCTCGCGCACCCGGTCTTGAATAAGTTACTTCAACATCAGTTAAACCAACGGTTTGTTTGATATATGCCTTCGGACTTGCTTGTGGTGTTTTTATCTGTGCTTCTGAAGCAAAGGGAGCCATAAAAATGGCTAATGCAATAATTAGTTTTTTCATTATTCTTAAGTTTATTTGTTTTGTTCAAATTTACAAATTCAATTATCGAACAAATGTTAAATT
>JBDTNT010000355.1:0-7765 GCA_039933615.1 Flavobacterium sp. | reverse complement strand
ATGCTAATGCTGTGGAAGCAACATACCCGGATGGAACAAACCAAATAATATTTCACAACACTTTTTTTCAACAGTCAGACGCCAGTTGAACAAAATCATATTGTAAAAGCATTACGCTTTGAATTAGGTAAGGTTGAAACTGCCGCCATACGCGAAAGAATGCTTGGACTGCTTTCTAAAGTAGATGCAACACTTGCGGCAAAAGTGGCAAAAGGTTTAGGAACTACAGTTCCGGCTACCTTAGAAAAACCAATCAATCATGGTGTTGGTGCAGATGCCGACGATAGCCAGGAACCAACTGCAGTAAAACAATCCATAGAAAGTTCTGACGCCCTCAGCATGCTCAAAAACAAAACACTTTCTAATACGATTGCAACCAGACAAGTTGCTTTTTTATGTGCCGATGGT
This sequence comes from Flavobacterium sp., assembly GCA_039933615.1. Lineage (GTDB taxonomy): Bacteria > Bacteroidota > Bacteroidia > Flavobacteriales > Flavobacteriaceae > Flavobacterium. Next base: position 7,357 of record JBDTNT010000355.1, on the reverse strand, counting down.
GTTAATGCGGCTTCCGTAAATACAATGAAAACTGCTTTGGAAGCTGCCGGTGCCCAAATAAAAATTATTGCGCCTCACCTTGGAAAAATAACTGCAGAGGAAGGGAATGAGATTGTGGTTGACCAGAGTTACCTGATTGCAGCTTCGGTATTATTTGATGCTGTATTCATCCCTTCCGGGGAAGGTATCCTGAAACTTATGGATATCCCTGAAGTTCCTGAATTTATCAATGATTCCTTCAAACACTGTAAATTTATAGCTGCAGAAGGGGAAGGAACTGATATTCTTTCTATCACTAACGCAAAAACTAAAGATAAAAATGCTGATGAAGGCATTATTACAAGTGAGAAAAAAGGAGATAAAAGTTTACCCGATACGTTCATTAAAATGATGGGAAAACATCGTTTTTGGGAAAGAGAAAAACTTTCTTAAATAATAAAATTTCATTTTAGAACTTATCATGAAAAAACTGATATACCAAAATAGTCTGTCCCTGGTCTTTATACTATTGTTCATAGGATCATTCCTCGGACAGATTTTCTTTGGTATTGAGGAATATAATAAGGAACTCACAGAAAATGGCGGCCATGTGGTAACGATGCCAGAATATTTTTCCACAGGGCACTTTCTGGAAGCAACTTTTGAGAATTGGGAAAGTGAATTTCTGCAAATGGGACTGTTTGTGTGGCTTACTATATTTCTGAGACAAAAGGGATCTTCAGAATCAAAAAGCTGTGAGGGAAAAGAAGAAGTCGATCGGGAACCCTCTCCAAATCGAAAAGATGCGCCATGGCCCGTAAAAAAGGGTGGAATCTGGCTTAAAATTTACAAAAGCTCCCTGACAACCAGCTTGTTTTTATTATTTTTAGCTTCCTTCTGTCTTCATTTTTATGGAAGTTTAATGGATGAAAATACGATGAATATCCTAAAAGGAAGCCCTCCTGTTTCTTTTTCAGAATATATGATGGAATCCCATTTTTGGTTTGAATCGTTTCAGAACTGGCAGAGCGAATTCCTGTCTGTATTTGCCATTATTGTGCTGTCGGTTTTCTTACGCCAAAAGGGATCTTCGCAATCGAAGCCTGTTGATGCTCCGAACAGTGAGACGGGTGGATAGTTGATATTGAGATTTTTATGTAACCGAAGTTTAATTTATTAAATAAAGTTTATAGCACTTCTTAAATACAATATATCAGAGAATAATTTAACGGGGATATTAATCCACCCAAAGCCAATTATTTCTGTCGATATCGCTCTCATAATAATTCATTTTAAAATTTATTTAATTAATAAGTCGCATTAATCAGATAAGAAATTAATACCAAACTCATAAAAAATAACGCTGAAGTAATAAAAGTCAGCACACGGGTATAATATTGATATTCGTTCATTATCTGCTCCTGTTTATTTGTTGTCATTGTCAATTTAATTAAAGTGTTTCTTCAGAAACCCAAGTTATTGCTTCATCATATTGTTCTTTTTTAAAACCTTTGAATTCTCCCGGAATCAGATAACTAAAACCATCCGTAAAAGAAATGATAGTATCAGAATCGGTAATAATTGCAGCTCTGTTCCATTTTGCAATGTTTTTTAAGCCCAGCAGTGCATCCTGAACCCAGGCTCCTGTTGTGAAATTTTCTAATTCGGTATCTAAAACCAGCAGGAAATTAATATGGTTTATATGTTTGATCAGACGGTCTATTTCCGGAAGTACAACATCTTGAAAGTGCTCTTTAGTAACTTCTCCTGTTGCCCGAAAAGCTGCAATATTATTTGGTGTGTTGGGTATTAACTGTATCATTTTCTTTCTTTTTTAATTTTAAATAAAATTAGAATAGCCTGTTTTTTTTCAGTTACATTTTAAAAATAAAATTTTATAGAATCATAATACATTCAAGTATTTGTAACATATTTTATAAAAAGATACATATAAAAGAATACAATAAAATTTACTGTACAGATTGCATTTTTTTAAATCTCAGTTTACACTCAAACTTAATTGAACAACAAATAAAAACAAATTATGAATTTATCAGAATGGCTCATTTTTATTTTAATCCTGCAAATTGTTCATGGATTATCTACCTGGAAACTTTATTTGAAAGCAGGTAGAAAGCCTGCAGAAGCATTTATACCGATTTATAATTTGGTAATTCTAATGAAGATTATAAATCGCCCCCGCTGGTGGACTTTTTTGCTTTTTATACCAATTATCAATCTTATTATGATTCCGGTAGTTTGGGTAGAAACCATTAGAAGTTTTGGAAAAAACTCCAGATTAGATACGATAATAGTAGTACTAACCTTAGGACTTTATATTACTTTCCTAAACTATACGGCTGGCAAACTAACTTATATTGCGAATAGAAATCTGCAGTCACAGACAAAAACAGGAGACACTGTAAGTTCTCTTTTATTTGCGATTATTGTAGCGACATTAGTTCATACTTATGTGATACAGCCCTTTACGATTCCCTCTTCATCATTAGAAAAGACTTTATTAATTGGGGATTTTTTATTTGTAAGTAAAATTAACTTTGGTCCAAGAACTCCTATGACTACAGTTGCATTGCCAATGGTGCATGACACAATTCCATTTTTAGGTATAAAGTCCTATTTGTTTAATGATGATTTTACTAAAAAGGAAACATCACTGTTAAACAAATTCCAATTGCCGTACTTCAGATTTCCTTCCATAGAAAAAATCGAACGCAATGAAATTGTAGTATTCAACCAGCCGGCTGATACCCTGCGGGATATGGATAATTTTAAGCCGGACAGAAATTATTATAAGCCTATTGATAAGAAAACAAATTTGGTAAAAAGATGTGTTGCTGTACCGGGTGATTCCCTTGAAATTAGGGATGGGGATATTTACATTAATGGAAAATTAAGCATATTACCGGAGAGTGCGAAACCTCAGTATAACTTTTTTGTAGACACAAAAGGAGAAGCGATTAGTCAGGATGCCCTTGTCAGCAGGTATGGAGCCAGAGAAGGAATTAAGTATGAAAATGGAGATTTTGCGCTGACAAACAAAGGAGAATATTTTTTGACCTTAACGGAAAAAGAGGCAGCGCTAATAGCAAATAATCCAACAGTAAAAGGTGTTAAAAAATATCTGTTACCAAAGGCAACCGATGGAGACGTTTTTCCACATATTCCATCTTTGGGCTGGAACATTGATAATTTTGGACCTATTTACATTCCAAAAAAAGGCGCAACTATTCCGTTAAATATAAAGACACTTCCTTTTTATAAGCGAATTATACAGGAGTATGAAAAAAATACCTTAAAAGTCACTGGTAATGAAATTGTAATTAATGGAAAAGTAAGCACTACTTATACTTTCAGACAGGATTATTATTGGATGATGGGTGATAACCGCCAAAATTCCTTAGATGCAAGGTACTGGGGATATGTGCCTTTTGATCATGTAGTGGGTAAACCGGTGTTTATATGGTTTAGCTGGAATAAGGATGGAAGTGGAATCAATAAGGTAAGATGGAACCGTGTTTTTTCTGTAGTAAATGGAAATAATGAGCCTAAATCTTATTTAGTTCATTTTATTGTTTTAATAGGTTTGTACTTTATAGGTAAGAAAGTAATGAAGAAATTTAAAAAAGAATAGCGGGATTAAAATTTAAATAAAGAAGAGTTAAAGTATTGTTGTCAATATTTTAGCTCTTTTTTTTGTTGAATATTTATAGAATTTCTCGATTGTTATTGAAATGCAATAGTATTTGGCTATCAATTAATAGAAAATATCAGTTTTACTTTAAAAAGTAATTTGCGTACTTTTAATACTTTTATAATTCCTTATTTAATGGTTGATGACAAAACTAAAATAAAGACTTTATATTTCAGGTACTTTATTAAGTACTATTAATCTGATTTTTTAATTACATGCATGGTTTATAAAATTTGATTACTAACAATAAACTCATTTAAAAAAAATGGAAAACAATTCAAATGACATCAGTAAATGCCCGTTCCATAATGGAGGTAAAAAACAGGCTACTGCAGTAAATGCCGGAACAAAAAACCAAGACTGGTGGCCCAACCAATTAAAGGTGAGCCTGCTTCGCCAGCATTCTTCATTATCAAACCCTATGGGGCAAGACTTTAATTATGCTGAAGCTTTTAAAAGCCTTGATCTGGAGGCCGTTAAAAAAGACCTTCATGCCCTTATGACTGATTCACAGGATTGGTGGCCGGCCGACTTTGGTCACTACGGAGGTCTTTTTATCCGTATGGCATGGCACAGTGCCGGAACTTATCGCGTAGGTGATGGTCGTGGTGGTGCAGGAGCAGGACAGCAGCGTTTTGCACCATTAAACAGCTGGCCGGACAATGTAAGTCTGGATAAAGCCAGAAGATTGCTATGGCCTATTAAACAAAAGTATGGCAGAAAAATTTCATGGGCTGATTTAATGATACTTACCGGAAATATCGCACTTGAATCAATGGGATTTAAAACATTTGGTTTTGCAGGAGGCCGCGAAGATGTCTGGGAACCGGAACAGGATATTTACTGGGGATCAGAAAAAGTATGGCTCGGTGGTGATGAGCGATATACACACGGTTCTGAAGGTGCTGCCAAACATGCTGTAGTTTCTTCTGATGATGATGCAGATGGTGATATTCATACGCGTGATCTTGAAAAACCTCTTGCTGCTGTTCAGATGGGGTTAATATATGTAAATCCGGAAGGTCCGGACGGTAATCCGGATCCTATTGCTGCAGCAAAAGACATCCGTGATACTTTTGCTCGTATGGCAATGAACGATGAAGAAACTGTAGCACTTATTGCGGGAGGGCATACTTTTGGTAAAACACACGGTGCCGCTCCATCTGACAATGTTGGCGTAGAGCCTGAAGGAGGAGATCTTGAAATGCAGGGGTTCGGATGGCATAATAAATTTGGTTCCGGAAAAGGTAAAGATGCCATTACAAGTGGTTTGGAAGTAACCTGGACAACGACACCGACTCAATGGAGCAATAATTTCTTTGAAAACCTTTTCGGTTTTGAATGGGAACTTTCCAAAAGTCCGGCAGGGGCACATCAATGGGTAGCAAAAAATGCAGATGCCATTATCCCTGATGCTTTCGACAGTTCAAAAAAACATCTTCCAACGATGCTTACCACTGATCTTTCTTTACGACTGGATCCTGAATATGAGAAAATATCGCGTCGATTTCTGGAAAATCCGGATCAGTTTGCTGATGCATTTGCCAGAGCGTGGTTTAAGTTAACACATCGTGATATGGGACCACGAGCCTTATACCTTGGTGCTGACGTTCCTTCCGAAGAATTACTTTGGCAGGATCCTATTCCGACAGCAGAATATAAAATAATAGATCAGGGAGATATTATAGTATTGAAAGGAAAAGTCCTTGCTTCAGGATTAACTGTTGCAGAACTTGTTTCAACAGCCTGGGCTTCAGCTTCTACATTCAGAGGTTCCGATAAACGCGGTGGTGCAAATGGTGCCCGTATCCGACTGGCTCCTCAAAAAGACTGGGCAGTTAATAATCCTGCGCAGTTACAAAAAGTTCTAGTTGAATTGGAAGGTATTCAAAGAGAATTTAATACAGCACAATCCGATAATAAGAAAGTTTCTCTTGCCGATTTAATTGTTTTAGCCGGAAGTGCAGGGATTGAAAAAGCAGCAAAAGAGGGTGGAAATAATATTACAGTTCCTTTTACACCAGGTCGTACAGATGCGCTTCAGGAACAAACAGACGTAGAATCTTTCTCATTTCTGGAGCCTATTGCAGATGGTTTTAGAAATTATAAAAAGAATAAATATTCGGAATCTACTGAGGCTCTTTTAATTGATAAAGCGCAGTTATTAACCCTTACTGCACCGGAATTAACAGTATTGGTAGGAGGTTTGCGTGCTTTGAATGCTAATTTTGACGGATCACAAAAAGGTATTTTCACAAACCGTCCGGAAGTATTGTCGAATGATTTCTTTGTAAATTTATTAGACATGGGAATTGCATGGAAAGCGGTTGCAGAGGATAAAGAAGAATACGCCGGTCATGACAGAAGTACAGGAGAACAAAAATGGACAGGTACACGAGCTGATTTAGTATTTGGATCTAATTCAGAGCTTAGAGCAATAGCTGAAGTCTATGCAAGTGCTGATTCACAAGAACAATTTGCTATTGATTTTGTTGAAGCCTGGACTAAAGTGATGAACCTTGATCGTTTTGATTTGTTATAATTCATTAATGAGATTCTATAGGTTTAATTATCTATAGTCTCCTATAATTTGTAAAGTTTAAAATGCTCTGTGATCGTTAGCTGTCTAATTGAAAAGCGAATCGGTCACAGGGCTTTTTTCATTTGTATTTAAAATAATATTGTAGTCCGAACAAGGGTGTTTTTAAGCCCGGAGCTAACTTTATTCTCAAAATGTCACAACCCCAATTCTAATGTTATAATCCGAATTGATTTATAGATTGTTTAATAATTGTCAATCTTTTTTCTAATAAAAGAGATATATAGAGTTTAGTTGGAATGCTATAAGTTTTTTTTAAAATTATATAAAACCGAACTTTTAGATTGTTTGTAGTTTAGCCGAATGCGATATAAAAAAATACTATTGGTAGATGATGATGCAGATGATGCAGAAATATTCTCTATGGCACTGCACACAATTGATGAAAAACTTGTTTGCGTAATTGAAAATAACGCATTACAAGCTTTGAAAAATCTTAAAGCAGCAAAAAAATTACCGGATATTATTTTCCTGGATTTTAATATGCCCTATTTGGATGGGCATGAATTTCTGAAACTCCTGCGGGATGTTGAAGGACTAAAAAAGATTCCTGTGGTTTTGTATTCCGGACATACTGACGAGGCAATGAAAGAACTGACCAAAAATTTTAAAAAACTGGACTATCTTACAAAACCAAATAGTTATCGGGAAATTATAAAAGCATTAAAAAAAATAATTGAATAGCTTTTGGAAGCTTTAAAATAAAAAGAATTGAAGTCTTTTTCTGAAAACTATTAATAGTAGTTTCTAACAATAGGATTGAGTTTTAAACGGAAGAAATCTTTTGCTTTTGGATGTTTCGGGACTGGAAAAATAGGATTAATACGATTTAGTTTTAATATTTTTGTACAGGCGCAAGGTTTAATGGGATGTATTTCTAACATAGAAGTCATTGATTTTCAAATATGCAGATATTCAATTTTGAGTGAACAATTTTTTAATTTATAAACTACTAAAATATAAGTAGTTCTTTTTCAGTATTGTACTACTAAATGTAGTATATTTACAAACAATAAATAATTATAATATGCAAGAAGGTACAGTAAAATTCTTCAATGAAGAAAAAG
>JBDTNT010000354.1:0-15932 GCA_039933615.1 Flavobacterium sp. | reverse complement strand
CAGCAATATTTTTATTGACTTGGGCTGTGAAACCAAAGAACAAGTTGAAGCAATGGGTGTTCATGTGGGGTGTGTGATTACATATCCGGATGAATTTATGATCCTGAATGAAAATAAATTTGTTTGCCGTGCTATTGATAACAGAATGGGCGGGTTTATGATTGCCGAAGTGGCTCGTTTACTTCATGAAAACAAAAAGGAATTACCTTTTGGCTTATACATTGTAAATTCTGTTCAGGAAGAAATTGGTCTTCGTGGTGCCGAAATGATTGCACATACTATTAAACCAAATGTTGCAATAGTAACTGATGTTTGCCATGACACTACAACGCCTATGATTGATAAAAAAGTGGAAGGCGATCTTAAAATGGGGAAAGGTCCTGTTATTGCATATGCTCCGGCAGTACAAAATAAATTACGTGATTTAATCGTTGAAACCGCTGAGGAAAATAAAATTCCGTTTCAGCGTCATGCTACTTCCCGTGCTACAGGAACAGATACAGATGCTTTTGCTTATAGTAATGGAGGTGTTGCTTCGGCATTGATTTCTCTGCCGTTGCGTTATATGCACACAACTGTTGAGATGGTTCACAGGGAAGATGTAGAAAATGTGATTCAGCTGATTTATGAATCATTATTGAAAATTGAAAATAATGAAACTTTTTCTTATTTCAAATAAGAAAAAAATAAAACGTTGGTTCGGTTATTTGATGCTACTATTAAATAACCGGATTAACAAATACAAAACAGCATGAAGATTTTACTACTCGAAGACGATTTTACTTTATCTAAAGAAATCTCAGCATTTTTTACTTCGAAAGAATTTGAGTGCTTTCCTTATTATGATGGCTCGTTATTATTGAAAAAATATTTCCCTTACGATTATGACTTGATAATCCTGGATATTAATGTTCCGGGAACTAATGGAATAGAAGTCTGCAAAGGTATACGGGAAGTCGATAAAAAGACGCCTATAATTATGCTGACTGCTTTTAGCGAAATTGAAGATAAACTAGCATCTTTTAACAATGGTGCAGATGATTATTTGGTGAAGCCTTTCCATTTTGAAGAACTTTATGCCCGTATCTCTTCTTTATTAAGGAGAAAGGAAATTCCACAGCAAATTGAAAAGAAAATCACCATTCAGGATTTGGAAATCCACGAGGAAGAGATGAAAGTATTTCGGACAGGTGAAGAAATAAAGCTGACACCAAAAGAATTTAAACTTATTTTGATTCTGGCCCACGCCAAAGGCAAAGTCTTATCGAAACAATTTATTGCAGAAAAACTCTGGGATTACCATATAGAAACCAATCAGAATACAATTGAAGTTTATATTAATTTTTTAAGAAAGAAAATTGACAAAGACCACGAATCAAAACTTATCCGGACCAAAATTGGTTATGGCTATTATTTAAGCGATCAGGAATGACATTAAAAAACAGGATATCACTTTTAGTCAGTTTGTTATTTACAATCCTTTTTGGATTGGCTTCGACTGTGATATTCATTTTATATTCTAATTACAGAAAAGAAGAATTCCGTGACCGGTTAGAAATTAAAGCACTTTCAAACATTAAGCTTTTAGTAAATGTCAAGCAAATTGACAATCAGCTTTTGAAAATCATTGATCAAAACTCAATAAATAAACTGTATGATGAGAAGACTTTGGTTTTTGATTCTAATTATAAACTTATATACAGCAGTATTGATGATGCTAAAATCAACTGGTCTGTTGATGATTTAAAATATTTAAAGAAAAACAAAACGTTCTTCAAGCAACAGGGCGATTATGAAGTTTATGGAGTCTTTTACGATACAAAAGATAAAGATTTTTATGCCCTCATATCTGCAACCGATGATTATGGAAAAAAGAAATTACTTTTTCTGCGATATACCTTAATTATATCTTATATCTTTTTTACTTGTGTTTGCTGGGTTGCTACTTCCTTTGCGGTCAGAAAAATTATGAATCCGCTGAATGCTTTTCATCAAAAAATAAAAAACATAAACGAAAATAATCTTGACAACCGTGTTGAAACAAAAAGCAGTAAAAATGAAATTGACCTGATAGCCAATGAATTTAACTTCATGATGGATAGAATTGAGATTTCCTACCAAAAACAAAAAGAATTTACCGCACATGCCTCACACGAACTAAGAACTCCACTATCCAGAATTACTTCTCAGATAGAGAATGCTGTTTCAGACAGCAAAACAATTCCTGAAAACAAATCGTTCTTAAAAACTATTTTATCTGATGTCAATCAATTAACGGAATTAATTAATTCTTTATTGATTTTATCTAAGATTGACAATGCAAATCACGAAAACACTGAAGTACACCGAATGGATGAAATTTTGTTTTCTGTCATCGAAAATCTAAACAAAAGCTTTCCAGAATTTGTTGTTTTATTTGAAATAGAAGAAAACGAAAACCTGGATGATACCGCACTAGAAATTAAAGGAAATAGAAACCTGCTTGAAATAGCTTTGAGTAATGTTTTAAAAAATGCTTGTGTCTATTCCGATAACAAACAGGCGAAAGTAAAAATAAGCTCAGATGATGCTGCACTCATCATCTCAATTTCCAATACAGGCATTACATTAAATGAAGAAGAACAAAAAAATCTCTTTCAGCCCTTTATGCGTGGTCAAAATTCAAAAGGGACAACCGGATTTGGCCTCGGTTTGAGAATTGTTCAGCGTATATTGACTATCCACAAAGCAACTATAAAGTATTCTGTCCCAGATATTAACACGAATTTATTTCGGTTATTTTTTAATTTGTAAGCATTTTTAAGCTAATTTTAAGGTAGATTTTAAGCATTCTTAAAGTCTGCCGATAGCATATTTGTACAAATTAAAAAATGATACAATGAGAAAACTATGTGCATTATTACTGCTTGTACTGTTCAATCAGGTAGTTTTGGCTCAAAATCCGGTCACACTTCAGGACTGCGAAAGCCAATTTCTAAAAAACAATCTCTTTTTGTTGGCATCTCAATACAACATTGATGCATCGAAAGCACTGACTATTCAAGCGGGAATTTGGGACAATCCAACTCTTACCGCAGAATTAAATGCCTATAATCCGGAGAGAAATCAATATTTCGATATTGGTAAGGAAGGTCAGAAAGCATTTGGTATTGAGCAATTGATTTATTTGGGTGGAAAAAAACGCAATGAAATAAAACTCGCCCAGACTAATGAAAAATTAACAGAATTACAATTCAATGATCTGTTAAGGACATTAAAACTACAATTGCGAAAAAGCTTTTTTACTGTTTATTACAACACAAAAAGTCTTGAAACTACTGACAGACAGCTTTCTCACATTGAAGATTTAATTAATTCATATTCTATTCAGGCGCAAAAAGGTAATGTTCCTTTGCGCGATGTTGTTCGTTTGCAATCGTTGTATCTAAACTTTAAAAACGAGCGTATGGAAGTTGTAAACAGTAATATTGAAGAACAGGCAAATTTAAAATTATTATTGAATACACCGGAAAATGTAGTTCCAAACGTTTCTGGTGATGACTTTAATAAATACACAAAGACAATTCCTTTTGACCTCAAAAACTTTGAAAGTGATGCAATAGCCAATCGTCCGGATTATTTAGCCAAGCAAAAAGACATTGAAGCAAACGAATTGAATGTTAAATGGCAAAAATCACTATCTATTCCTGACATTACTGTCGGAGCCACTTACGATCAACGAAGTGGTGCTTTTAACAAAGAAGCAAATCTTACTCTTGGAATTCCGTTACCGTTATGGAATAAAAACAAAGGAAATATCAAATATGCACAAACAATTTTAGAACAGTCGAAAATTGAAAAACAAAACTTTGACCTGCAATTACAGACCGAAATAACTTCTGCCTGGAATAAATGGGATGAATCGCGAAAAAACTACATTGTCATCAAACCAACAGTAAATTCAGATTTTGAAGCTGTTTATAATGGAATCTTAACCAATTTTCAGAAACGAAATATCAGTTTATTAGAATTTACGGATTTTATGGAAAGTTACAATCAGGCTGCAATTCAGGTTAATGAACTGAAGAAAAAAGTAGTGCTTTCCGGTGAAGAATTAAATAGTACCATCAACAAAGACTTATTCTAAAACTTAATAAAGATGAAATTAAAACTAATTATAGGAATTGCTCTCGTGAGTCTGTCAATCGCAAGCTGCAAAAAGGAAGTAGAAAATACTGAAACCAACACTACTTTCGCATTAAGTGATGCAATGCTAAAAACAACTACGACTGCGCCTGCTCTGACACAACCAGTAAAAAACGAATTGAATTTTTACGGAAAAATTACCGCAGATAATAATAAAATGATTGATGTTTACCCGCTTGTAGGAGGTAATGTCGTAAAAGTAAATGTTGAACTTGGAGATTATGTACGCAAAGGACAAGTCCTGGCTACCATAAAAAGTACGGATATTGCTGATTTTGAAAAACAATCTATTGATGCAAAAAGTGATTTATTGGTAGCAAAAAACGGTTTGAAAGTTGCCCAGGAATTATTCGATGGAAAACTAAATTCTGAAAGCGATGTTCTTCAGGCGAAATCAGAAGTAAATAAAGCGCAATCCCAGCTAAGCAAAATTCAGGAAACTTATAAAATTTATAACATCAAAGCAGGTTCAATTTACGAAGTAACCGCTCCAATTAGTGGATTTATCATTCAAAAAAGTATCAATCAGGATATGCTTTTGCGAAATGACCGCTCTGAAAACATTTTTGATATTGCTGAAATCAGTGAAGTCTGGGCATTGGCCAATATTAATGAAATTGATATCAATAAAGTAAAATTAGGTATTGATGCCGATGTAACGACTTTAAGTTATCCTGATAAAATCTTTAAAGGAAAAGTAGATAAGATTTTCAATGTAATCGATCCGGAAACTAAAGCAATGCAGGCACGAATAAAACTAAAAAACACAGATTATTTATTAAAACCCGATATGAATGCAAACATAAAGTTATCCTTTAGTGAAGGGGAAAATATGATTGCAATTCCAAGTAAAGCGATTGTTTTCGACAAAAGTAAAAACTTTGTGATGATTTTTAAAGACCGAAACAATATCGAAACGAGACAAGTTGAAGTTTACAGACAGGTTGGTGAAACCACATACATTTCAAGTGGTTTAAAAGACAACGAAAAAGTCATTACAAACAATCAGTTATTTATTTATCGCGCTTTAAACGAATAAAACATGAACAAATTTATACGAAATATTATTGCTTTTTCGCTAAAGAATAAAGCGTTTACCTTTTTTTGGGTCGGAATACTGGCAGTTGCAGGGTTTATTTCTTTTAAGACTATGCCAATTGATGCCTTTCCGGATGTTACAAATACTCAAATTATAATTATTACCCAATGGAACGGAAAGAGTGCCGAGGAAGTAGAACGTTTTGTTACTTCCCCTATTGAAATCTCAATGAACTCAGTGCAAAAAAAGACCAGTGTCCGTAGTATTACGATGTTTGGTCTATCCGTAATTAAAATTATTTTTGATGATGGTGTAGATGATACTTTTGCCCGTTTTCAGGTAAACAATTTACTTAAAAATGTTTCACTTCCGGATGATGTCGAACCGGATGTTCAGCCTCCCTATGGCCCAACGGGTGAAATTTTCAGATATATTGTAAAAAGCGACAGCAGAGACAGCAGAGAATTACTTACGTATCAAAACTGGATTATCGACAAACAACTTCGTGCGCTTCCGGGTGTCGCAGATTTAAATGTATTTGGCGGACAAACCAAAACGTATGAAGTTGGTGTTGACCCAATAAAACTGGCCAAATACAATATCACACCACTTCAGGTTTACAATGCGGTAAATGCCGGAAACCTAAATGTTGGTGGTGACGTTATAGAAAAAAACGGTCAGGCTTTTGTAGTTCGTGGCGTTGGTTTGTTAAAATCAATTCCTGATATTGAAAATATTATAGTTGATGATGCTCATGGAAACCCAATCCTGGTTAAAAATCTAGCCAATGTATATGAAAGTTCAATGCCAAGGGTCGGACAAACTGGAATAGGAAAAAATGATGATGCCGTTGAAGGGATCGTCGTAATGCGTAAGGGAGAAAATCCTCAGGAAACCCTGGCATTGATTAAGGACAAAATAAAAGATTTAAATGAAAATATTCTTCCAAAAGACATAAAAATAGAAACCTTTTATGATCGTGATAATCTTATGAATTTCACGACAGAAACAGTAATGCACAATCTGTTCGAAGGTATCATTTTAGTAACCTGTGTTGTATTTCTTTTTATGGCGGACTGGAGAACTACTTTCACTGTTTCAATTGTGATTCCGCTGTCATTATTGTTTGCCTTTTTGTGTCTGAAAATGATGGGAATGAGTGCTAACCTATTGAGTTTAGGTGCTGTCGATTTCGGAATTATCATTGATGGTGCGGTGGTAATGGTCGAGGGATTGTTTGTGGTTTTAGACCATCGGGCACATCAGTTGGGTATGACAGCCTATAATAAAATTGCCAAAGGAAGTCTGATTAAAAAAACAGGAGCTGAAATGGGTAAAGCCATATTCTTTTCAAAACTAATCATTATAACTGCCTTACTGCCCATATTCTCCTTTCAAAAAGTAGAGGGAAAAATGTTCTCACCCCTTGCCTACACATTAGGTTTTGCCTTGATGGGAGCTTTACTTTTCACGCTTACACTTGTTCCTGTTTTATCACACATACTTTTAAATAAAAATGTAAAGGAAAAAAACAATCCTTTTGTTAATTTCTGGAATCGAATTGTTGACAAAGGTTTTTCCTGGACATTTAAACATAAAACAAAAACACTTATTGCTTCTATGGCAATTTTAGTAACAGTTTTCTTTTCAGCAACCTTTTTAGGAACAGAATTTCTGCCACAATTAAATGAAGGAGCGCTATGGGTAACCGCCGAACTGCCTATGAGTACTTCCTTACCCGAAAGTGTACAAACTGCTGCAATGATCCGAAAAGATCTGGAAACATTCCCGGAAGTAAAAAATGTTTTATCGCAGACAGGAAGAAGTAACGACGGAACTGATCCGAATGGTTTTGGCTTCATACAGCTTCAGGTAGATTTAAAACCGAAATCAGAATGGAAAAGAAAAATTTCTATGGATGATTTGATCAATGAAATGGATAAAAAACTGAAAGTTCATCAGGGAATTACCTATAATTATTCGCAGCCAGTCATTGACAATGTTGCGGAATCTGTCGCAGGTTTCAAAGCTTCAAACGCAGTAAAAATTTACGGGGATGATCTGGATAAACTGGATGAATTATCCAATGAAGTCCTAAAACAAATAAAAGACATTCCAGGTATAAAAGATGTCGGTATTCTTAGAAATGTTGGACAACCGGAAATAAGTGTAATTCTGGACAGGGATAAAATGGCTGCTTACGGAGTTACACTTAGTGATGCACAGGCAGTTTTAGAACTTGCCTTTGGAGGGAAAACAGCTACTCAAAAGTATGAAGATGAGAAAAAATTTGATGTCAGGGTTCGTTTTTCCAAAGAGTACCGTAAAGATGAAAATGATATAAGTGAACTTAAGGTGCCTACTATCAGCGGAATTAAAATTCCACTAAAAGAGATATGTGATATCAAAACGATAACAGGTCCGGCGTTTATTTACAGAGACAATACGAAACGTTTTATCGGAGTAAAATTTTCAGTTCGTGACAGGGATTTAGGAAGTACAATTGCAGAAGCACAGGCAAAAGTGGCAAAAATGAAACTTCCCTCAGGATATACTGTTGGCTGGACAGGAGAGTTTGAAAACCAGGTTCGTGCCAGTGCCCGTTTGGCACAGGTAGTTCCTATTAGTTTGATCGGGATTTTTGTATTGTTGTTTATCCTTTTTGGAAACATTAAGGACTCTTTACTGGTTTTGGCAAATGTTCCGTTTGCAATCATCGGAGGAATTATTGCTTTACATCTTACCCGAATGAATTTTGGAATCTCAGCAGGTGTTGGTTTCATTGCGTTACTTGGAATTTGCATTCAAAATGGAGTTATTCTGATATCCGAATTCCATCACAATCTGAAGTCTAAACTATCACTTGAAGAATCTATTTTTATGGGTGTTAAGGCCCGAACAAGAGCAGTAGTCATGACAGCACTTATGGCTTCAATAGGTTTGATGCCGGCTGCAATTTCAACAGGAATTGGTTCTGAGTCACAAAAGCCATTAGCGATTGTAATTATTGGAGGACTGATTACAGCAACAATTTTAACTTTATTGGTTTTTCCAATTATTTTCTGGGTATTCAACCGCAAAAAACATATTCCTATTGAATAAAGAATTTTTAAAATAAATTAATTGGTTAAATTAATTTGGTTTGGTTTAAAAAGAAAAAGCATCATTAGTTACAATGGTGCTTTTTTGATTTTGACAACTTTCGCTTTAAAAACAGCTAAAGTTCAGTACTAAATTATTCGAAACATTTCTAAATAAAAAAACGGTCTTCTGCTCAAAGAAAACCGTTCATCTATACTAACTCAAACGTTTTTAAACTCTTATTTCAAATCTTTTAAAATTGCAATAGCATCTGTAGCATTTGATAATTGTGCATATTTCAAAGCTGTATATCCTTGTTCGTTTTTATCAGAAGGACGAGCGCCACTAGCCAATAGAACTTTAATAATTTCAACTTTGTTATAACGGGCAGCAGTCATTAAAGGAGACATATCGCCCGATTTTTCGTTTACATTAGCGCCGTATTCAATAAATTTTTTCACTACTTCAATATCTCCTTTGCTTACAGCAGCATTTAATGGAGTTGAGTCGTATAATGATGATACAACTTCCTGGCTAACAACTGTTTTGTGATTTGAAGCCATGGAAACATTTGCGAATGTAACTAAAGCTAATCCTAAATAAATAACTGAATTTTTCATAATGGTTTTGTTTGTTAAAATTGATTGATAAAATATGATTGATGATCTTAAATAATTCTTTGACAAATGTAAATTAAAATTAGGTATATTGCATTACAAGGTACTATGTTTTAACCAATTCTTAACACTTTGTTAATAATTCCGAAATAATACAATTCAATTTTTAATTAATTCTGTTTAATAGACGCTGCAAAGTTAGAAATGTTACACATATTGGAATATTTATAAAAAATAATTACCGGAAAACTCTAAAATTATAAAAGCAAAAAGTCACGTTTTTAACTTTACTTTACTGTTATACTCAAAAAAGGCTTCTTTTTTTAATTAAAACTATATTTTTGACCTATAATTCATATTAAAATCATCTAAATTATTTATTTTAGAAAAATATATAAAAATAAGAAAATACTTAAATTAAATTCATTTCTTTTGATGAAGAAAACAATTAATAAATTCTAAACGTGGTCATTTCAAATATAAAATGAGTCAATTAGAAAATATTAAAGTAAAAAGGGGACACCAAAAAAACTAACAGTATTAATCTTAATGATTACACTGAATAAAATAATTACATATAATTGATAATCAACATCATAAAAACCAAAAGTAAAACGTAAAGCTAATTTTAAATTAAAAAAATAAGCGCAATTATGTTGAACATAAACTGCGCTTTGTATTAGATTAATTATTCCAAAATTTTTATTTCAGCCCTTTTAAAATAGCGATACATTCTGTTGATTTTGCATATTCTGCATAGTTTAATGCCGTAAAACCTTTTTCATTCTCTTCAAATGGTCTGGCTCCATTTTTAAGTAAAATTTTAATGATTTCAACATTATTGTAGCGTGCTGCAAGCATTAGAGGAGACATATCCCTAACTATTTTATTAACATCGGCACCGTATTGAATAATTTTTTTAACGCCTTCAACATCTCCTTTACTTATTGCCAAATGTAAAGGAGATCCTGTGTACATTATAAATTCAACTTCGATTGAAGCTATAGAGGATTTCTGATTTGAAGCCATTGATGCATTTGCAAGTGCAACTAAAACTGTTCCTAAAATAATAACTGATTTTTTCATGATTACTGTTCGTTAAATGATTGATGATTATGATGATTTTAATTTTTGCAATTTGTTCCTCAAGCAGCTGACTCCTAATAATAAATTCCTCAAAAACTAAAATTAGGATGTAATACTATTTGATAAAAAGGATAGTTACACTAGTATAGACGACCAAAGAGTAAAATAGGTTGCATTCAAATGCAAAAAATTAATAAATAAAAAAAAGCGCAATTCAATTTAATATGAATTGCACTTCCTTTATATTTTTAAGAATATTATTTCATCACTTTTTATCGTAGATCTGTTTCAGGTCTTTTTCGAATAAAGTAAAAGGATCATCATAAAATTTAATAAAATCAGGAGCACTGGCCTGACCGGGAAAGGGGGCATAAAAATGAGTTGGACTCGTTGCATCATTCCTCCAAACCAAAACATAAGCCAACTCTAGTTTCTTAGATTTTAAGGTTTTTAATAAGGTTTCTGTCCACCAATTCGCATCTGGGATTGATTCTAATCCCGTTTCAGTAAAAGCAGCTAATTTATTTTTTTTGATTGCTAAATCTGAGATTATTGTGAGTCTGTTAAGTCCGGCTTCTAAATCATATTTTCCGTCTCTGCCAAAATCACCGTAATCATCTATACCAAACATATCTGTAAAATCATCACCCGGATAACGTTCTAAATATTCTGTTTCAGAGCTGAATCTGGTGTCTGGTGAAAATGCATAAATAAAATTATGTACATTGAGAATATCCCTTAAATAAGAAACTGTAAATTGCCAAACAGCTATAAAATCCTCGCGTGAAGTATATTTTTCCCCCCACCAAAACCAATCCCCGTCAAACTCATGAAAGGGCCTGAAAATCATTGGAGCCAATGTTCCATTCTTTCCTTTAACGGAATGTGCAAAATCGGCTATCGTTTTTAAAATGGCCTTGTATTGTTCATGATGAGAACCACCAGGTTTAATTAATTCCATAGCGGCAACCGAAGTGGAGTCTTTCCAGTAAAAACTTCCCTCAGACGCCGGATTCATAAAATGCCAGGAAACGGTTGTGATACCGCCTCGTTCGTAGGTATCGATTACATTATTTTTCAAGGATACTTTGGTCTTTTCAATTTCTTCTTTTGAATGACCCGAAAATCCGCTAAAATCAATTCCAATTACAGCAGGATGTGAACCAGTAACAGACTTTACATCTGACCTGCCGGATTCATTCGACCATCCATGTCCGTATTCCATTGCATGCTGATGTCCAAAAAGGATCTGTTTTTTTGAAATAGTTTTAAGATTCTGATACAAAGCTTTTGTTTCTTTCGTTGCCTTTTTATCAATTTGAGCAAAAAGAAAATGCCCTGCTATCATTAATATAAATAGCAAGGCATTTTTTTTATTTTTTATGTAATTCATGGTTTAAATAGTTAGTTTAAACCGCGAAAATTACGCTTTAGAAGAAAGGTAATCTAATACGTTTTTATCAATACGTTGATCAATATTAGCAATATCAGCTTTTACGAATTTTTCACCTAAGATGTTCTCGTATAACTCAATATATCTTTCTGAAACAGATTCGATATAAGCTTCTGTCATTTCAGGGATTTGTTGCCCATCCTGGCCCTGAAAACCATTTTCTATCAGCCAGCGACGTACAAATTCTTTTGATAACTGTTTTTGCTCCTCCCCTTTTTCCTGTCTTTCCTTATACCCTTCAGCATAGAAATAACGGGAAGAATCCGGGGTATGGATTTCATCAATCAGTACAATAACTCCTTCTTTTGTTTTTCCGAATTCGTATTTTGTATCTACTAAAATCAAACCGCGTTCAGCGGCAATCTCAGTTCCTCTTTGAAATAAATCACGGGTATATTTTTCTAAAACAATATAATCTTCTTCAGAAACAATTCCTTTAGATAAAATATCTTCACGGGAAATGTCTTCATCATGAGAACCATTGTCTGCTTTTGTAGTTGGCGTAATAATTGGCTCCGGGAATTTATCGTTTTCCTTTAAACCTTCTGCCATTGTTACTCCGCAGATTTGCCTTCTTCCTGCAGCATACTCACGGGCGGCATGACCTGAAAGATATCCACGAATTACCATTTCAACTTTAAAAGGGTCGCATAAATGTCCTACAGCCACATTTGGATCCGGAGTAGCAATCAACCAATTTGGTACAATATCTTCTGTTAATTCCATAAATCTTGTAGCAATCTGATTTAAAATTTGCCCTTTGTACGGAATTCCTTTTGGCAAAACCACATCAAAAGCAGATAGCCTGTCAGTCGCCACCATTACTAAAAGTTCGTCGTTAATATTATAAACTTCTCTAACTTTTCCGCGGTAAACCGATTTCTGATTTGGGAAATTAAAATCTGTTGTTGTGATTGTATTACTCATTATGCTTTAGTTGTGTTTTGTTTTATGAATGCAAATTTAAAACTAATTAAAAGAGCACGCAAAAAAAGTATTCAGTTTTCAGTTTTTAGTAGCCGTCATCAAACTAAGACTAAAAACTGTGACTGATAGATTATTCCTTTAATAGTGTCGTATTAAACAAATTCAGGATTCTGCTGTATTCATCAATCCAGGAATAGGTTTCCTTAAAACCATGCGCTTCTACCGGAAAAGAGGCAAGCGTCCAGTTTTTTTTCTGTAATTCTATAAAACGCTGAGATAAACGTACAATGTCTTTGTATTCTACATTATCATCAACCATTCCGTGCAGCATTACGAGGTTTCCCTTCAGATTATCCGCATAATAAATTGGGGAGCTTTTTTTGTACGCATCCGGATCTGTTTCAGGAAAATTCAAAATATTACCTGTGTAGCCATGATTATAATGTGCCCAGTCCGTAACCGAACGTAAAGCGGCGCCGGAAGCAAATTCTCCTGGAGTTGTCAGCATCCCCATTAAAGTAATAAATCCTCCGTAAGACCCTCCATAAATACCAACTCTGTTGGAATCAATACGTAAATTATTAACTAAATATTTTTTACCATCAAGCTGATCAGACAGGTCTTTTCCTCCCATAAAACGATAAATCCCGGTTCTAAAATCACGTCCGTAACCATCACTTCCTCTATAATCGATGTCCAAAACGGTATAACCCAAATCAGTCAGCAGATTATGAAACATATATTCCCTGTAATAATTACTCCAATAATTATGTGCATTTTGAAGGTAACCGGCTCCATGAACAAAAATTACCGCTGCTTTATTTGCATTCTCCGTTTTTGGCGTATATAATCTTGCATTTACAGGAGTCCCGTCTTCTGCTTTGAATGTAATAACCTGAGGTTCTCTCCACTGGTATTTTTTAAAATTTTCTGAAGCTGATGATGAAATTTGCTGTAATACAGTATTCTTTTTATTTTCGGCAATATAAAAATCCCAAGGTTTATTTTTATAAGAATAGCGTACCAAAAGTGTTTTTTCGTCCGGAGACAAAACTACTTCATGAGCCCCATCCTTGGTTAAAATTGGTTCTAAAATACCATTTGAAGCATTTAATTTATAAAAATTCCTGTTTCCGGGATGCGTTGTATTTGTTGTCAAATAAAATGTTTTCTTATCTTTCGATAAAGTCACATCACGAACTTCCCAATTTCCTTTTGTAAGCTGATTTTTTACTTTAGACTTTAAGTTATAGGTGTATAAATGAGAATATCCTGTTGCTTCCGATTGAAAATAAACCGTTTCATTATCCCCTAAAAAACCGAGAATTCCAGATTCAAAAGAATAAGATGGAATTCCGGGCCCACCTATCCAGGCTTCATCGTGCTGATGCTCTATTTCTGCAAAAGTTCCGTTCTCCAGATTCAGACTTACAATCCATCTGTCTTTATTATCCTGGCTTCTGATTTCTGTAATTGCAAATGAACCGTCATCATTGTAAACTGGCGAAAGTGCTACAATTAGTTTATCTTCTTTCGCTTTGTTTTTTAAATTATCATACGATCCGTAATATTCCGGCACATCCTGAATATGGCTCAACTTTGAAAAATTGACAAAATAAACTGAATCTTTAGCTACAGAATAAATTCCGAATTGCGTTTTTACCAAATTAGCCGTCGATACTTTTTCCTTGGTATCAGGAGTTTGATTATAACCATCATCCGTTATAAAAACTTCCATCTTCTCCATTTTTACATCCATATTTTCAATCAGGCTGAAGGTCGCATAATTCCCTCTTGGACTTGCTTTAAGGCTTATCAAATTATCTTTACCATAAAAATATTCTTTGGCAAAATCCGACTTAATAGTCTTGTTTTTGGCTAAGTTCCATTGTTTTTTTGCCTCCTTATCTTTTATAAACTGGAATAATTCTTTCTGTTGACTTTTTAGAAAAGTATCTTTTTCAGGCGTTTTTTCTTTTTTAATCCCTTTACAGAAATTAGTAATTTGCAGCACTGTTCCTTCTTTACTATTGTATTTAAAGATATTTTCGTTTTGTTCAAAAAATACAACTCCCGACTCATTTCCTAATTCAAGGTTTGAAATTGGATTACTTTGCTGATATATTTTTTTTATTGATTTTGAACTAATCGTATAAGAATACAAACCACCTTTATCGATATAATAAGCTACATCTGATGTCGGTTTTCTTTTAAAATCAAATTTAGAAAAAACAGCTTCTTTAGATTCGACCAGTGCAGGATTAGAAAAACCTTTCTGCCATGAATATGTACTTGTTCCTAATTCATCTTTTGGATTCCATTCAAAATAAACTTTTTTTCCATCCAGAGACCATCTTCCGTTTGTTGGCTGATTACCAATGAATGATTCTCCTTTCATAATTTCTTCTAACTTTAAATTTTGACTGTTACCAGTTATTGAAAAAATTAAAAAGGCAAGGATAAAGGTATTTTTAATCATGATTAATTATTTTTTAGTAAAGCAAAAATACACTTTGAAAAGTATTAAAAAAATGTTTTTATCCTTTGATTCCTAAATCAAGTGAGTTAAAACGATTACAAATATGCCGAATGACAATGAGATTCCCGAAACTGCATTTTTAATTTGATTGATTATTTATTTAATGCCTAAATCTCTAAATAAAAAACTGCTAATAATTGATATACAATCATTAGCAGTTTATAAAATCAAATCCTCTTTTTAACTTACAAAAGATGATTTCTATAATATTAAAATTAGCTCGCTGCAAATTCTTTATCCAGAATTACAGAAGCAATATATTTCGCCACACCATCTTCGGCGTTGGTCTTAATTACTTCTAAATCTGGCAAAGTTTCTTTTAATAAAGCGGGTGCATTTCCCATAATCAGACCTTTACCGGTTGCAGACAACATCTGGACATCATTGAAACCATCACCAAATGAAATTGCCTGATCCATTGAAAAACCTTCTTTTTCTAAAACTGTCGCAATGGCAACCGCTTTGTCAATAGATTTATCCATAAATTCCAAACAGGTTGGCAGGCTGAAAGCGTGATGTAGATCATTGGAAGATTTTTCTAAAATTGCATCTTTTAAAGCCACCAATTTTTCATGATTATCATGGGAAAAAAATATTTTAATAGCTCCGAAATCTTCTAACTTTTTATAATCAACAAGTTCCGGAAGATATTTTAAATCTGCCTGAAAACTATTTAATTTTTCACTCCATTTATTGGTTTGCCAAACATTTTCCTTAAATAAAACTACTGTAATTTCCGGGTCGATATCTACATTTAAAGCTTCTTTTACAACATCACTGTTTAAATTGAAAGAGAAAAGTTCTTCTTTTTCAGGGGAATGGATTCTTGCTCCGTTTGAACTTACCAGATAAACCGGAACATCCAGCGTACTGATAATTGCCATTGCATCAAGGTGATGACGGCCAGTGGCTACAACAATAAGATAATTTTGATTATGTAGTTCCTGAAAAATTGATTTGGTGTAATCTGATATTTTGTGCTGTGGATTGAGTAAAGTACCATCT
>JBDTNT010000353.1:0-18871 GCA_039933615.1 Flavobacterium sp. | reverse complement strand
TAAGCCAGTTTGTTAGCGATTTTCTTATCGTGCTCAGAAATGTATTTTCCAGCTTCCATTTGGTCCGTTCCGACTAAGAACATTCCTAAAGCTTGTTTTCCTAATACTTTAACATCCGTTCTTCTTATAGGTTGTGTATAACCAGCTTCAGCCATTAACAAAGCATGTTTTTTAGCTTCAGCAATCTGACGGTCTTTGTTTACTACGATAACATCTTTTCCGTGTTGTAAAAGACCAGTATCAAAAGCCTCGTAACCGGAAGTCGAAACTTTAGCCATAGCGATAGTTAAGAAATACTCTTGTAAAACATTCAATTCAACGTCATTTTTACGGAATAAATCAGAGGCTCTTAAAGCCATTTCTTTAGATCCACCACCACCAGGAAGTACACCAACACCAAACTCAACCAATCCCATGTACGTTTCAGCAGCAGCTACCACTTTATCAGCATGTAAGCTCATTTCGCATCCACCACCAAAAGTCATTCCGTGAGGCGCCACTACAACAGGAATGCTAGAATAACGTACTCGCATCATAGTATCCTGGAACATTTTGATCGCCATGTTCAATTCGTCGTATTCCTGCTCAACTGCCATCATGAAAATCATACCAATATTAGCACCAACAGAAAAGTTCGCTGCCTGGTTACCAATTACTAAACCCTGGTATTCTTTTTCAGATAAGTCAATTGCTTTATTGATAGCCTGAAGTACATCGCCACCAATAGTATTCATTTTAGATTGGAATTCTAAATTCAAGATTCCATCTCCTAAATCTTGTATAATTGCACCACTGTTGCTCCAGACTTTTTTGCTTTCGCGGATATTATTCAAAATAATGAATGAATCCTGTCCAGGAACTTTAACCTGTGATTTTGTTGGAATATTGTAGAAGAAAGTAGCTCCTTCTTTAACCGAATAAAAACTCTCACTTCCGGAAGCCAGCATTTCAGTAACCCATGCAGCTGGTTCTAGACCTTCCGTTTTCATGATTTCGATTCCGTTAGCGACACCAATGGCATCCCAGATTTCAAATGGACCATTTTCCCATCCAAAACCAGCTTTCATGGCGTCATCAATTTTGTATAATTCGTCTGAGATTTCAGGAATTCTGTTTGACACATAGGCAAACATTCCGGCGAAACTCTTACGGTAAAATTCACCTGCTTTATCTTTTCCTTTTACCAGAACTTTAAAACGATTGATAGGTTTATCGATAGTTTTAGTTAATTCTAAAGTTGCAAAAGATGCTTTTTTAGCCGGACGGTATTCTAATGTGTCTAAATCTAAAGAAAGAATGTCTTTATCGACTTTTTTATAAAAGCCCTGACCCGTTTTGCTTCCGAACCATTTATTTTCCATCATTTTGTTTACAAAATCTGGAAGTTTAAACAATTCGTGTTGTTCGTCGTTCGGACAGTTTTCGTAAATTCCGTTGGCAACGTGTACCAAAGTATCTAAACCAACCACATCAACTGTACGGAAAGTAGCCGATTTTGGACGACCGATTACCGGACCAGTCAATTTATCAACTTCTTCGATAGTCAATCCCATTTCTTTTACTAAATGGAATAAACTCTGGATTCCGAAAATACCAATTCTGTTTCCAATAAATGCCGGAGTATCTTTAGCAACAACAGAAGTTTTTCCTAAAAATTTAGATCCGTATTCAGTTAAGAAATCCAATACTTCAGTTGAAGTTTTTGGACCAGGAATGATTTCGAATAATTTTAAGTAACGCGCAGGGTTAAAAAAGTGTGTTCCGCAGAAGTGTTGTTGAAAATCTTCGCTTCTTCCTTCGCTCATAAAGTGAATTGGAATTCCAGAAGTATTAGAAGTAACCAGAGTTCCCGGTTTACGGAATTTTTCGATTTGTTCGAATACTAATTTCTTAATATCCAAACGCTCTACAACAACCTCGATAATCCAGTCAACACTGGCAATTTTTGCCATATCGTCTGTTGTATTTCCAGTAGTAATTCTATTAGCGAATTTTTGACTGTAAATAGGAGAGGGTTTCGATTTTAGTGAGTTTGCTAAGTGCTCGTTTACCACTCGGTTGCGGACAACTTTACTTTCAAGTGTTAATCCTTTTTTAGTTTCAGCTTCTGTCAACTCGCGGGGTACGATGTCCAGCAGTAAAACTTCAACACCAATATTGGCAAAATGACAAGCTATTCCTGAACCCATAATTCCGGATCCGATTACAGCAACTTTTTTAATTGTGCGTTTCATAAGTAGTTAATATTTGTTTTTTATTTGAATAGGATACCGCTAATCTTGATTATTGATTTTTTTGAATATTAGCGATTCCATTTTCTGTTTTTTCTGTCTGATTAAATATGTTTTTATCCTGAATCAATTCGTTTATAATTTCAGAAACCTCGATAAAATGTTTTAGCTTTTCGTCTGAAACATGTTTTCTTATGGTTTCATTAAATTTTAGAACGGTATTTTTAGATAAATCTCTTTTTTCTTTTCCAAATTCGGTGAGGTAAATCAATACACCACGACCGTCAGTTGGATTTTTCTTTCGAACAATAAGACCTTTGTCTTCCATTGATTTTAATGTTCTTGTTAAGCTTGTAGCTTCCATTCCCATTCTTGGCCCTAAAGCTGTAGAAGGGGTTCCATCTTCTTTATCAATACTCAAAAGTGCAAATCCGGTTGCCATTGTGGCATCATATTTTGCTGCTTCTTCGTTATACATTCTTGATACAGCCTGCCACGTTGCTCTTAAAATATAATCTATTGTTTTGTCTTTCATAAGTAACTATATCGATTTCAAATATAATCAAAAAATACTATGCGTGCATATAATTTTCTGATAAATTTTTGGTTAGTTAAAAAAATCCTCTGAAACAGAGTGGTTTAGGGTTGGTTTTTTAATTGAAATATACTATTCTTTTTTGAGATTTTAATTAAATTCAGGGACTAAAAAAATGTTTAGTACTCCTGGATAAGAGTTTTATTCAGCATTATGTAAAAAAATACTGAATTTATTGCGAAAAAAATTAATCATCATATTTCGCCAAAGCCTTTTGGAGTGTCTTTTTCATCCTGTTTCTAAGATTCTCCGGACGGAGAACTTCAATGCCATCACCGAATCCAAATAATATGCGTTCCATTTCGTAATTGGGACAAAGAAATAAATGCACAATAATACTTCCGTCTTCGTTTTGGGTAATTAGTCTCTGGGTGTGATGTAAAGGTTTGGTCGTAACATACGGGGCATTTACAGCATCAATCCAAAGTTCGATTCTTCTGGGCTGTAAACCGGTATTGACCGTTACACCAATTACATTTTTGTAATATAATTCAGCATCAAAGTCTTCGTCTAAACAAGGAAGATTAAAATCATAGTCTATGGAAACAATTCGGTCCAAAGCTAAATTTGTAATAGGGGCAGAACCCTTTCTTTTTCCGATTAAAAACCATCTGTTATTAAATTCCTTCAAAATAAAAGGATGAAAATGAAACGAACTTTCTTCTTTAGACTTAAATGATTTATAAGTAAGTACCAAAACCATTTTTTTAATAATTGCCTGATAGATTTCATCCAGATAGTGCAGACCTTTAAGACCATCGTTTTTATCTAAATGGATAACAGGTTTTGTATGCGATTTCTCCGAATAGATTTTATCTTCCAGACGCTGCAGGATATCCGATACATCGCTGAATAAAGAGAAATCCTTAAACTGCTTCAGCATCGAAACCGTTTCCGTCAGAACATTGATATCGGTTTCCGTAAGTGGAATATCGGTTATCGAAAATTCATCGTCTTCGTATTTATAAAATTTCTTTTCATAAACGACAATCGGCGCATTATAACCCAGTTTTTCACTGCGCATCATTTGTATGTCAAGCTGAACCGTTCTCTTGCTTACCGGATTTTCTTTTCCTTCATATTCATACAAAGCATCAGAGCAGGCATTCATTAAATCCTCCAAAGTCCAGGTTCTGTAAGAGTTTTGCAAACATTTGTCAATGGTTTTGTATCGAATAAGAGCATTTTTATTTTGAGCCATATTGTGTTGGTTTTTTTGGCGGGTGGTATTTTTTACATCAAAGTGTTGGTAATCAGATTGAATTATCTACCCCTGAATACTATAAATCGTAATGTTAAAATTAAACTTTAAATTCTGCTGCGCAAAATAACCGCGTACTTAATTCAAATCATTCTTAACGAAGGGTTTTTTAGTAAGATGATAATTTTTTAATCATCTCATTTTTAGTGATTTAATTTTGATATTGAATCTATTTTAGGAAGTTGTATTTAAATCTTAAGAATGATTAATTATAATCTTTTTTTGATTAAAAAAAATCATATACTTTTGGCGCAAAATAAATAATACTAAATGGGGAAACTTTACTTCTTGCCAATATATTTTCTTTTAATACTTACTAGCTCCGTTTATGGATTTAGTACTACTGAAAAAAATAATTACATTACTGGAAATTACGGAAATTTAGTTGTACCTCCCACAGTAAACTTTAATTTTACAAATGATGCTACCTGTTCCGGTACTCCGGTTACATTTTCTCCAGTTGTAAATGGGAGCGCTCCTTTTAAATATTTGTGGAGTTTTGGAGACGGAACAACTTCAACAGAAAGTAATCCAAGTCACAGTTTTACGGCAGTTGGATGCGGGTCACAAAATTTTAGTGTAAAGCTGACGGTTACCGATGCAAATGGTGAAATTAATTCTGTAACGAAGAATGTTGCTGTAAAGCAGAAACCGGATTTAAAATTCGTAAACCTAAATGCTCCCGGGTCCAGTACTCCTTTTGAAAGGTGTGGGGATAACAATTCAAATCCTAAATACACCATAAATCTTGGTAATACTTCCAACTCATCATCTTGTATAACCTCTTATGATGTAGATTGGGGTGATGGTAATTTAGAAGCAAATGTTATTTTTCCAAGATCCCATACGTATCTGAAACTAGGGTCTTTTAATATGGTTATCACTGCCAAAGGAAATAGTTCCTGTTCGAATGCTGTTACTTATGTAGTAAAGAATTCCAATAACCCGATCGGGGCTTTAATCGCACCAGGTAATACCACCAATTTATGTACCCCGGTTGCCCCAATGGATTTTGCTATAGGTTCATGGGCGCTAAATCCTTCAGATAGCAATTATCAGGTTAATTACGGAGATGGTACAATTTTGAATTTCACTCAGGCACAGCTTGAGAGCTCTGCATATTACAATAGTTCAGATCCAAAGACCTCTCAGAATTTTCCGGTGCCGCATAAATTTACAACGGCAAATTGCCCTTCCGGAAATACTGTTACCCTGACAATAACAACCTCATGCGGAAGTACCTATCTTACTGCGGGTCCTATTATTATTCTGGATGTCCCGGTTATAAGTTTTAATGTGAGCAGTATTGTTTGTGCGAATACTTATACCAGCTTCAATAATACAACTTTTGCAGGGTATACCAATGATTGTAGCACTTACAATGTATATACCTGGGATTTTGGCGACGGAAGCGCACCATCCAGAGAAGTAAATCCATCCCACATTTATACTTTGCCGGGCACTTATACAATTAAACTATCTGCTCAGACACCTTGTGGAATAGGAAATTCAACTACACGAACAATCTGTGTAGAACCTATATTACAGCCAAATTTCACTTATTCAAAAGCGTGTGCCTCAGAAAATGTTCAAATCACAAATACAACCGATACCAGTTTAAGTTGTGGTGCACAAAGTTACTTCTGGGAAATAACAGGCTACAGTGAAGCATATTGCGGAAAAGGCAATGGGCAATACAATTTTGTTAATGGCCAGTATGCAAAAGACCCAATTATTAATTTTAGCAGTCCCGGTCTTTATTATCTTAAATTAAGAACAAGTAATTCCTGCGGAATTTACAATTATCTGACACAGGTAATAGAAGTAAAAAAGAAAACAGTTATAAAGTTAGATCCAATTTCGGATTTTTGTAATTCTGCTACCATAAAACCGGTTGGGACAGTTGTAGAAAGTTGTGCTCCTTTTTCTGAATTAACTTATTCGTGGAGTTTTCCGGGAGGTACACCTTCAACATCTGCCTCTCTTAATCCGGGATCCATAAATTATTCTAAAAGCGGAAATTATCAGGCGACTTTTAGTGTTACCAACAGTTGCGGAACTACGAGTGTATCACGGAATTTCTCGGTAGATCTGGTTCTTTCTCCTGTTATAAAGCCAAAAACAGTGAAAATCTGCAGTGGTAACAGTTTTCAGATTACACCAGTTACAGACGGAACAGATAATGTGCCTGCAGGAACTACCTTTGTGTGGTCAGACCCTGTAATATCAACTCCCGGAGCAGTAAGTGGTGCTTATGCACAATCTTCACCTACAACTACTATTGCTCAGACATTGACCAATAATACAACCAGTCGTGCAACGGTAACGTATACGGTATCACCAATCTCAAAAGTTTGTCCGGGACCTGATTTTACTATTACGGTAACGGTTGATCCATTGATAAAAGCAAACGAAATTATAAAAAAAATCACTTGTTTTGGTTTGAGTGATGGTGCTATTAGTATCACAGCTGCGGGTGGAATCCCGTTTACAACCGGAAAACCATATACCTTTTCGTGGACTGGTCCAAACGGATTTGCAAGTACAGATGAAGATATTTCGAATTTAAAATCCGGATATTATTACCTGACCATAAAGGATAATGGCAATTGTCCTTTTACGGAGTCTTATTATGTTGAGGAACCCGGTTTATTTCAATTCAACGGGTATAAAAATGATATAACATGTTTTAGCCTCAATAACGGAAGCATTAATTTAACAACAAGCGGAGGAACACAGCCTTATACATATGTATGGACAAAAGATGGAAGTCCTTATGCCGCAAATAGTGGAAACATAAATAACCTGGGTCCCGGAGTTTATGAGGTAACCGTTACTGAAGTTAATAAGTGTAATACCTTAAATGGAAAATATACAATTGAAGAGCCGCCATTACTAAAAGTAAGCCTGAAAAATCAGGTTGACATTTTATGTTACGGATCTTTTACCGGAGAAATTTATGTTGATGTAATTGGAGGAAGAGCTACCGAAACAGCTCCCGGAGTTTTCAATTACAATTATTACTGGACAGGACCTAACGGATTCAGCAGTTATTCAAAAGACTTAATGAATGTGGAGGCCGGTACTTACAATCTGACAGTAACAGACAATTCCGGATGTACAGATGTACTAGAAGTTAAATTACTTCAGAATGATCAGATAAAACTCGATTACACCGCAACCGAAATTGCCTGTTATAACTACTCTGATGCATCGATAACAATTAACAAAATTACCGGTGGGGTTCCTTTTACAACCGGAGAGCCTTATATCATAAAATGGAGTAATTTGGGAACAGGTTATGTACAGGATAATTTATCGGCAGGACTTTACACCATCACTATCACAGATGCGCTAAACTGTCCAAGAGAATTTCCTATTACAATAGACAATGCGCCAGTTTTTAAAATTGATCCCGATGTAAAACAAATCTCTTGTTTTGGAGAAAAAGATGCCCATATCAGACTGAATCTTGTTGGAGGTAAAGCTCCCGTTATTTTGGTCTGGGAAGATGATCCTACAGCAGGTATTGAACGAAATAATCTTGGAGAAGGAATCTATAAAGTCAAGATTACTGATTCAAAAGGATGTGAAATAAAGCAAGAGTTTAATATTGTTGAACCTCAATTGCTGGAGTTGAATGCAGAGGTTAAAAATCCTTTAAGCTGTACGCAGGCAAACACGGGAGAAATAAATCTGGTAGTAACCGGTGGTACGCCTCCGTTTACATATTCCTGGTCTAATGGTGCAGCAACCGAAGATCTGATTAACCTTATACCCGGAAATTATACTGTAACAGTAATCGATAAGAATGGCTGTAAAAAAGCGGAAACTTGGAAAATTACCAGATTCGAACAACTTACACCTACTATAGAAGTATTGACAGATTTTAATTGCGATACCCAATATGTACGTCAAACATTTGTCGGGCATGTAAAAGGAGGTATTCCGCCTTATACTTTACATTGGTCAGATGGAGATGTGAGCGGAGTTAATGGTGAAATTATGAACACCGAAAATAATGGTTTGGTCCTATTTAGTGTTACAGACAGTTTTGGCTGTATGGCAGATGTAACTTATAATGTGAATACACCAGTTTTGGGTACGGCTAATTTTACAACAACTTCTTACGGTAAAGAGGTGTATGATCTGTATTCTATTTACGATCCTGTTTCCTTTACCAATTTGGCTACAGGTGACTTTACGACTATTTCCTGGGATTTTGGCGATGGTAATTTTTCAGATGAAGTAAATCCAAAGCATACTTATACACGAGTAGGTAGCTATACTATAAAACAAACCGTTACATATCCTTTCGGATGTCAGTACGTTTATACGACCACATTAAAAGTAGAAAAAGGATATAGCCTGATGATGCCAAATGCATTTACTCCAAACAATGATGGTTTTAACGACACATTCGCTCCGTTATTTCTTGGTTTGGACAGTATAACCTTAGAAGTATTTGACACCTGGGGAGGTATGGTATACTCCGAAACCGGAACCAATATCAGCGGATGGAACGGAAGAGTAAAAGACTTATTTGCTGAAAACGGTAACTATTATTTTAAAATTACCGCAAAAACTTTTTACAATCATACCGTAACCGAAAAAGGAGCATTTACTCTAATTAAATAAAAGCAACAGATTAACAAAATGAAATTAAAACTACTTATTATACTTATTACATGTTGTTTTTATTCTAAAGCAAATGCGCAGGATCCGATTTTTACGCAGTATTTCTTAATTCCGGAAACCTTAAATCCGGGCTTTTCAGGTTTTATGGAAACGACCTATACCGGAATTGTACATCGTGAGCAATGGCCCGATCTGGATTTAAGGATAGATACCGACTACGCTTTTATAAATACCTGGAGTGAAAGCATGAAAAGTGGTTTTGGCTTAAGTGTTTTAAACCAAAGAGAAAATTTAAGCAATTACAATTTTACACAGGTCAACGGAAATTATGCCTACAGGGTCAGGATAAATGATGAGTGGTATTTCAGACCCGGAATCGAAGCGGGCTTTGGAATAAAATCATTTGCATTTCAGAATTTGCTGTTGGAAGATCAGATAAACATTAGGACTGGAGCTGTCAATAACACTTCTGTAGATCCGTTGTTGCGAAACGATAAAGTCACTTTCTTTGATGTGTCTGCCGGTATGGTTTTTAACACAGACGACCTTTGGATTGGATTATCGATGAAACACTTAAACAAACCAAACATAGCCTTTAGCAGTGATGGAAACGTTCCTCTGGAAACGTTTTTTTCCTTAAGTTCAGGGTATGAATTTCTTTTGGCAGATTATATAGATGTACAGTTTTTTCCTTATGAAACCAAAATGTTCGTGACTTCAAATTATATGCAACAGGGACGTTATAACAGACTTGATGTCGGAGCTTCGATATTATTCGAAAAAATGTTCTTTGGTGCCACGGCCGTTACAAATCCTTCTAAAAATGGTGCTAACAGAGACTTACTTACATCCGTTAATCTTTTTACCGGATTGCAATATGAGCATTTGCGCTTAGGAATGTCTTATGACATTAATACTTCCAATATTGGAAAAACAGGAGGGGTATATGAACTCCTTTTAACCTATCAGTTCAATCTTGACGGAAAATGTTTTGGCTGTCCAAATTATTCCGGAAAGTAAACTTTTAAGACATAAATATTTTGTTATAATCCCTTAGAAGACGTACAACTGTGCCAGTCTTCTAAGGGATTATTTTAACCTCTTAAGTGTAATTCAAAAAAAAACAGGAACATGAATTTCGAATTTATAATTAAGATATTTTAAGAAAATTATAATTTTTGCACATAGCCTTATGTGATTTATTTTTAAGTGAAACGTCTTTTTTAGACTTTCTAAACAATGTTCCTATTGTTAAAAATAATTGCCACCCAACAGATTATGATAACAATAAAATTTCCCGCTTCATATTTGCTCTCGCACCTTTTTCATATAATCCTCTGAATACTTCAGTCTGAAAAATAAATTCATTTTCAAGAAAATGCTCTAAAGCCTTTTTCCTGCCCGGATTGTATAGAAAATCAGGATAAATTCGATATTCCTTTCTAATCTGATTAAAATAAACCTGATAAGCTTCCCAGTCTTTAGTAAGAATTTTTAAATCAAAATCAATAAGCCAGTTGATATCTTCAATTTCATTATGCTGATGCAGCTGTGTGGCGCAGATAGCATCAAAAATCAAAGTTTTATCAAGAGATTGATTATTCGATAAAACTTTCAATGCATATTTAGCACTTTTTAGTTCATTATCTTTTTGGGTAGCTTTATAAATATAGTCATGATAGAAAATACCAAACAGGATTTCATCCGGGTTTTTCAGCTCATTTTGATATTGATCCAATAATTCGATCATTTCTTTCAAATGATTTAAATTATGATAATGTCGGGATTTACCCGAATAGGCTTTTTCTAAATCAAGCCATAAAGTCTTTATTTCACTGGGATTAAAGCCGTTTTTCAATAATAGTTCAGAAAACTTTTGCTGGAGATTCATAAATGGGATTTAATCAAAAATACAAATTAATTTTTTCTACGCAAAATAGTTGCGCAGCAGTTTTGAAATCTTTGCTCAGGAAATAAAACAAGTTCATTGAAAATAAAAAACAGAGTTCATCAGGTCAAGCGTAAGTTACTTCGAAAACACTTTCCACGTATACACTTGCACCATTACCTTTTTAACTCAAATTATTAATTGGGGCAGTAGCTCAGCGGTTAGAGCAGGTAATTTTGAAATTACCCGGGAAGGTCAATCAAAATTTACTTCTACACTTTTAATGTCCAGGTCGCGGGTTCGAATCCCGCCTGCTCCACAATTAATGGTCAACAAAAGCTTACTTCAGAACACGGCTAATTTCGGTTCGAATCCGGACAAGTTTTAGAATTATCATTAATAAAAACGAGGGTCAAGATTAACTTACTTCTTCGGGGAAACCCGCCAGCCAATTAGTCCAGTTAATCAATTATCCTCGAATTTAAGGTCAAGTGTTTCTTACTTCAAAATCTTTTAGGCAGAACCAGAAACACCATTATCTAAATTTTTAAAATTAAAAAAAATGAAAACAAAAGAAATATTAAAAATCAGTTTACGTCAGAATGCTATTTTTATTCCAAATGAATATATAGCAGATGATATCAAAAATCTATCAGGAACAACATCGGTTTTATTGGCCAATGTTTCCAAACTCGGCTTTACGTTTTCCGAATCGTTACTGCATGCTTTAAACAATGTAAAGCCAAAGTATAAAATAGAGGTTCTGGATGTCTTGAAAGAAGTCTTGGGGACAGATAAAAACTGGACGCCCCTGGTTAAGGAATGGAATATTCCAACAGGAGAAAATGCATTAGATCATATTCTTACTTTTTTCGGGAATTTTTTCAAAATGACCGGCGGAACAACTTTACAATGCGGACATATTATTCCAGATAATACTTTTCCTTTAGAAAGATACAACGGTTGCCCATTTTGCGGTACTCCATTTGAATTCGGTAAAATCGAAAACTACGGTCAGGGAAGCAAATTAAAAGTCCTTGAATTGTGGAATGAGACTGCTTTGGAAGACTTTTTGAAATCCTTATTGCAATCTAAAACCGCTTTGGATGCTACGCAGGCAGAAAGTTTAAAAACGGCGCTGAAATACCTGCCTCTTCCAAAAACCGAAATAGCAATCAAAGAAACTTTGATGCTGGTTATCGATGTCCTGATTGAAGAAGGCAAAGCTGAAAATGCAGCACAATATTTTAAAACACCTACAGATATCTTAAGATACTTATGGTTTAAAAATACAGGTTTACTGCAAATCATTGAGCCAAAAACGATTGTTCAGAGAACGTCTAAAAATGCACAGCACCTTTACCACGTTTTAGATCAGGGCGCACAGGCTAAAATAGCTTCAAAAAAAGATCTGAAACTTAAATATTCAAGAAAAGAATGTATGATGGTCGCTTCGTGGCTGAACAATTTAGAGATGGATGTGGAGACGATGTGTGAAATCATGCATCCTAAAAGAGGAATGTGGGTTCGTTTTATCAGAGCGTTGCGTCTGGCAGAATACAGCAAAAGAAAAGGGTTTGAAAAATTAGCACTTTTACTGGATGTATTTTACAATCAGGTGTATGATGTTTGGCAAAGCAAAGTGAATACAGCTCGTTTGAAATTTGATGCAGATAAAACATTTGCAATGCTAAAACAACGTCCGGGTTTGTTTGCACGTTCGCTATTCTCGAATATGCTTTGGTTTGGTGAAGACGAAACGATTGCACATTTTTCTGAAATTATCGATAAGGTTCCGGCAAGATTGATTTTTACACTGAACATGTATGCTCAAAATTATTTTGATAAAAACATACAGCGAAGTGTGAAACCTCTGGGAGGAACAAATAAAAGAGTAAATCCAAATGCGTTATTAGGTTTATATGACGAATTACAATTGGAAGAGATGAAAAATAAGATTGAGGATTTATGTGTTTTAGCTATGAAAAAAAGATTCGCAGCTATCAACAACACCAATAAAACAATCTATATCGATTCACAATTGTACAACATGCCTGTTTCGATAGGAGATAGAAGTGATACCGTTCAGGATTTACCGGTAGCTTTAATGGGGACACGTTTCCCAATAAAAGGCAACGAAGTACGATTGTTTATGCAGTGGGGTAAGGATTTACCGAGACAGCATTTAGATATGGACCTGAGCTGTCATATCGCTTATGCAGGCAGTACAGATATTTGCTCTTTCAGCCGATTGACTACAACAGGTTGTCAGCATAGTGGTGATATCCGAAGCATTCCGAATAAAATCGGAACCGCCGAATATATCAACATCAATATTGAAGAATTGGCCAAAGCAGATGCCAAATTTGTAACTTTTACCTGCAATGCGTACAGCAACGGAAGTATCACGCCAAATCTTGTTGTAGGCTGGATGAACAGTAAACATCCGATGAAAATTTCGGAAAAAACCGGTGTGGCATACGATCCGTCGTGTGTCGATCATCAGGTTCGTGTGACACAAAATGTTGCCAAAGGTTTGGTTTTTGGAGTGTTGGATGTATCCAAAAGAGAAATCATTTGGTTAGAGATGACCTTCGGAGGTCAGGTTGTTGGAGGTTTGGATTCTAAAGGAGTTCAGGCATTGCTGGCAAAATTGAACAGTAAATTAAACATCGGAAGTTTGTTACAGCTTAAAGCGGAAGCACAAGGCCTGACAATCATCGATGATGAAAATGCTGACGAGGTTTACAACGCGCAATGGGCCATGAACGCTGCGGCGGTTACACAATTATTAATAGATTAAAGGAGAGAAGGTTCAAAGTTGCAAAGAGACAAAGGATTTGTAGAGACGCACTGCTGTGCGTCTTCGCAAAGTGTTTTATTAAAGTATAAACACACCGTTTGTCATTTCGACGAAGGAGAAATCTCCGTAAGAAGCTCGACAAAGTGTATTATGTAGATTTTTTGGAAGGAGGTTCAAAGGTTCAAAGTGGCATAGGAACAAAGGTTAAAAAAGACTTTGCGTCTTGGCGACTTGCGAGAAACTATAGTTATAGCTGTAAAAAAAATAATCTCACAAAGGCGCAAAGAAAAGGTGATAAGATGAAGAAACAGAAAGCATTTTGAAGCAACTTTCAACGTCTGAATTTTTAAACCTGACAGGTTTTTTAAACCTGTCAGGTTTAAAAATAAAAAAGTTAGGAGCGAAAGATCGCACTAGAAATTCCCTCACAAGTTTCTCCAGAACGATTTACGAGTGTGATTCCTCGTTCCTCGGAATGACATAAAATGCGAGAAATCATTTCACTCTTTATAATCTGTGGCTAAAAAAAAACACTACGCAAAATAATTACGCAGTAATTTTTGAATCTTTGTTTAAAGATAAGAACTAATGAATACAACACTTTTACAAGAAATGATTTCCAAAAACTATGTTAGGGTAAACAAACATCCGAAACATAATTTATATATTTATAATTACACTCAAAATGCTCAGTTTGAGAGAATTTGGAACGACGTTACTTTAAGCTGTCGTGGTTTGATTTTAGATGGAGATTTTAATGTTGTGGCAAGGCCTTTTGTTAAGTTTTTTAATTTAGGTGAATTCGAAAATCAAACGCTCCCGTCGGCATCTTTTGAGGTTTATGATAAAATGGATGGTTCAATGGGGATTTTATACTGGATTGGTGATATTCCTTTTATAGCAAGCAGAGGCTCTTTTGCAAGCGACCAGTCGGATAAAGCGAATGAAATGCTGCATGGTAAATACAAAGAATCTTGGTCGCTTTTAGATAAAAACAAAACCTATCTCTTTGAGATTATCTACCCACAAAACAGGATTGTTTTGGATTACGGAGTTTCAGAAGAATTGGTTTTGCTTGCCGTGATTGATACACAGTCCGGAGCAGAATTTTCGCTTCAAGATATCGGTTTTCCAATCGTTGAAAAATACGACGGGATTAAGGACATACGTACTTTATCGGCTTTGAATACAGATAATAAAGAGGGATTTGTTATTAAATATGCAAATAACTTTAGGGTAAAAATTAAGTTTGAAGAATATCTTCGTTTACACCGAATCATCACTCAGGTTTCTAATTTGAACATTTGGGAATATTTAAAGACCAGTCAGCCAATGGAAGAAGTCTTAGAAAGAGTTCCTGATGAATTTTTTGACTGGGTAAAACAAACCAAAGGCGACTTAGAGAATCAGTACCTGATAATTGAAAACCAATGCAAAGCAGATTTTAAAGTGTTGGAATCCCGAAAAGAAACTGCTTTGTATTTTCTAACTTGTAAATATTCAGGAGTACTATTTGCGATGCTGGACAACAGGGATTATTCTGGGAATATCTGGAAAATGATCCGGCCGACTTTCGAAAAACCATTTAATAAAGGAGAGGAATAAAAAAATAATTTATCTGCGCAAAATAATTGCGTAGTGACAAAACTATATTTGTCAAACAAAAATAAACACAATGATTATAAAACTTAAATCAGAAAATAAATACTTTTTAGATATACTTTATAAAAATCCAAACACAGATCAGGGACTTTATCTAAAAGAATTAAAAAACGGAATTGTAATCGGAAACGTTGTTTCTTTTAACGAATATCATTGTGTTTTTTTAGATGGTAAACATAGTTATTTGCCTGAAGAGGGAAATCAGATCGATTTTCAAAGTTATTGCAGTCCGTTACTGGCTTTGAACATATCAACTGAATTTTTCAATCATTTATATAAAGAAAATGGAAGTTTGAGTGAAACAGTCATTTCCTGGCTGGACAAAAATTACAATGAAGTTGATACCGAAAAATGTACCATCGAAGTAGCCACTTTTTTCATCGATTCAGGATGGTACAAGAATGATCGTTATCTTTTGTCAAAATACATTGACGGAATTTCACTGCAGCATAAAATTGGCAATAATTACGCATTAAAAGTTGAAGGTAAAACGGTGAGGGAAGCATTGCAAAAATTCTCGCTTGTAGCCTTGTTTTCCCACTTTACCAACAAATATGCAGTTTATACTTATATCGATGATTATTTTATTCAAAAGCATATCACGATGTTAATCAATATTTCGGGGATTCCGTATTTTGTGTTTTATCTTTTTATAAAAAGAATCATGCGTTCTCCGGTTCAGTTCGAAAAATTTAAACCACAGTTAGAAGCGTATTTTGATAACAAAGTACAATTTGTATTTACAGATACGCATCAGTCAAGAAAAGAATTTATTTGCAGTAAAATCAATTTTGATGAAGTTGTTTTGGACTTTGGCTGCGGTGAATTACAGTATTTTAAATTATTGCTTAAAAAAGGATTTACGCAGGAATATCATGCTTATGATGAAGTTGATTTTAAGCATATTGCAGATAAAATTACAGCAATAGAAAACGCAGATAATTTACGATGGATTGAAAATTTGGAAGAAATAAAAGACTTTGAAGGCCAGGTAATCCTAAGTGAAGTTATCGAGCATAACTCATTTGAAGAAGCAAAAGCACTATTGATCTGGATTCGGGACAATACAAATTTTACACAATTATTTGTGACAACACCAGATAAGGATTTTAATGTAAATTATGAAATGACAGAAGAATTCAGGCATGACGATCACGATTTTGAATTATCAAATTCAGAGTTTAGAGAATTGATCAATGAGATTTTTCCAAATTCCAAATCATTTTACGGAGTAGGAGATTGTGTAAAAGGAGTTTACCCAACAAGTGCCGTAATCATTCAAAAAAAGTAAAAGATGTTAGACTATAGAGTAAGAAATAGAATAGAGTGGTTTTGTAAAAATAAAATAAACGATTTTTCGCCAACCATTTCACCGGCTCCAAAAAGCAAAGCAAAAAATGAAATCGAAAGCATTGAGGAAGCTGTAAATTATTATCTGGCAAAAGGAGTAACGGGGTTTGTGGTTCAGAAAAAATACATGGGTTCATATTGCACGATTTACCTGAAAAGAAACATCGAAGAAACGTATTTTGTTTCCCGAAACGGTTTTAAGATGGATCATATTGATGTAGAAAAAGCAATAAACAGCCTAAAAGAGCTGCATGCGAAAATGGTAATGGTTTTTCCGGATTTCGACACCATTCTGATAGCCTCAGAATTATTGCCATGGAAAGTTTTGGGAGCCGGATTAATCGAGAAAGAATTTACGGGATACTATGATGCTTTAAAGACGCATAATGAGTATTTGCAGTCTTCAGGGTTACTTGAAAAGATGGAAAATGTAAAAGAATCGAAAGCATTTGCAACCTATATTTCAGATAAAACGCAACTTACCAGAAAAGAATTTGGCAGTAAACATAAATCGCATATTGTGCGTCAGTACGAAGCATTGGCAACTGTAAAAATTCCGGATGTAGCAAAACAGGAAGAATCATTAAAGGTTTTTAAAAATCAGATTGATACTTTTGGAGATGAAGCTGAATTGCATTTTAAACCTTTTACTATTTTAAAAGTGGTAAATGCTGCTGGAGACGAGATATTGCCAAACAGTAATTTGACTTATGGATTGGTAAATGATGATGTTTTTTTACATCTGGAAATTACGGATTTAAATAAAGAAGAAAAGCTTGGTGAGATTTATTCGTTTTTCAAAAAACTGACAAATGACAATGAGGAAGGAATTATGATCAAACCGGTTCAGAATTACATTAAGAATTTGCCACCGTGTTTTAAAGTCAGAAACAACAATTATCTTACGATGATTTACGGCGTAAATTTCCATCAGGATTTTGATCATTATTTAGAAAAAAGGAATGTGAAGAAGAAGTTAGAGCAATCTGTAAACGGTTGGGAAATCAATCAGAAGATGCTTCAGATTCCGTATAAAGATTTAGAAGAAGAAAATTACCTCATGCGTTTGTTGCTTTTGAAGCGAATCAATAACGAAGAAATAGAAAAAACATTAGATCCAAGATTATAATAAAATTCACAACATGAAAAAGACACCAACCTTAACGATACTTGCAGGCTGTCCGGCATCAGGGAAAAGTACTTTCGCCGAATGGAAGGTAAGAACTGAACCTAAAACAATGCGAATAAGCCGGGATGAAATCAGGTTTTCTCAATTTCAGGAAGCGATGGATCCGGCAGCTGAAAGCATGATCTCGAAAATCGTTAACGGACAAATTAAAACCTTGCTTTCTAATGGATGGAATGTAATTCTGGATACTTGTAACGTAAAAGCAGAATACCTCAAACAACCGATAAATGATTTTTCGGAAATGGCCAATATTGAATTTAAAGTATTTGACTTACCATTAGAAGAGCTTTTGATCCGAAATGAAAAGAGAGACCGAAAAGTTCCCAAAAAAGTGATTGAAAATATGTACCATCAATTGCAGAAGACAAAAGAAAAATTCGATTTTAAACCGATAAAGAAAGTGAACAAAAATTTGGAATACTGCACTCAAAATCCCGACCTGCCAAAAGCCATAATTTGTGACCTTGACGGAACACTGGCTTTAATGAACGGACGAAATCCTTTTGACGCCAGCAAATGCGACGAGGACGAAATCAATAATCCGGTGGCGAATGTTCTGAGAAATTACAAAAAGTTGGGATATCAGATACTCTTGGTTTCCGGAAGAGAAGACCGATACAAAGAACCGACATTGCGTTTTCTCGAAAAACACGAAATCGAATACGATGACCTGATTATGCGTAAAACTCAGGACAGCCGAAAAGATTCGATCATCAAAACCGAAATCTATCACGAGTCTATAAAAGACAAATACTTTGTAGAATTCGTTTTAGACGACCGAAACCAGGTAGTAGATACCTGGAGAAATGACCTGAAATTACCGTGCTTCCAGGTGTATTATGGAGATTTTTAGGAGGAAGGTTCAAAGGTTCAGAGTGGCAAAGGTTCAAAGGTTTTGATCCACAAGTTCCCTAATATTTACTCTCATTTTATGTCATTCCGACCAAAGGGAGACCCGAGCGATAGCGAACAGACGAAGTAAATCACATCAGTAATTCGACAAAGATTGGCGATTTTAGGGGCAGAGTTTCTTGCGAAGATTTACCCTCATTTTATGTCATTTCGACCAAAGGGAGAAATCACATCAGTAATTCGACAAAGATTGGCGATTTTAGGAGCGGAGTTTCTTACGTAGATTTCTCCTCATTTTATGTCATTTCGACCAAAGGGAGACCCGAGCGATAGCGAACAGACGAAGTAAATCACACCAGTAATTCGACAAAGATTGGCGATTTTAAGAGCGGAGTTTCTTGT
>JBDTNT010000352.1:0-5473 GCA_039933615.1 Flavobacterium sp. | reverse complement strand
AAAAGCCAATCGCAATTTGTATTTTAGTTTGGGTATCGTATATAATGAAATATTGAAATTGACGACCTTATATCTTTTTCTAATTTTGTTTTTCTATTACAATGAGCAGGAAATTGCTGTGGTTAGAAATTACAATTTAAAAAAATAAAAAATGAGTAAGACATTATTTGACAAAGTATGGGATTCACATGTAGTGCGTAAAATTGAAGATGGACCGGATGTGTTTTTTATTGACCGTCATTTCATTCATGAAGTTACAAGTCCTGTTGCTTTTCTAGGATTAAAAGCAAGAGATGTTAAGGTTTTATATCCTGAACGTACTTTTGCAACTGCAGATCACAATACACCAACCATAAACCAACATTTACCAGTTGAAGATGCTTTATCTGCCAATCAGCTTAAAGCGCTTGAAGATAATGCTGCCGAATACGGTATTTCGCACTGGGGATTAGGTCACATTAAAAATGGAATTGTACACGTAGTTGGTCCTGAAAATGGAATTACTTTGCCAGGCGCTACTATTGTTTGTGGTGATTCTCACACGTCTACTCACGGTGCTTTCGGAGCGATTGCTTTTGGTATCGGAACTTCTGAAGTTGAAATGGTACTTTCTACGCAATGCATCATGCAGCCTAAACCAAAGAAAATGCGTATCAACGTAAATGGCCAATTAAGCAAAGGTGTCGGACCAAAAGATGTTGCACTTTATATTATTGCTCAGTTGACTACTTCCGGTGGTACAGGGTATTTTGCTGAATATGCTGGTGATGTTTTTGAAAACATGAGTATGGAAGGCCGTATGACCGTTTGTAACCTAAGCATCGAAATGGGTGCCCGTGGTGGTATGATTGCACCTGACCAGAAAACTTTTGATTTTCTTGAAGGCAGATTATATGCTCCAAAAGGAGAAGCCTGGACTAAAGCCGTTGCATACTGGAAAACTTTAAAAACAGATCCCGATGCCGTTTTTGATACTGAATTAAACATCAACGCTTCAGATATTGAACCTATGATTACTTATGGTACTAACCCTGGAATGGGAATTGGTATTTCAAAACATATTCCAAACGCCAATCAAGTTGAAGGCGGTGCCGAAACCTATAAAAAATCCCTTGCTTACATGGGCTTTCAGGAAGATGACGTAATGATTGGAAAACCAATTGACTATGTTTTCTTAGGAAGCTGTACCAATGGTCGTATTGAAGATTTTAGAGCTTTCGCTGAAATTGTAAAAGGAAGAAAAAAAGCAGATAATGTTACCGCTTGGCTGGTTCCGGGTTCTCACGTTGTTGAAGCTCAAATTAAAGAAGAAGGTATTTTGGATATTCTGACAGAAGCTGGTTTCGTATTACGTCAACCGGGCTGTTCTGCTTGTTTAGCCATGAACGATGATAAAGTTCCAGCTGGAAAATATGCAGTGAGTACTTCAAACAGAAATTTCGAAGGTCGTCAGGGCCCAGGTTCAAGAACGCTTTTGGCAAGTCCAATAATGGCTGCCGCAGCTGCTGTTACCGGAAAACTAACAGATCCAAGGGAATTATTTTAGCTTGAAGATTTTAGATTTTCAATTTGCGAATAGCATTGATATTTTAAAATCTAAACCTTCAGATAAAACTCTTTAACATTACTTAATACAAAATATTTTAGCGTTTAGATTTCATCAACTGAGAAAAATCTAAAATCTAAAATCTAAAATCTAAAATTAAAATGGCATACGATAAATTTAACATACTTACCAGCAGTGCAGTACCTCTGCCAATTGAGAACGTCGATACAGATCAAATCATCCCGGCTCGTTTCTTAAAAGCAACAAAACGGGAAGGTTTTGGAGACAATCTTTTTAGAGACTGGAGATATAACGGAGATGATACTCCAAAAGCTGATTTCGTTTTAAATGATTCAACTTACTCTGGTAAAATTTTAGTTGG
The DNA here is from genome assembly GCA_039933615.1 of Flavobacterium sp. Lineage (GTDB taxonomy): Bacteria > Bacteroidota > Bacteroidia > Flavobacteriales > Flavobacteriaceae > Flavobacterium. The sequence goes on along the minus strand of JBDTNT010000352.1, from coordinate 3,545 downwards.
AGGAAAAAACTTCGGTTCAGGATCTTCCAGAGAACATGCTGCGTGGGCCGTTTATGATTACGGATTTCGCGCTGTAGTTTCCAGTTTCTTTGCTGATATATTCAAAGGAAACTGTTTAAATATTGGTGTTTTACCGGTACAGGTTAGCCCGGAATTTGCTGATACTATTTTTAACGCCATCGAAGCTGATCCTAAAACAGAACTAGAAATCAACTTACCGAATCAAACGATTACTTTACTAGCAACTGGCCAGCAAGAATCTTTTGCTATTAACGGATACAAAAAAAACAATATGGTGAATGGCTTTGATGACATTGATTATTTACAGAATATTAAAGAAGATATTGTGGCTTTTGCCGATAAACTTCCTTATTAAGAGAAATCTCATTCAGTCTATTAGACCCGACAGGTTTCAAAACCAGTCGGGTCTTTCTAGAATATTAGGACGCGGATAAAACAGATTTGCTATCGCAAAAGCGCAGATAAAAACAGATTTTATTTTTAGACAAAGTAAAAATCCGTGTTAATTCGCGTCTTCGCGATAGCGAATCCGTAAAATCAGCGTGAAAATTCAGATCAAGTTACACTTGATAAAACAACATATGAACAAAATATGTCTATCAATTGCATCCGCTCATTTAGAAATATAGAATATCAATATGGAAAAAAGAAAAATTGAAATAATGGATACGACGCTCCGTGATGGTGAACAAACCTCGGGAGTATCTTTTTCTGCTGCAGAAAAATTAACCATTGCACAATTATTGTTGGAAGAATTAAATATTGATAGAATCGAAATTGCCTCGGCACGTGTTAGCGAAGGTGAATTTCAAGGTGTAAAAGGTATTATGACCTGGGCCGAAGAAAAAGGTTACGCCAACCGAATTGAAGTTCTAACTTTTGTTGACGGTGGTCTTTCTATTGAATGGATGAAAAAATCGGGTGCTAAAGTTCAGAATTTATTAACCAAAGGCTCTCTGAATCACCTGACGCATCAATTAAAGAAAACACCAGAACAACATTTTTCTGAAATTGCTCAAACCATTGCATTAGCAAAGGAAAATAATATCGAAACCAATGTTTACCTCGAAGACTGGAGCAACGGAATGCGTAATTCTCCTGAATATGTATTTGAATATTTAGATTTTTTAACGCAGCAGCCTGTAAAAAGAATTTTACTTCCGGACACGCTTGGTGTTTTGATTCCCTCTCAGGCTTTTGATTTTATCTCGAAAATTACAACGAGATATCCTAAAATTCATTTTGATTTTCATGCCCACAACGATTATGATTTAAGTGTCGCCAATGTCATGGAAGCGATAAGAGCAGGCATAAATGGGCTTCACGTTACCGTAAACGGAATGGGGGAACGCGCCGGAAATGCACCTTTGGAAAGTACCGTTGCTGTTATAAATGATTTCATGCCGGACATCAGTATCAACATAAAAGAAACCTCATTATATTCTGTAAGTAAACTGGTGGAGACTTTTACAGGATACAGAATTCCTGCCAACAAACCAATTGTTGGAGATAATGTTTTTACGCAAACTGCCGGAATCCATGCCGATGGTGACAATAAAAACAACTTATATTTTAATGATTTACTTCCGGAACGTTTTGGAAGAAAAAGAAAATACGCCCTCGGAAAAACATCCGGAAAAGCAAATATCGAAAAAAATCTTCAGGAATTAGGTTTAAAATTAAACCAGGAAGATTTGAAATTGGTTACCCAGCGAATCATCGAATTGGGCGATAAAAAAGAAACCGTTACCAAAGAAGATCTTCCATACATTATTTCTGATGTTCTGGATAGCCATACTTATCAGGATAAAATTACTATAGATTCTTATATGCTGGTTCATTCTAAAGGAATGCGGCCATCGACAACTTTATCCCTAAATTTAGATGGAGAAATAATAGAAGAAAATGCACAGGGTGATGGTCAGTTTGATGCTTTTATGAACGCCTTATCAAAAATTTACAAAAGCAAGAAATTAACTTTACCAAAATTGATCGATTATGCTGTGAGAATTCCTCCGGGAAGCAGCTCTGATGCATTGTGCGAAACGATAATTACCTGGGTAAACAACGGAAAAGAATTCAAAACCAGAGGTTTAGATTCTGACCAAACAGTTGCAGCGATTATCGCAACTCAAAAAATGTTGAATATAGTTACTTAATATAGGCGCAAAGGGACAAAGGTTCAGAGGGACAAAGGCTAAAACAGCGTTTTCATCCCAACAACTTTGAACCTTTGAACCTCTGAATCTTTGAACCTAATAAAAAAATATAGAATGAAATTAAACATAGCCCTTTTAGCAGGAGACGGAATTGGTCCTGAAGTAATAAATGAAGCTGTAAAAGTATCTGATGCTATAGCAAAAAAATTCAATCACGAAATAACATGGACACCCGCACTTACTGGTGCATGTGCAATTGATGCTGTTGGAGTTCCCTACCCAGATGAAACACACGAAATTTGTATGAAAGCTGATGCCGTTTTGTTTGGAGCAATTGGTCACCCAAAATATGACAATGATCCAAGCGCGCCAGTTCGACCAGAACAAGGTTTATTGTTGATGCGTAAAAAATTAGGTCTGTTCGCAAACGTTCGTCCCACTTTTACTTTCCCTTCTTTAATTGATAATTCTCCTTTAAAAAGAGAAAGAATTGAAGGAACTGATTTAGTTTTCTTAAGAGAACTTACCGGAGGAATTTACTTTGGAGAAAAAGGAAGAAGAGACGGTGGAGAAACTGCTTTTGACAATTGTGTTTACACAAGAGCCGAAGTACAACGTTTGGCTAAAAAAGGTTTTGAATTAGCCATGACAAGAAGCAAAAAATTGTGCTGCGTTGATAAAGCAAACGTTTTGGAAACATCCCGTTTATGGAGAGAAACTGTACAGGCAATGGAAAAAGATTATCCGGAAGTAACAGTTTCTTATGAATTTGTTGATGCAGTCGCCATGCGTTTAGTACAATGGCCAAACTCTTATGATGTTTTAATTACAGAAAATTTATTCGGAGATATTTTAACTGATGAAGCTTCGGTAATTTCAGGTTCTATGGGATTAATGCCTTCCGCATCTGTTGGAGAACACACTTCCTTATACGAACCAATCCACGGATCTTATCCTCAGGCAACAGGATTAAATATTGCGAATCCTTTGGCGACAATTTTATCAGCTGCAATGATGTTTGAAGATGCTTTTGGATTAAAAGAAGAAGCTGAAGCGATCAGAACTGTTGTAAATAAATCTTTAGAACAAGGATTTGTGACAGAAGATTTAGCTGCTAAAGGAGCAAAAACATACAAAACCAGCGAAGTTGGTGACTGGCTTGTAGCGAATCTATAAGGTAAATTTGTTTCAGGTTTTATTTGTTTCAAGTTTCACGTTATCAACCTGAAACTTGAAACAAATAACATAAAGATGCACAGCAGTGCATTTCTACAGAACACAAAAAAGGCGTCAATTTTCATTGACGCCTTTTTTATATATTTTAGAAAAAAATATTAATATCCTCCTCTGTTACCACCACGGTCA
>JBDTNT010000351.1:0-2608 GCA_039933615.1 Flavobacterium sp. | reverse complement strand
AATATATTTATTACTTTTGGCCTTTAATTTTTTTAAGCATGCAAAAGATAATTTCGTATCCCATATCCGTAATTTACTATTTATGTTTTGGATTTTGTTTGGCTGTTTTTCATCCAATACAGTGGATTTGCCTAAATCTGTTTGGTTATCAGGCGCATAAAATAAGTGTTGACTATTTGAATTTTTTCCTTCTGAGATGTACTAATCTTGTCGGAACAACGTATATAGTAAGAAACAGAGAAACTATTCCTGTCGGAGTTCCCTTGATTTTTGTGTCTAATCATCAAAGTATGTACGATATAGTAGCAATGATTTGGTACTTTAGACGTTTTCATTGTAAATTTGTAAGTAAGAAAGAGTTAGGAAGCGGAATCCCAAGTGTATCGTTTAATTTGCGACATGGAGGTTCAGTGCTGATTGACCGTAAAGATCCGAAACAAGCTATTCCCGTGATTAAAGGCTTGTCTGAATATATCGAAAAAAATACCAGATCTGCTGTTATTTTCCCGGAAGGTACCCGAAGCAAAACCGGAAAACCAAAAGAATTTGCCCAAAGCGGTTTAAAAATCTTATGTAAATATGCACCAACTGCATATGTTGTCCCGGTTAGTATCAACAATTCATGGAAAATGGTACGATATGGAATGTTTCCTGTAGGTTTAGGAAATCGCCTTACCTTTACCGTTCATAAAGCTTTAGCAGTTAAGGATTATGATTTCGCCGAATTAATGGCAATTACAGAAAAGGCAGTTGTTGAAGGAGTAAATGAATATAAATAGATTTTCGTTTTGTGAAAGCAAACCCTAAATCCCAAATCTAAAATAAGTAATGTCTATAAAAAACATTAGATTAGAAGTAATGCAGTTTTTGGAAAAAAACGTAGATAGCTTCGTTGAACAGTATTTAATTCCAGTGGAAAAAATTTGGCAGCCGTCTGATTTCCTACCGAATTCTGAAGGAGATAATTTCTTCGAAGAGGTAAGGGAATTGCGTGAGATCGCTAAAGAACTGCCCTATGATTTCTGGGTGACTCTTGTTGGTGATACCATCACCGAAGAAGCCTTGCCTACATACGAATCATGGTTAATGGACGTAGAAGGAATCAATCAGATTGATAATGGTGGAAATGGTTGGTCTAAATGGATCCGTCAATGGACCGGAGAAGAAAACCGCCACGGTGATTTGCTAAACAAGTACTTGTATTTGTCGGGTCGTGTTAACATGCGTGAAATCGAAATGACAACACAGCATTTAATCAACGATGGTTTTGATATCGGAACTGGATCTGATCCGTACAAAAACTTTGTATATACCAGTTTTCAGGAATTAGCAACTTATGTATCCCACAATAGAGTAGCTCAGATGGCTAAGAAATTTGGTGATAACAAATTGTCTAAAATGTGTAAAATGATTGCGGGCGACGAAATGCGTCATCACCATGCGTACAGCGAATTTGTTACACGCATTTTTGCGGTTGATCCTAGCGAAATGATGTTAGCGTTTCAATATATGATGAAACAGAAAATCGTTATGCCGGCACATTTTTTAAGAGAATCAGGTCAAAAGATCAGTTCTGCTTTTGAACAATTTTCTGATTCCGCACAGCGTATTGGTGTTTACACAGCAAACGATTATGTTGATATCATGCAGAAATTAATCGATAAATGGGAGGTTGATAAAATCACTAATTTAACTGATGAAGCTGAAAAAGCACGTGATTATTTAATGAGATTACCTGCCCGTATGGCAAGAATTTCTGAAAGATTAGTTATTCCACAGGAATCACATATTTTCAAATGGGTAGAGCCAGCGAGATTATAAATTTCTGTTTTTTTAGTATTTAAATTATAATTTATTATTAAACGCAACCAAATTGCGTTTTAGAAAATAAAAAATACATGTTGATTATTGAAGTTTCTAAAACTTTGATAATCAACATTTTTCAATAAAATTGGTTTCGTAATATTTGTTAATGCAACTATGTTCGATTGAAAACCTGCAAATCCGCTACCTTTAAAGCATTAAATATTTATGAATAATACAGAATTAATAAACAGAACAATTGCATTTGTAAAAGATAAATTAAACGACGCAGAAGGTGGGCACGATTGGTTTCATATTGAACGTGTATACAAAAATGCCATGTTGATTTCTAAAAACACAGATTGTGATACTCTGGTAGTTGAACTGGGTGCTTTGCTTCACGATATTGCCGACAGCAAATTCCATAACGGAGATGAAACCATCGGACCGAAAACAGCACGTTTGTTTCTGGAAGGCGAAAATGTTCCGGAAGACATCATACAGCACGTAGTAAACATCATAGAAAACATCTCCTACAAAGGCGGTAATTTTGAAAAGAAATTTTCTTCAGTTGAATTGGATATTGTTCAGGATGCGGATCGTTTAGATGCCATTGGAGCCATCGGAGTGGCAAGAGCTTTCAATTACGGAGGTTTTAAAAACAGGGTACTTTATAATCCTGAAATCGAGCCGCTAACCAATATGACTAAGGAAGAATACAAAAAGAATAATGCGCCGACCATAAATCATTTTTACGAAAAACTTTTACTCTTAAAAGATAAAATGAATACCGAAACCGGAAAAC
>JBDTNT010000350.1:0-2912 GCA_039933615.1 Flavobacterium sp. | reverse complement strand
GGTTCGGTTTTATAACCATTTTGCTTGCGCCTGATGCTTTCAAGCCTGAAATTTTCAACTTTTAATTGTAGAATATTGTATTCGATTATGATGTGTTTGTAGCCATTCTGATTTCTGACAGGAATACTGCATTTTGTTTTCCCAACAGCAAATAATATCAAGATCAATGTTTTCGATGTCGGTATTGATTGGGATAGTACCCACTAAAACAGGATCAAATTCAGCAATTTCGGAAAGAATCTTATTTTGGGTTTACTTACTATAATTTTTTTCCTCTTTGATTTCCTGTTCCATCCTTTTGTTGATGTTGACTTTAGCAGCTGTAAATACAAAAAGGGTTGTTTTGTATTCGCGGGAATACGGATTGGTTATTTCACCTGAGACAAAAGAAGTTTCAAAATAGGGACTGGTTTCTTTAAATTCCTTGTTTTCTTTATCATATTCCTTAACCCTGATGAGGTTTTTGTATGGTATGTCAAGATTAAACCAATTGACATAATCGGCATTAAAAGAAACAGCTTTAATCCCTTTTTTGGTATAATAATTAATGGCTCCTGCCTGTCCGTAATTGTCGCAAAGTACAATTGTTTTATCCTGATTTGGCAGAGTGGAATAAACGGAGTCGGTTTTACGGGCCAGTTCTTTCCAGCCCAGCATGTCGGCAAAATCCTGTGGGAGTGCATGGTCTTTTCCGTCTTCCCAACGCAGCATACCTAATTTTTTATATTTATCCGGATGTTGTACGATATATTGCGGGCTCGTATTGGGAAAAGCCAAATTGTACATCGGAATAAAAAATAAGAGTGGAATCAGTATAAACACAGGCTGTAAATAACGTTTCCGGCCGGATTTTAAAATATCGGAAAGGAAAACAGCCCCAAAGGCAATATAAACCGGATACAAGCCAATGGCATAATATGCTTTGGCTTTGAAATATAAAAAAACAACCAATGTGAAAACGATACTGGTCAAGAAGAATTTATATTTCGAAAAAGGTTTATAAAATAACAACGCATATAAAGCTGCAATAATAACCGGAAAACCTCCAATAAAAAACAGTAGCTGTTCTTTTAAGAATCCCATTCGGTCAACGTTTACCAATTGTGTTTCCGCCAATAGTTTCATATGATGCACAATCGGAAATTGATTATTGTACTGCCAGAAAAGATTTGGGAGAATTAATAATAGTCCAAAAAATAAAGCGAAATATAGTTTTTTCTCTGCTAAAATTTTTCTTTGCGGGGAAAGTAAAAGAGCCGGTACCAGACCAATAAGCAGAAACAGAATGTTGTATTTATTTAGAAAACCAAAAGCAAAGACAACAGCGCCGATATACAACCATTTTGTTTTTTCAGTCGTAATATATAGAACGACAACATAATAAAACGCAGTCCAGCATAAAACATCCAGTGAATTTGGCTGGTACAGCATATTGATTCGCAATAAACAGGAGAACAAAATGCAGGTAGCCCCCAAGATTAGACTATAAAGATTTCCTTTTAAGGTTTCGATAGTTTTCCAGACAATAACAAGAGTTAAAACGCCAAACAGGGCAGGGAAGAACTTCACCCAGAAAACGGAATTTCCCAGTAAAAATATAAGCCAGGAAATCCATGAAGTTACCGGTGGAACGGATAAATATCCCCAGGCCAAATGATGTGCCTGATCGAGATGCAGATATTCATCACGCTGTAAGTCGTATTCAGGACTTAGTAACACATATTGTAAAACAAATTTTAAGATAATAAAGCCAATTAAAAGTATTGTTTTTCTGGTCATCGAATTTGTTTTTTTAGATTGGTTGGTTTTAGCTTAATGTTTTTTATATCAATGTTTAGAATGTGTTCTAAGTACAGGATTAGTTGACTTTTTCTAGTATCATTTTTTTTGCGCCCATATCAATTTCCTGTTTCAGGAACTGATTGGTTTCTGAATCAATATAGTAGGTATTGATTACTTTGTTCTGAGAAATACCATCTGTCACAGTCACGATCCACACCGGTTTATTGTTATAAACGCCTTTTTTAGTGCCTGTGATATTTGCTTTAATAATTGCTGCTTTCGTCACTGGGTTATAATCAAAAATAGTGATTTCTGTTTTATAATTTTCTTTTAGCGGAAACCAGCGAATTAACTGAGGATAAATATTACTGTCAAAAAAAGCTACATCTGTTTTTTCATTGATTTCGGTTTTTTTGCTCTCAATTTTATCCAGATAAAAACCGGTCGTTTGTTTTCCAAAATTAAGCGTTATTTCTCTTTGCGTATTAACAGAAGTATGTTGAATAGGTTTCAGTTCAGGAAGTTCCGCAATCGTTTCATCAATCCAGTCCGGTTTGTTTTTCATTTTTACGGTGGTTGTAACTTTTAGGATGTTTTTTGTTCTTGAAATTTCAGTAAACACTTTTCCTATTTCAATTTTTACGGTATCACGAACTGCAAACCAATTCATTTCGTAATTTTCATTTTTAATTAAGGATTCAATTATTTCATTTTGCTTAGGAGATTGTGTTTTTTCCTGTGCACTTGCAGTCAGACAGATCAGAGAGGAAGAAAGGAGTAGACCCAACAATTTTAAAGATTTCATGTGGAATAATTTTGGTTATAAGAGTTAGTAGGCTAGAATCAGTAAAAGTTACACCCTGCTAATTTTTGAAATTAATTTTTCCTCTTGATCCATTTACCACAAGAGACTATTTTATAAATAAATCTATTTTGTCCTTTTTTAATTAATGGATTTAAAACAATACAGGACTTAATTAACCCGTTGGGTGCAATTCTATTTTTAAAATGCAGTGTAGAATTTAGAACACTGATGACACCGATTTGCTGCCGCAAAAACGCGGATTTATACGGATTTAAATTATAGAATCTAAAAAAATCCGTTTTTGTCCGCGTCTTCGTGATAACGA
>JBDTNT010000349.1:0-39575 GCA_039933615.1 Flavobacterium sp. | reverse complement strand
AACTAAAACACTCATGATATATATTTTATGTAGTTTTTAAAATTGTGATGCAAAAATAAGGTTTTGTAATGTATTTTAACCTTTTTGTCATCAAAAAAATTAAGAAAATTGACTCATTTGATAACCGCGATATAATTTATCGTCTTTAATTTGCCAAATAGTCGAAAAATGGGCCAGTAACATTTCTTCTCTCGGATTTTCAATAGTCTTAACGTAATGAGAATAACGTATTGATACTAAATCTCCTTCTTCTATAATATGGCTGATCCTTACTTTTGAACGAACATAGGCACGGCTTAATTCGGAGGCCATAGCCAGCATCGAATCATAATCCAGCATAATCAGTCCTTTTGTACTATTCCATTCTACTGTAACTTCAGAATGCAAATAGGTTTTCATTATTTCGCTGTCAATTAAGGCATCCGACTTATAAAATTTTTGAACAAATTCTTTTATAGACATATTACTTCAATTTATTTAGAATTTCAGGAATCTTTTTGATATTGGCCAGTTGTTTTAACTTTTCTCTTGATTCTTCGATTGGAGTTCCAAAATAAGATTTTCCGCCTTCAACCGATTTTGTAACACCAGTTTGTCCCATAATAACAGCCTTCGCCCCTATTGTGATACCGCTTGTTGTACCAACTTGTCCCCAAATAGTAACTTCATCTTCAATAACAACACAACCGGCAATACCCGTTTGCGAAGCGATTAAACATTTTTTTCCTATTACAGAATCATGTCCGACATGCACCTGATTGTCTATTTTTGTTCCCTCTCCGATAGTTGTATCTCCGGTAACACCTTTGTCAATAGTACAAAGCGCACCAATGCCAACATTATCTTCAATTACAACTCTTCCTCCGGAAATTAACTGATCAAACCCATCGGGACGTTTTTTATAATAAAAAGCATCAGCTCCCAAAATAGTTCCGGCGTGAATAATCACATTGTCACCAATCACCGTGTGGTCGTAAATAGAAACATTCGAGTGAATGAGACAGTTCTTACCTATTTTCACATGATTTCCGATAAAACTATTAGGCTGAATAACAGTTCCTTCACCAATAACTGCAGAAGCCGAAACAGCTACGTTAGCAAATTGAAAAGGTTTAAAATGTCTCGTCAGTGTATTAAAATCCCTGAAAGGGTCATCAGAAATTAAAAGAGCTTTACCTACCGGGCAATCTACTTTCTTATTGATTAAAACAATAGTTGCAGCCGATTGTAAAGCTTTATCATAATATTTGGGGTGGTCGACAAAAACTATATCTCCTGGCTCAACAACATGTATTTCATTCATGCCTGAAACCGGAAAGTTTTGGTCGCCTATAAATTCGCATTCAAGCAAATTTGCAATTTCTTGTAAAGAGTGAACTTTTGGAAATTTCATATTTTTTAATTAGAAAATGTTCAATTAGAAAATGTGTCAGTTAAAAATTAAAAATTTGAATCCTGATAATTCTATTTCAAATTACCAAGATTCAATATTCTACGAATGTATCAATTTTCTAATTGCCACATTGACAAATTTCCGAATTATAAACTACTCTTTTACACGCTCCATGTAAGAACCTGAAGCGGTATCAATTTTAATTTTATCACCTTCGTTGATGAATAAAGGAACGTTTACAGTCGCACCTGTTTCTACTGTAGCAGATTTAGTCGCATTTGTAGCTGTATTCCCTTTTACTCCCGGCTCAGCATAAGTAATCTCAAGAATAACCGAAGAGGGCATATCTACTGATAAAGGTAAATCAGTTTCAGTATTTACCTGAACCATTACACTTGTTCCTTCTTTCAATAATCCTGGAGCATCCAGTATATTTTTATTCAAAGAAATTTGCTCAAAAGATTCTGTATTCATAAAATGAAATTCATCTCCTTCAGCATATAAAAACTGGTAATTATGCGTCTCTACACGCACATCTTCAATTTTATGCCCTGCAGAAAATGTATTATCTAATACTCTTCCTGTAGTTAAACTTCTCAATTTTGTTCTTACGAAAGCAGGACCTTTTCCAGGTTTTACGTGAAGAAATTCAACTATTTTATAAATATCGTGATTGAATTTAATACATAATCCGTTTCTAATATCTGATGTAGATGCCATTTTTTTTATTTTAGATTTAAGAGTGTAGATTTTAGATTCTTAGCAAAGAGTAAAATCTTCTTTATTTATTATAATATTTTTTTTTGGGCTTATTACGTTTTACGTTTAGAAATCTAAAATAAGAAATCTAAACTCTAAAATTAATAGTTCCCTGAATAACCTTTCATAATTCCTCTTGATGAATTTCTGATAAAATCCAGAATTTCATCTCTCTCAGGAGTAGCTTCCATTTCAGCTTCAATAATGCTCAAAGCTTGAGTTGTATTGTAATTTTTCTGGTATAAAATTCTATAAATTTCCTGAATTTCCCTGATTTTATCAGTACTGAACCCCCTTCTTCTTAAACCCACAGAATTGATACCTACGTATGATAACGGTTCTTTTGCAGCTTTTGTATATGGCGGAACGTCTTTTCTAACCAAAGAACCACCGGAAATCATAGCATGATCCCCAATATGGATAAATTGATGAATAGCGGCCAATCCTCCAATTACAGCATGATTACCAACTACTACGTGACCTGCCAGTGCAACTCCGTTTACGATAATAGCATTGTTGCCAATTTCGCAATCGTGCGCAATGTGAGCATATGCCATAACCAGACAATTGTTTCCTAAAATCGTTTGTCCTGAGGCAACTGTACCTCTGTTTATAGTTACACATTCTCTGATGGTACAATTGTCTCCAATAATAGCCAAAGAATCCTCTCCACCAAACTTTAAGTCTTGTGGAACTGCAGAAATTACAGCTCCGGGAAAAATATTGCAATTTTTACCAATACGAGCGCCTTCCATGATGGTCACATTTGAACCAATCCAGGTACCATCACCAATAATAACATTATTGTGAATTGTTGTAAAAGGTTCAATTACAACATTTTTAGCGATTTTAGCGCCAGGATGAACATAAGCTAATGGTTGATTCATCTGTATGTTTTATATTTTTAATTAAAATAGTCTGATTTGGGCAACAAACGTAAACAATAAATTTGATTAAATTATTATTGTTTTTTTACTATTTGTGCCATTAATTCTGCCTCAGTTACTAATTTTCCATTTGCGTATGCATTTGCCTGCATATGACAGATTCCTCTTCTGATCGGAGAAATCAATTCGCATTTGAAAATTAACGTATCACCCGGCAATACTTTATGCTTGAATTTAACATTATCTATTTTCATAAAATAAGTCAAATAGTTTTCCGGATCCGGAACTGTACTTAAAACCAGAATCCCTCCTGTCTGAGCCATGGCTTCAACAATTAAAACTCCCGGCATAACCGGGGCTTCAGGAAAATGCCCTACGAAGAAATTCTCATTCATTGTTACATTTTTCAAACCAACCACATGACGGTCAGACATTTCTATAATTCTGTCAATCAATAAAAATGGCGGCCTGTGAGGCAGCATTGCCATGATTTTATGAATGTCCATCAAAGGCTCTTTGTTCAAATCATAAACAGGAACATGATTTCTTTGTTCAATTTTAATGATTTTACCAATTTTCTTAGCAAATTGAGTATTCACATAATGCCCTGGTTTGTTGGCGATAATTTTCCCCTGAATCCTAACTCCAATCAAAGCTAAATCTCCAACAACATCCAATAATTTATGACGTGCCGCTTCATTAGGGTAATGTAAAGTAAGATTGTCTAAAACCCCATTTGGTTTTACTGAAATTTTATCTTTACCAAAGGCTTTCTTTAAATTTTCCATTGTACTTTCAGATATTTCCTTATCTACATATACAATTGCATTATTTAAATCACCTCCTTTAATTAATCCGTGCTCCAATAAAGATTCCAATTCATGTAAAAAACTAAAAGTTCTTGAATTTGAAATTTCATCTTTAAAGTCAGCAATACTTTTCATGGTTGCATTTTGAGTACCTAATACTTTAGTACCAAAATCTACCATTGCAGTAACCTGATAATCATCGCTTGGCATTACAAGAATCTCGCTTCCGGTAGCTTCATCAGTAAATGAAATAACTTCTTTTACGACATAAACATTACGTTTTGCATCTTGTTCTTCGATTCCTGCTTTTTCAATAGCCTCTACAAAATATTTTGAAGAACCATCCATAATAGGTAGTTCTGAAGCATTTAATTCTATTACAACATTATCCAGATCACATCCTACTAATGCAGCTAAAACGTGTTCCGGTGTTTGAATTTTTACACCTAATTTTTCTAAATTTGTACCTCTTTGTGTATTAACAACATAATTAGCGTCAGCTTCAATCACTGGCTGACCTTGCAAATCTATTCGTACAAAAGTGAAACCGTTATTAATTGGAGCCGGTTTGAAAGTCATTGTAACTTCTTTTCCAGTGTGTAATCCAACGCCTGTTAGTGAAATTTCATTCTTGATGGTCTTCTGTTTAACCATTATTTCCATTTTTTGGGTTTATTATTTGTTTTTTTAATTCTTCCAGTTCGGTTACAATTTTAGACAGGTTCTTAAAATGGACGTATGATTTATTAAAATCAGTATATCCAATTGAAGGGGTTCCCTGCAAAATTTCATTATCCTTAATGTTTTTTGCTACTCCGGACTGAGCCTGAAGTCTTACATTGTTTCCTATAATCAAGTGACCTGCGATACCAACCTGCCCGCCAATCATACAGTTTTCACCAATTTTTGTAGAACCTGCAACGCCCGACTGAGCAGCAATTACAGTATTTTTACCAATTTCTACATTGTGTGCAATCTGAATTTGATTATCTAACTTTACTCCTTTTCTAATAATTGTAGAGCCCAGAGTTGCTCTGTCAATGGTTGTGTTGGCACCAATATCTACATTATCCTCTATAATAACATTACCAATTTGTGGAATCTTACTATAAATTCCGTCTTCATTTGGCACAAAACCAAAACCATCTGCGCCTATAATTGCACCTGAATGTATGGTACAATAATTACCGATGATCGTTTCAGAATATATTTTAGCGCCTGCAAAAATATATACATTATCGCCAATAACAACATTATCACCAATAAAACTATTTGGGTAAATTTTCACATTATCACCTAAAATCACATTTTGACCTATATAGCTAAAGCTACCTAAATATAGATTTTCTCCATATTTAGTACCTTCAGACATAAAAGAGTTCGCCTCTATTCCGTTTTTATTCAATTTCACCTGATTGTAAAATTCTAATAATTTAGAAAAAGAAGCATAGGCATCTTCAACTTTTATCAAAGTAGTCGTGATTTCGGCTTCGGGTATAAAGCTATCATTAACAATAGTTACTGAAGCTTTTGTAGTATATATGTAATTGATATATTTTGGGTTAGCCAAAAAAGTAAGAGATCCTTCCTCACCTTCTTCAATCTTAGATAAGCGGGAAACTTCTACATTGGGATTACCAACAACTTCTCCTTCTAAAATTCCTGCTATTTGTTCTGCTGTAAATTTCATTGCGACAAAAATATAAAAAATAGATTTTAAATGTTAATTTTAGATAAGTTGTTTTGGAAAACAGATGTAATATTTTGTCACCAGTTTAGATAATGATTTCAAATTCAGCTGATCAGAAGCTTCAACAACATCCTCAATTGTTTTATCTTTTTTCAAAATACGTATCGGCTCAGCTTCTTTACTATAAGCCTGATTTTTTATTTTCCCCCTGAAAATAAAGTAACCAGCTTCCAACAATGTGATATGATGTTCTTCTGCAAATTCCTCTTTCATAGACTGGGATTCTTCCATTGGAATTTTTTCTGCACTTAATTTTATCTTAAGTAAGTCCCTGTTAATGATCATTTTACTCAAGGTGGAAAGTATAAAATCATCCTGTTTTTGCCAGGCTTTTAATGCGCTGATAATATCGAAATCATCCAGTTGAGAA
Source organism: Flavobacterium sp. (assembly GCA_039933615.1). Taxonomy (GTDB): domain Bacteria; phylum Bacteroidota; class Bacteroidia; order Flavobacteriales; family Flavobacteriaceae; genus Flavobacterium. The sequence goes on along the minus strand of JBDTNT010000349.1, from coordinate 33,607 downwards.
AACAAATCTAACTTTTCTGCATCAAAATCTTCAAGGGTAATTTTGTTTTTCATAAAATACAAAAGAGGTTCACTGCAAGGTAAATTCACACCTTTTAAAGTTAATTCTTTTGCTCTTTTTAAAACTTTCATTAAAATTAACTCCGCAACCAGACTTGTTTTGTGCAAATAGGCCTGCCAGTACATCAATCTTCTGGAAAGCAGGAATTTTTCGACAGAATAAATGCCTTTTTCTTCGATAACCAAAATTCCGTCCACCACATTCATCATTTGGATCAATCGCTCAGAATTGACATTTCCCTCTGCAACACCTGTATAAAAACTGTCTCTTTTCAAATAATCCATTCGGTCCATATCTAACTGACTTGAAATCAATTGTAACATGAATTTCCTGTGATAATCTCCTTTGAAAACCTGAATTGCCAAACTCAGTTTTCCTTCAAATTCATCATTAAGCTGATTCATGAATAATAATGAAATAGCTTCATGATTAACATCTTCTACAATACTTTTTTCCATTGCATGCGAAAATGGTCCATGACCAATATCATGCAGCAAAATAGCAATATATAAAGCATTTTCTTCTTCCGGCGTAATAGCAACTCCCTTAAAACGAAGTGTTTCTACTGCCTTTTGCATTAAATGCATACAACCTAATGCATGATGAAAACGGGTATGATTCGCTCCGGGATATACCAAATAAGAAAGTCCCATTTGAGAGATACGGCGCAAACGCTGAAAATACGGATGCTGGATTAAATCGTAAATAAGCTCGTTTGGGATGGAAATAAACCCGTAAATTGGGTCATTGAATATTTTTAACTTATTTATATTGGTCACTATTTGGTTATTTTATAAGTCAACAAATATAAGTAAATAACTATAAACAGTTTTCGGTTTTTGATTTAAAAAAAAGCACAATTGAAAACATTATGGTACCAGACCACAATTGACTGGAAGCCTTTTAGAAAAAAACACAATTTGTTATTCTGAATTTTATACTATTTTTAATACTTTTTAAGTTCTATACCTTTAAATTGCATTAAAATTAAATTCGTTTATGGATAAGATAAAAATACTTTGGGTCGATGATGAGATCGATCTTTTAAAACCACATATATTATTTCTTGAAAAGAAAAACTACGCTGTCACCACTTGTAATAATGGTTTAGACGCAATCACAATGTTTGAAGAAGATAATTTTGACATTGTTTTTTTAGATGAAAACATGCCAGGAATGAGCGGTTTGGAAACACTTTCTGAAATGAAAGAAAAAAAATCAGCTATTCCGATGATTATGATTACCAAAAGTGAGGAAGAATATATAATGGAAGAAGCCATTGGTTCTAAAATCGCTGATTATCTGATAAAACCGGTAAATCCGAATCAGATTTTATTGAGTTTAAAGAAGAATCTGGATCATTCGAGATTAATTTCAGAAAAAACAACCCTGGATTACCAAAAAGAATTCCGAAAAATCTCAATGGAATTAGCAATGGTTAATTCCTATGAAGATTGGGTTGAGTTATACAAAAAGCTGATTTTTTGGGAATTGGAACTTGAAAATATCAACGATCAGGGAATGATTGAAATTCTGGAATCTCAAAAAGTAGAAGCCAATTCTCAATTTGGAAAATATATCGAACGTAATTACGAAGATTGGTTTGCACCAAAAGCAGATAAACCTGTTCAGTCTCACACCTTATTTAAAGAACTTGTTCTTCCCGAAATTAAAAAGAAAGATAAACCAATTTTGTTTGTAGTCATTGATAATCTGCGTTATGATCAATGGAAATCTTTTGAAACTGTAGTTTCTAATTACTACAAATTAGAAAAAGAAGTTCCGTACTTTTCGATTCTTCCTACTGCTACTCAATATGCGCGAAATGCTATTTTCTCCGGATTGTTGCCTACAGAAATGGAGAAACAATTTCCTCAATATTGGAAAAATGACGTTGAAGACGGAGGAAAAAATCTTTACGAAGCCGAATTTTTAACAGCTCAATTAAAACGTTTAGGTTTAAACCTTAAAGAAGATTATTTTAAAATTACCAATTATGCCAGCGGTAAAAAACTGGCCGAAAACTTCAAAGCTTTAAAAGGCAATGATCTGGTAACAGTAGTTTATAATTTCGTCGACATGTTATCGCATGCCAAAACCGAAATGGATGTCGTAAAAGAACTGGCTTCAGATGATAAGGCATATCGTTCACTGACACTAAGTTGGTTCAAAAATTCGCCTTTGCTGGAAATTATTCAACAGGCACAGCTTTTAGGTTTCAAACTGATCCTGACAACAGATCACGGGACTATAAATGTAAAAAATCCATCAAAAGTAGTTGGGGATAAAAATACAAGTTTAAATTTGCGTTACAAAACGGGCCGCAGTCTGACCTACGAGCAAAAAGATGTTTATGTTGTAAAAGAACCTAAAACAATTGGTTTGCCTGCCATAAATATGAGCAGTTCGTTTATTTTTGCAAAAAATGATTTGTTTTTAGCCTACGTAAACAATTACAATCATTATGTGAGTTATTACAAAAACACATACCAGCATGGTGGAATTTCGCTAGAGGAAATGATTATTCCGTTTTTGGTATTTAATCCTAAATAAAATATAAGCCACGAATTATATGAATCTTCACGAATTTTCTTTACTGTACTAATAAATAATTTAGTCGAGATTCGTTTAATTCATGGCAAAATAAAATCATTAATAAAAACAAGAAATGAATATCGTTTTCTCAGTAGATCAGATTCAGGAAGTTGCCGCACAAATTTTAGCACAGAATCCCAAAAAGATCATCCTTTTTAATGGTGAGATGGGCGTTGGAAAAACAACTTTAATAAAACAGCTATGCAAAAATTTGGGTGTGGAAGGAGCCACAAGCAGTCCAACTTTTTCTTTAGTAAATGAATACCATACTTCTGATAACCAAATTGTTTATCATTTTGATTTTTATCGCTTAAATAAAGAAACGGAAGCACTGGATATGGGCGTTGATGATTATTTGTATTCCGGAAATTGGTGTTTTATTGAATGGTCTGAAAAAATTGAAAGCCTGATCCCTGAAGAACATTCTATTGTTACAATTGAGTTATTGGCAGATGGAAAAAGAGCGTTGAATTTAGTTTAGAAAAAAAATGAAAACTCCCAATAAAGTAGAAATAATTCCTTTTTCACCAGATTTAAAAGAACCGGTAAAAACCTTAAATATAGAATGGCTGAAAAAGTATTTTAAAGTTGAAGAAAAAGACGAATTAGCACTTTCAAATCCACAGGAATATATTATTGATAAAGGCGGAATGATTTTCTACGCCAGATATAATAATGAAATCCTCGGAACTTATTCTTTGCTAAAAGCCGATGAAAACACATTCGAACTTGGGAAAATGGCTGTTGCTGATAAAGCTCAGGGTCTTGGAGTCGGTACCAAAATGCTTGCTCATTGTATGGCTCTAGCTGAAGAAAGAAAAATCACAAAATTGTTTTTATATTCAAACAGGATATTACTTCCTGCAATTCATTTATATGAAAAATTTGGTTTTAAAGAGGTTCCTCTGGAAGAGGGAATTTATGAAAGAGCCAATATTAAAATGGAAAAAACAATACCTTAATTATTAATGTTTTATTAGCAGAATATTTCTACTAATTTTAAAACTTTTTACGTAATTTGTACCCTTAATATTTTTGAATAATACATGTCAATTACCTTAACTCCATTTACGAAACAACAATTGTTGCCACAAGAAGAAAAACTTGAAATTGGCCGATTTAAAAGAGAGCTTTTTATAGGAATTCCTAAAGAAACAAGTTATCAGGAACGTCGTATTTGCCTGACTCCCGACGCTGTGAACTCATTAACTTATGCAGGTCACCGTGTTATGATTGAATCCGGAGCCGGAGAAAGTTCAAGTTATAGCGATAAAGAATATGCAGATGCCGGCGCAGAAGTAACAAAAGACACCAAAAAAGTCTTTGGCTGTCCGATGCTTCTTAAAGTAGAACCGCCAACTTTGGCAGAAATTGAAATGATTAATCCTGAAACGATTATCATTTCTGCTATTCAGTTAAAAACCAAGAAAAAAACATACTTTGAAGCTTTAGCGCAAAAAAAGATAACTGCGCTTGCTTTTGAATATATAAAAGATGAAGACGGATCCTATCCCGCTGTAAAATCATTAAGTGAAATTGCCGGAACTGCTTCCATACTTATTGCAGCTGAATTAATGATCACTGATGAATTCGGAAAAGGTCTTTTATTTGGAAATATCACCGGCGTTCCTCCTACCGAAGTTGTTATTCTGGGAGCCGGAACCGTAGGAGAATTTGCAGCAAAAACTGCAATTGGCCTGGGTGCAAACGTAAAAGTTTTTGACAATTCGATTACGAAATTACGTCGTTTACAAAACAATCTCAACCAGAGGATTTTCACTTCTACCATTCAGCAAAAAGCATTACTGAAAGCCTTAAGACGCTGTGATGTAGCTATTGGTGCCATGCGCGGAAAAGAAAGATGTCCGATTGTAGTCACTGAAACTATGGTGGAACACATGAAAAAAGGTGCTGTAATTGTAGATGTAAGCATTGATACCGGTGGATGTTTTGAAAGTTCCGAAGTCACAACGCATGAAAAACCAACATTCATAAAAAGCAATGTTTTACATTATTGCGTACCAAATATTCCTTCAAGATATTCGAAAACAGCTTCACTGTCAATAAGTAACATCCTGACTCCTTACCTGCTTCAAATAGCAGAAGAAGGTGGTTTGGAAAGTTCCATAAGATGCAATAAAGGTTTAAAAAACGGAGTTTATTTATACCACGGTATACTTACGAATAAAGCTATTGGAGAATGGTTTGATTTACCTGATAACGATATTAATTTACTTGTGTTTTAAAGGAACTTTAATGTACCTTTGCAAAAAAAATATTTCATGAAGTTCGTACATCGTTTTGCTTATTATTTGATTGGTCTTATTATGGGATGCTTTTTTGTAGCCCTTGTTTTTAGTGGAAAAGATACCAGATGCAATTACTTTCCGAATGCCAGAGTTTTAAATAATCTGCGTACAAAACCTTTTGAATATTCTCCAAAAGCAATCCAGACATTAAATGAAAAATGGGTTGATACCGGCGATGTCAGAAAAACACTTACTTATGGAGATGTTGATTTTGATCAGAGTAATGTTTCTTTCAAAAAAGGAAAACTTTATATCATTGAAGGTAAAACAGTAAAGGATCAGGAAATTATCCTAAAAGTAATCAACTACGAAAACAAAGCAGTTTTAGACGAAATTGTAAAAAAATAACAGGAACCTTAATTATATAAATTCCTGCTATTTTTAAGTAATTTTTATTTGAATAATTTATTGGCTACCATTCAATTTCTTTAAGCCCTTTTGATTTTAAGAAAGAATTTGTCATACTAAAATGCTTGTTACCAAACCAAAAGCCTCTGTTTGCACTTAAAGGCGAAGGATGTCCGGATTTTAAAATATGATGTTTTGATGGATCAATCAACGTTGCTTTCTTTTGAGCAAAACCTCCCCAAAGAAGAAAAACAACATTTTCACTTTCAGCAGAAATCTGTTTGATAACTGCATCTGTAAATTTTTCCCAGCCTTTTCCCTGATGACTTCCGGCTTCAGATTGTCGAACTGTTAAAGTAGCATTTAAGAGAAAAACGCCCTGATCTGCCCAACGCTCCAGATTTCCCGTTTTGGGTAATGGCTTATTTAAATCAGTTTCAATTTCTTTAAAAATATTCTGCAAAGATGGCGGAAATGGAATTTCATCATTTACAGAAAAGCACAAACCATTCGCCTGATTAGGTCCGTGATATGGATCCTGCCCTATAATAACAACTTTTACCTGATCGAAATGACAGTGATCAAACGCTGAGAAAATCTGAGTCCCCTTTGGATAACAGATGTTGGCTGCGTATTCCGATTTTACAAAAGAAATTAATTCATTGAAATATGGTTTTTCGAATTCCTCATTCAGAACCGGCTTCCAAGAATCATGCATTTTAACGTCCATATTTTTTTTAATGCTAAATTCGGATTTTTTTTATTTAAATCATATTTATCAGGTAATAAAATTTACACATGAACATGTAGAATTCAATGATATTGTTTTCGTACTTTTGTATATACTTTGTTAAAGAAATTAAATGATTAGCATTACCGAAAAAACATTACAAGATTTACAATTTCCAACAGTACTCGAAACTATCTCAGCAGGTTGTAATACAAATATTGGAAAACAAAAAGCTTTAGAAATAACTCCATTTAGAGACAAAGAAACTTTGATGCAGGCTTTAATGCAGACATCAGAATATGTTTCTTCTTTCCAGAATAATAACGCAATTCCAAATCATGGTTTTGATGCAATAACTAATGAAATTAAATTTTTAGCTATCGAGGATAGTTTTCTGGAAGTAGGCAGTTTCAGAAAAATTGCAACGCTTTCGTCGACATCTAATTTTTTGCTGAATTTCCTGAAAAAATTCGATGATTATTATCCCAACTTAAATGCAAGGGCTTCAAGAGTAGAATATACGAAAGATATTGTTACGCTAATTGACGCTATTGTAGATAAATATGGTGAAATAAAAGACAACGCCTCGCCTGCTCTTCTAAGTATTCGTCAGAACATGAATATTGTCCGCGGTAAAGTAAACCAGAGTTTCGGGGTTGCTCTTACTCACAATAACAGTCTTGGTTATTTAGATGATATTAAAGAAAGTTTTGTTCAGAACCGAAGGGTTTTAGCGGTTTTAGCAATGTATCGCCGTAAGGTAAAAGGTTCTATTTTAGGAAGTTCAAAAACCGGAAGTATTGCTTATATTGAACCGGAAGCAACTTTACAATATTCAAGAGAACTTAGCAATTTAGAATACGAAGAAAAAGAAGAAATTACCAGAATCCTGAAACAATTATCGAATTCAATTCGTCCTTTTTTACCATTATTAATTGAATATCAGGAGTTTCTAAGTGATATTGATGTTGTTGCGGGAAAGGCAAAATATGCAAACAGAATTAACGGAATTCTTCCAACAATTACGGAAGAAAGAAGATTGTTCTTCAGAGAAGCGTATCATCCGATTTTGTATCTGAATAACAAACAAAAGAACGAAATTACGCATCCACAAACTATTGAATTAAAACAGGATAACCGAATTATCGTTATTTCAGGACCAAATGCAGGTGGAAAAACAATTTCACTTAAAACAGTTGGTTTACTGCAATTGATGCTCCAATCAGGAATGTTAATTCCGGTTCATGAGCGTAGTGAAACTTTCTTATTTGACAGAATCCTTACAGATATTGGTGATAATCAATCCATTGAAAATCATCTGAGTACTTATAGCTATCGATTGAAAAACATGAATTATTTCCTGAAAAAGTGTAATAAAAAAACCATGTTTCTAATTGATGAATTTGGTACAGGTTCTGATCCGGAACTCGGTGGCGCTTTGGCAGAAATTTTCCTGGAAGAATTCTATCATCGTGAAGCTTTCGGAATTATTACGACCCATTATTCTAATTTGAAGATTCTCGCAAACGAACTTCCTTTTGCTACAAACGCTAATATGATGTTTGATGAAAAGTCCCTTGAGCCTATGTATAAACTGGCTTTGGGTCAGGCCGGAAGCTCATTTACTTTTGAAGTTGCCCTGAAAAATGGTATTCCATTTGGATTGATTAATCGTGCAAAAAAGAAAATTGAAGTCGGAAAAGTCCGTTTTGACAAAACCATTGCAACTCTTCAGAAAGAACGTTCTAAACTCGAAAAAACTTCTATAAATCTTAAAGAGGAAGAAACAAGAGCGCGTGAAGAAAGCAAAAAGATGGAAAACATCAATGTAAAGATCAAACAAAAACTGGAAAGCTATCAGGAATTATACGACAGCAGTCAGAAAACAATTTACATCGGACAAAAAATTGAAGACATCTCTGAGAAATATTTCAATAACAAAAACAAAAAAGAACTGATTGGTGAATTTTTGAAAATTATTGAAATTGAAAATTCAAAACGTAAAAAAGCAACACCAAAAGAAGCTAAAGCGATAATCGAAAAGAAAAAAGAAGTCATTGCAGAAGTTACGGTACAAGTTGAAGAAATCAGAAAAGAGAAAAAAGAGAAGAAACTCAAACCTGTTGTTGAAAAACCTAAACCAATTCTGAAAGTTGGCGACAGAGTCAGAATGCAAGACGGGAGATCTGTTGGAAGTATTGACTCGATAGAAAAAAATAAAGCAACAGTAAATTATGGAATCTTTACTTCAAAAGTAAGTTTGGATGAATTGGAATTTGTAGAAGCAGCTAAAAAATAATTTTTTTACTTTTCAGTCTCAGTTTTTAAATCTTGGTTGTTTGCATTTTTTTTATCTTTTAAAATTCAAAAAGATGCCTAAAATGATGAAAAATTAAAATAAAGCGATAGAATTAAATATCTTTAGAAAGACGATAACGAAGATGGAATATTAAAAAAAATCGTTTAAAAACTATTTATGAATGTCGTTTTTAATCAACAAATATTATCAAATATTTAATTTTGATAAAAAAAAGCAATACCCCTGAAAACATGTTTAATTTATCACAAAACATATATCCTGATTTATAAGGAAAGAAATCTCAACTAAATTTACATTTAATATGGAGTTCCTTACGAAGATTTTTTCGTCGTCGAAATGACAGGATTACGATAAACCAAAAACTTGAAACAAAGAAAACTTGAAAATCAAAAAATTAAGTAATGCTCAATTTACCGGAAAATAAAAAAATAATTCTTTTTGACGGAGTTTGTAATTTGTGTGATTCTGCTGTTCAATTTATCATAAAGCATGACAAAAATGATATTTTTAGATTTGTTGCATTACAATCTGAATTAGGAATTTCAATTTGTAAATATCTGGGAATAAGCTTTTCTAAAATGGACAGCATCATTTTATATAATCCTGGTGTTGCTTATTTTTACAAATCTTCTGCCGTTATTGAAGTTGCTAAAAATTTTGGAGGATTCTGGAAATTGACTTCAATTTTTAGAATTGTTCCCATTTTTATAAGTGATTTTATTTATGATTTTGTGGCTAAGAACAGATACAATTGGTATGGCAGAAAAGAAAGCTGTATGATCCCAACTCCGGAATTGAAGGCAAAATTTCTGTAGCTTTTTAATAAATATAAATAATATTTTACTACTAAGAACTTAGTCGTGTTTATGCAAAGTATGCTAAATAGAAAAGCCTCAAATAAAAATTTGAGGCTTTTAGTATAGGATGATCAGAATTAGTTTCTGATCAATTTTTTGTATTTTAGACGTTTTGGAGTTAAATCACCACCTAAACGTTTCTTTTTGTTTTCTTCATATTCAGAAAAACCACCTTCGAAATAATATACTTCAGAATCTCCCTCGAATGCCAGAATGTGTGTACAGATTCTGTCTAAAAACCATCTGTCGTGAGAAATAACTACAGCACAACCAGCAAAGTTTTCAAGACCTTCCTCAAGTGCACGAAGTGTATTTATATCTAAATCATTCGTAGGCTCATCTAATAAAAGTACATTTCCTTCTTCTTTCAAAGTCATCGCTAAGTGCAAACGGTTACGCTCACCACCGGAAAGCATAGAAACTTTTTTATTCTGATCACTTCCACCAAAGTTGAAACGGCTTAAGTAAGCACGGGAATTTACCTGGCGTCCGCCCATCATGATTAATTCCTGACCGTCACAGAAATTTTCCCAGATCGATTTATTAGGATCAATGTTAGAGTGTGACTGATCTACATAAGCAATTTTTACCGTTTCTCCCACAGAAAATTCTCCGCTGTCCGTTTCCTGTTCCCCCATAATCATTCTGAAAATAGTAGATTTACCTGCACCATTTGGTCCGATAATTCCAACAATTCCGGCTTGTGGCAAAGTGAAATTTAAATTATCATACAATAATTTATCTCCAAAAGCTTTCGCTACATTTTTAGCTTCAATAACATTTGTTCCTAAACGTGGGCCGTTCGGAATATAGATTTCCAGATTTTCATCCAGTTGTTTTTGATCTTCGTTTAGTAATTTATCGTAATTCTGCAAACGGGCTTTGGACTTCGTCTGACGGCCTTTTGCTCCCTGACGGACCCAGTCAAGCTCACGCTCTAAGTTTTTACGACGCTTAGAAGCAACTTTTTCTTCTAATGCCATTCTGCTGGATTTTTGATCTAACCAGGAAGAATAATTCCCTTTCCATGGAATACCTTCACCTCTGTCCAACTCTAAAATCCATCCGGCTACATTATCCAGGAAGTATCTGTCGTGTGTTACAGCAATTACAGTTCCCGCATATTGTGCTAAATGCTGCTCTAGCCAAAGGACACTTTCTGCATCTAAGTGATTGGTAGGCTCATCAAGTAGCAATACGTCAGGCTGTTGCAACAACAAACGACATAAAGCAACACGACGGCGCTCTCCTCCTGAAAGGTTTTTGATTGGCGTATCTCCATCCGGAGTACGTAAAGCATCCATTGCAATTTCTAGTTTAGTATCAATTTCCCACGCTCCCATTGCATCGATTTTATCCTGCAAAAGTGCCTGACGCTCCATTAGTTTGTCCATCTTTTCTGCATCTTCATACACTTCCGGCAAACCAAAGCTATCATTGATTTTATTGAATTCATCTAAAACTGCCATCGTTTCGGCAACACCTTCACGTACAATTTCGATAACCGTTTTATCATCATCCAATTGTGGCTCCTGCTCTAAATACCCAACAGTATACCCCGGAGCAAAAACTACATCTCCCTGATAATTTTTATCAACTCCTGCTATAATCTTCAAAAGAGAAGATTTCCCAGAACCGTTTAAACCTAAAATACCAATTTTAGCTCCGTAAAAAAAGCTTAAATAAATATTCTTAAGTACTTGTTTGTCACTGCTTGAGTATGTTTTACTCAGTTTTGACATGGAGAAAATTACTTTCTTATCGTCTGACATTATGATTTATTTTTAATTTTTATTTTATTTAAACTCTACCTTTCAAAGCATTAAAAACCCAGGCATTAGCGAGAAAACCAACACCTACTGCTACAAATCCCCAGCCTGATACATCACTGTATCTAAAAGCTCCAAGACCTATAAGTAACAATCCCATAAGTACCATTATAAAAGTTGCCCATCCTAAAACGGTATTTTTATTCATTCCCATATTGATTAATTATTTTTTAATGTCATTTATTTTTTGGAAATGCAAATATCGTGAATTTTCACGGCTTAATTAAATATTTTGTAAAGCATTTCTTTTAACAAATCCGATTGAGACAACGCATTCGCCCCAACTCCTTTACTTTTCACATCAATATCACGCAAAGCACCTATGATCTGACTCACTTTTCGCATTGGATAATTCTTTATTGCCAAATCATATTCCTTTAGAAAATAAGGATTTACACCAATTGCTGCAGCAACATTCTTTGGATTTTTATCTTTAAGTCCGTGGTATTTTAAAAGCTGTATAAAGAATCCGAAAACCAATCCCGTTGTCATTACCAGCGGATATTCTTTAGGATTATGAGCAAAGTTCTCAGCAATTTTATAGGCTTTAAGCTGATTTCGTTCACCGATTGCTTTCCGAAGTTCAAAAACATTATAATCCTTACTGAAACCTATATTTTCCTCAATATGTTGTGGTGTAATTACAGTTCCCTGAGGCAAAATAATTTGTAATTTTTCTAGCTCATTATTAATTTTACTCAAATCAGTACCCAAAAATTCCACTAACATGGCGTTTGCTTTTGGATCAATAGTATATTTCTTGCCCGCCAAAACACGTTTGATCCAGTCACCGACCTGGTTTTCGTATAATTTTTTACTTTCGAATACTACACCTTTTTGCGCTAATAATTTGGTGACTTTTTTACGTTTATCGAGTGTTTTATATTTATAACAAAATACAAGAACTGTCGTTTCCATCGGATTGTCTACATAAGACTCTATCTTATCAATGGTTCTTGATAAATCCTGTGCTTCTTTCACAATAACAACCTGACGGTCAGACATCATAGGATAGCGCTTTGCGGTTGAAACAATATCGTCTATAGAGACATCTCTTCCATACAAAACGGTCTGATTAAACCCTTTCTCTTCTTCTGAAAGCACATTCTTCTCAATATACTCCGATAGTTTATCAATATAATAAGGCTCTTCCCCCATTAAAAAATAAATCGGCTTAATATTTCCTGCTTTTATATCATTAACAATTTTTACAACTTCGTCCATCTATTTTTTTTTCAGTGTGATAGTATAAGTGACAGCTTTAAGATTAGAATCAAATAATCAAACAAATTTTCAAATTCTCTATTTTTCAAATTATATTTGCTTTATGCTAAGACTAAATTTCCCTACATATACTTTCCGATTCAAAAATAGCGAAAATAAAGTGTCTATTTTTGATGAAATCAGGAAAAAATTTATCATTCTTACACCTGAAGAATGGGTCCGCCAGCATGTTGTTCATTATTTAATGAATGAAAAAAAATACCCTAAATCACTTATAAACGTAGAGAAGGTTTTAACAGTCAATGGATTAAGAAAACGATATGATGTTGTTGTTTTTAATTCAGATGGTTCTATACATATATTGGTAGAGTGCAAAGCTCCTGAAGTAAAGATTTCGCAGGCAACTTTTGATCAGATTGCACGTTATAATATGACAATGAAGGCACGGTTTTTGAATGTTACGAATGGCCTGAATCATTTTTATTGTCAGATGGATTTTGAAAACGAGAAATATCAGTTTTTACAATCTTTGCCGGATTACAAGCAAATTTAATAAATTATAAAAAAGTACTTTTGGATAAAATAGCAGTCGTCATTTTAAATTGGAACGGGATAAAATTGTTAGAACAATTTTTGCCATCTGTAGTTCAATTTTCGGCAGAAGCCACTATCTATGTTGCAGATAATGCATCAACAGACGATTCTGTAAATTTCGTCAAAGAAAAATTCCCCACCGTTAAGATTATAAAGAATACTGGTAATCATGGTTTTGCAAAAGGCTACAATGATGCGTTACAACATATCGATGCGGAAATATATGCTTTAGTTAATTCTGATATTGAAGTAACTGAAAATTGGTTAAAACCTATTATCGAAACATTTGATGCTGAAAACCAAACCGCTATTATTCAGCCTAAAATCCTTGACTTCAAAAATAAGGAATATTTTGAATATGCGGGCGCAGCTGGTGGTTTTATAGATAAATTTGGATACCCATACTGCCGTGGACGCATTTTTGAAACGATTGAAAAAGACAATGGTCAATATGATGATAATTGTGAATTATCATGGGCTTCCGGAGCTTGTTTTTTTATAAGAAAACAAGTATATCACGAATTAGGAGGTTTTGATGAAACCTTTTTCGCCCACCAGGAGGAAATCGATTTGTGCTGGCGCGCTTTGAATGAAGGATACATCATTAAATACAACTCTAAATCAACTGTTTATCATGTTGGAGGAGCAACCTTACAACATGGAAATCCAAAAAAAACATATTTAAATTTCAGGAATTCTTTATTAATGCTTGTGAAAAATCTTCCTAAAAAAGGATTATTCTTTGTCATTTTTACGCGAATGGTCTTAGATGGAATTGCTGCTGTCCGTTTTCTTGCACAAGGAAAATTTCAACATACTTTTGCAATCCTGAAAGCACATCTTTCATTCTATTGCATATCTTTAGGATATTTAAGAGAAAGAAAAGATTTTCAAATCCAACAATACTATACCGTAAAAAGTATCGTTTACTTATATTACGTAAAGAAATTGACGGTATTTAAAGAAATCTTTAACAGAATTCAAAATATTAAAAACTAAATTTGTAATCAACGTCTAATTAAATTAAAATTATGAGAAAAATAGTAATTGCACTATCAGTATTAATGGCTCTAACATCGTGTGTTTCTAAAAAGGAATATGCAGCATTGGAAGCTAAAAACAAGGAAATTCAAGACTTATTAAATTCTTGTACTGTAAAACTTAATTCATGTTTAGAAGAAAAAGCCGGATTAGCAGCTACAGCTCAAAGCTATAAAGAACACAATCAGGACTTAATCAGCAGTTCGAAAGACTTAACTGTATTAACTACAAAAGGTGCTGAAAATCTTGAAAAATCTTTAGAAAGTTTAAAAGAGAAAGATTTAAAAATATCAAGGTTACAAGATGCTTTAACTAAAAAAGACAGTGTAACGTTAGCTTTAGTAACAAGCTTAAAAGGAGCAGTTGGAATTAATGACCCGGATATCGAAATCAACGTAGAAAAAGGAGTTGTATTTATTTCAATCGCTGACAAATTATTATTTAAAAGTGGTAGTTATGACGTAAGTGATAAAGCAAAATCTGTTTTAGCTAAAGTTGCTAAAGTTGTAAATGACAAACCGGATTTCGAGTGTATGGTTGAAGGTCATACAGATGACGTTCCATACAAAAGTAATGGTGTATTGTTAGACAACTGGGACTTAAGTGTTAAACGTTCTACTTCTATCGTTCGTGTATTAACAAATGATTTAGGTGTGAACCCTGCAAAACTAATTGCTGCAGGTAGAAGCTCATATGTACCTTTAGTTGCAAATGATAGTCCTGAAAACAAATCACGTAACAGAAGAACACGTATCGTTGTTATGCCAAAAATCGATCAGTTCTATGATATGATTGAAAAAGAAATGAAGAAACAAGCGAAATAAAAAACATTGTTTTCTTTATTATAAAAACAGAAAAAGCAGGTCTAATGACCTGCTTTTATGTATTCTTAACTTTTTTTAATAACCAATTAAATATAAATCAAGAATAGCATTATTTTTAATTAACTAACTAAATTTTAACTGATATTAAAGTTAGGTATTATTTTTATATAATTACACAATTTAAGTTTTTTTTTACAAAATGTCAATATCCCCTTTTCCTTCTCTGACAATTACAGGTTCATGCTCTGATAGATCTATAATTGTTGACGCGACATTATCTCCATAACCACCATCAATAACAAGATCCACCAGATTTTGCCATTTTTCAAAAATCAATTCAGGATCAGTTGTATATTCAATTACATCATCCTCATCACGGATTGAAGTCGAGACTACCGGATTTCCCAATTGTCGTACAATTTCCAGAATAATATTGTTGTCAGGAACACGAATACCAACCGTTGTTTTCTTTTTAAACTCTTTCGGTAAATTGTTATTTCCCGGTAAAATAAAAGTATATGGACCAGGCAAGGCTCTTTTTAAGATCTTAAAAGTAGCCGTATCAATCTGACGCACATAATCTGACAAATTACTTAAATCGTGACAAATGAATGAAAAGTTTGCCTTCTCTAACTTCACTCCCTTAATTTTCGCAATTTTTTCCAAAGCTCTCGAATTGGTAATATCACAACCCAATCCGTATACGGTATCTGTTGGATAAATCACCAGACCTCCATTTTGAAGTACTTTTACAACTTTTGCAATAGCTGCTTCACTGGGTTTATCCGGATATATTTTTATAAATTCAGCCATTTTTTTCTATTTTGTTTCAGGTTTTAAGTTTAAAATTCCATGAAAACTACATTAAACTTAAAACATTTTTTTTTATCCCACAACATCCAGTTTGGCAAATCGCAGTAATAATTTTTTGATTCCGCCAACTTCAAATTTAATTTCCGCTTTTTTATCGGGTCCTACACCTTCAAGATTAACCACTTCTCCTTTACCAAAACGCTCGTGCATTACTATATTTCCAATCGTCAGTTTACTGTCAAATAAATTTGGAGCACTGACATTTGGATTAGTCCCTGCAACTGGTTTTAATTTTCGGACATTCAAATCCGGTTTAGGCTCATTATCTGTTATATATTTAGGCGGAGTACCTCCTACCGGTTTTGCCAGTCGCAATTTCGATTTATCGATATCTCCAAAAATATCACTGTCAATCATTGGTTTATATCGATAATTACTTTCGGCCGGCGTTAAATATTCTAAATATTGTGGATCAATTTCTTCAACAAATCTCGATGGATCACTGTCTGTTAGTTTTCCCCAGCGATAACGTGATTGCGCATAGGTCAGATAGGCCTGATGTTCCGCACGTGTTAATGCTACATAAAATAAACGTCTTTCTTCCTCCAATTCACTTCTTGTGCTCATACTCATGGCACTAGGAAACAAATCTTCTTCCATTCCGACCACAAATACATGAGGAAATTCAAGTCCTTTTGCTAAGTGGATAGTCATCAGAGCCACACGATCTTCATCGCTTGTATCTTTATCTAAATCTGTTGCAAGCGCTACATCTTCCATAAATTCGGACAAAGCTCCTCTTGCACCATCAATTTCTTTCTGACCTTCCGTAAAATCTTTTATACCGTTTAAAAGTTCTTCGATATTCTGAATTTTAGCCATTCCTTCCGGTGTAGCATCTTTTTTCAATTCCTGAACTAATCCGGTTTTTTTAGCTACATAATCGGTAATATAAAAAGCATCCTGATTTTGGTCAATTACCTGAAAACTCTGGACCATGGTCACAAAATCGTTAAGTTTTTGCTTTGTACCTGAATTTAGTTTCAGGTCAATTTTATCAATATTAACCATTACTTCCCAAATTGATCTTTTGTAATGATTCGCTGCAATTGTTAATTTTTCAACTGTTGTATCTCCAATTCCACGGGCAGGATAATTGATCACGCGAATCAGTGCTTCTTCATCTTTTGGATTAATCACTAACCGCAGATAACACAAAACATCCTTAATTTCCTTACGCTGATAGAATGATAAACCACCATAAATTCTATATGGAATATCACGCTTTCTCAAAGCATCCTCCATAGCACGTGATTGTGCATTGGTTCTATACAAAATTGCAAAAGAGCCATTGTGCAATTGATTCTGCATTTTTTGCTCAAAAATCGTACTGGCCACAAAACGGCCTTCTTCGGCATCTGTTAAGCTGCGGTGTACTTTTATTTTTGGTCCAAAATCATTTGCTGTCCAAACGATTTTATCCAGTTTTACCTTATTTTTATCAATAATGGTGTTCGCAGCTTCAACTATATTTTTTGTTGAACGGTAATTTTGCTCTAATCTAAAGGTTTTTACGCCTTCATAATCCTTTTGGAAATTCAAAATATTATTGATATTTGCCCCACGGAAAGCATAAATACTCTGCGCATCATCTCCTACTACACAAATATTCTGAAATTTATCTGACAAAGCCCTGACAATCAAATACTGAGAGTGATTGGTATCCTGGTACTCATCAACCAGGATATATCGGAAACGGTTTTGATATTTTGATAAAACTTCGGGGAAACGAGTTAGTAGTTCATTCGTTTTCAACAATAAATCATCAAAATCCATTGCTCCTGCCTTAAAACATCTGTCTACATAGTGCTGATAAATCTCTCCTAATCTCGGTTTTTTTGCCATTGCGTCGGCTTCAACCAATTCTGGATTATTAAAATAGGCTTTTACCGTAATCAAACTGTTTTTATAACTTGAAATCCGTCCTAAAACCTGCTTTGGTTTATAAACATCACGATCCAGCTGCATTTCTTTTATAATTGAAGAAATCAGTCTCTGGGAATCCTGAGAATCGTAAATAGTAAAGTTAGAAGGATAACCCAAATGTTCCGATTCTGAACGGAGAATACGTGCGAAAATCGAGTGAAAAGTTCCCATCCAAAGGTTTTTTGCCTCGGCTGGTCCCACAATATCAGAGATCCTGTGCTTCATTTCACGGGCCGCTTTGTTCGTAAAAGTCAATGACAGAATATTAAAAGCATCCACTCCCTGATGCATCAAATAGGCAATTCTGATGGTTAAAACACGTGTTTTTCCCGAACCTGCACCAGCAATAATAATCATTGGCCCGTCTTTTTGTAAAACGGGTTCTCTTTGTGCTTCGTTTAGCTGGTCAATATATTTATGCATGAATTTTTTTCTGTTTATGCAAAAATAAGAATTAAAGATGGAAAAAGAAAGGAGCTAAGTTGCTAAGGCACTAAGTTTCTGAGTGCAAAGTTCCTTTACCATTTATGAAGTAAGGATTTTAAAAACAAAGTAACTCAGAAACTCAGAACCTTAGTGCCTTATTTATAAAACACATCATAAGCAAACCTTATCAGTGTTCCAACTACTACAACTAAAAAGAAAACTCTGATGAAACCATTTCCTTTATTAATAGCCAGTTTAGCACCAAGCCAACCGCCCAAAGCATTGCTTGCTGCCATTGGTAATGCGATTGCCCAGATTATTTTTCCTTTGGAAATGAAGAGACAAATCGAACCAAAATTGGTCGCCAGATTTACCATTTTGGCATTCGCGGAAGCATGAAGAAAATCAAAACCCATTAGTGCAATAAAAGCAACTACTAAAAAACTTCCGGTTCCTGGACCAATAAATCCGTCATAAAATCCAACAATTATACTGATAGAGACTGCATACAGAATTTGTGTTTTCTCTGAATGTTCTTTAGCAACATGTTGTCCGAAGTTTTTCTTGGCGTACGTATAAATCAATAAAAGTGATAAAACTACAAGCAAAAGCGGTTTCATAAAATCGTTGCTTACATATGTCAGGATTGTCGAACCTAAAAATGCCGAAGGAACAGCCAAAACCATCATTATCAATAATAATTTCCATTTAATAACAACGTTTTTTAAATATTGAAAAGCAGCGACAGCGGTACCGCTAAAAGCCGGGATTTTTAAAGTTCCAATAACTGTAGAAACAGGAAGATTAGGCAATAAAATCAACCCCATTGGGGTCTGAATCAGTCCTCCTCCTCCAACAATGGCATCAATAAATCCTGCAGCAAAAGCAGCTAAACAAAGTAAAATAATGATATATGATTCCATTTTAGTTGTCTGTCAGTTGGTTTGAAGAGTTGTGTACAAAAGTAAACTTCCATTTTGTTTATTACAATACTTTTAAAGTGGATTTCTCATCAAAAAGTATATTTTTGTTGAAAAATTACTAAAATGGATTTTACAAGAATTATAGAATTAGCAAGTTATACTTTACCAGCCATTGTTACCGGATTTGTGGCCTACAGTTTTTTTGAATTACATATTAAAAACAACGACAGAAAACGTGCTTTTTTATTGAATAAACAAGCTCATTCTGAGTCTCTGCCAATCCGTCTGCAGGCTTACGAACGTATGACTCTGTATTTAGAACGTATCAATCTGACTAAATTATTGATTAGGATTGCTCCTATTTCTAATGAAAAACATGATTATGAGAATTTTGTAATCGATCAGATCGAACAGGAATTTGAACACAATCTGACGCAGCAGATTTATATGTCTGATGAATGCTGGACTATTATTACAACTGCAAAAAATTCAACCATACAGATTATCCGTAAAGCGGCAATGAGTGACCGTGTTGACAGTGCGGATAAATTACGCGAAGTTATTCTGAATGATTTGTTAGAGAAACAATCTCCAAGCAATGCTGCTTTGGGCTATATCAAAAATGAGGTTTCTGAATTGTGGTAAATTTTTAATTTTAGAATGTAGCTTTATGGAAATCTAAAGCTACATTCTAAAATGGAAATTTTTTAAGCTGTCTTATTATCACTCATAACCTCCGATTTATTCTGAGCATATTCGTAACCTTGTTCCCACCATTCTTTCATAACTTCTTTGTTAAAAATCAATGCGTTATCTGTCAGTTTTGTTGGCGTATAATATAAATTTAGTTTTACATTTTTATTATTGGCCATCAATTTTCCAATGGCAATATCATGCTTTTCTACCTGGTCTAAAGCAATTCGGAACAAATCAATCATTAGTGAAAATGGATTTTTACCAATAACTGTTTTATTCATATTAACTTCTGTTTCCAAAATAATAACATCAATTTCTGTCGCACCCCGATTGATGGCTTCCCGAATTGGAACCAGGCTTGAAAAGCCACCATCTCCATATTCGTAATTATTTTTGGTTACCAAGCTCATAAACGGGATATAATTGCTCGAAATCCAGGTCCAGTCGCAAAATTCATCATAGGTACACTCTTTGAGAGACTTATATTCTGCTTCGTTTTTAGTCAGGTTTGTAACCGTAACCACCACATCGCTTTTTAGTTTTTTCAGCTTGTTAAAATCCGATAAGGTAAAGTTGCTCCTGATATATTTCTGTAAACCTTTACTTTCGCCAAAGGTTCTTTTTCCTTTAAAAAACTGTCGCAAAACATTAAAGTGATTAATGGTAACAATATCAATCCCGTCTTTATTTTTTACTACAAATGGACAGATATTAAAAATTCCTTTCATCGTTACATTGGTGTAAACCGAATGGATTTTTTTGATATGCCCCATTGCCAAATGCGGAATAAGAAGACTTCCTGTTGAAGTTCCGAGAAATAAATCATACTCGTAATTTTTTTCTTCTATTAAAAATTGTGCCACGCCGCCAGCAAATGCTCCCTTACTGCCACCACCAGAAATAACCAATGCTCTCATAAATTTATTGTAGATATTATTTTTTGTTTTTTGGGAAAAGAACAAAGAGTAAAGAACATAGCCTTTTTATTTGCTCTTTTCTCTATACTCTATTTTCTTTTTTACTCTTTCAATAAACGATTCAATTGAAATTGCTCATCGGGTGTCAAATTAGGCAAAATTCTTTCAAACGACACACGCATTTCCGAATTTTTTAATAAAATCCGAATGGAATCTCTTCCAAATTTAGAAAATTGCCACATATGGTGGGTTGTTGCATTTACCAGATTCGTCAAAACCTGATCATTTGTCAGTTTAAAGGCAATAAGTTTTTCTAATGCATTTTGTCTCGTTGTTGCTTCATATTTAGTGGAAGAAAAAGCAATTAACTCAGAGATCAGCGTATCGGAATCTTCACTGTAATTGGGTGTCGATAATGCCAAAGAAAGCCATAAAGTGCGAAGATTATAATCATTAAAACCAATCCGGTTTTTGGATTTATTTAAATATGCAGTACGCTGATCAGGAAAATTTTTCCATAAATAAAACAATGCCATCTCTTGTGTCTGATAGGATTTGTCGTTCAGTAAAGTTTCGTATTCAATCCTGAAATCTTCCGGGATCTGGCTGAAATTTTCTGCCACAGCCTGACGAACCTGCAAATCATTAGTACGTAAAGCTGTAAGCAATAAATCTTTTTTAAGTTCATACTTTTCATTTTGAACCTGATCAACAATAGCCTCTTTTACAGAATGGTATACATCTGAATTTAAAGTTTTAATTAAAAAATCTTTCTTTTCCGCCAGAGGTGTCTTTTTTAACTTATCGACTTCCAGACGAACTTGAATTGTTTTGTTTTTGCTTAATAAAGCATTTGCTGTAGCCGTATCAAAAGCAGCCGATTCCAGCCAGGTTTTCTGAAATTTGTCCAGATCAAAGTTGGAGACTTTTTTTATTTCATCAAAGAAATTCTGAGTATTTACATTTTGATAAGCGTATTTTTTCAAATAACTTTTTATTGCTTTTCTGAAAGCTTTATCTCCAACGGATTCATGCAAAACAAACAATGCCCAGGCCCCTTTTTCATAAAAAGTCAGAGAACTGGCTTTGGCATTCAAAACCGGGATAGAATCTGTCCGTGAAGCAAATTTTATTTGTTGAGCCGTTTCATATAGTCTGGAATAGAAATAATCATCTCCAAAAATATCCCTTTCTGCCAGCAAAGCATAATAGGTTGCAAAACCTTCCTGCAGCCAGTGATGTGTACTGCTTTCTGCGGTTATCAAATCTCCAAACCAATGATGCGCCAATTCGTGTGCATCAACATTTGTATATTTCCTATCGATAAAACCTATTGAATCAACTACATAACGCGTCGTAAAAAGCGTTGAAGTTGTATTTTCCATTCCACCATAAAGGAAATCACGAACCGGAATTTGTCTGTAAATTCCCCACGGATACTTGACTCCAATTTCTTTTTCCAGAAAATCAAAAATGCGCTTAGAATAACGGTATGTAGGCTCAAAACTAGCTTTATCTTTATTCTCTAAATAATATTCCAGTGGAATTTTACTTTTTGAAATGAACGCTGTTTTATCAAATTTGCCAACCGCAAGCATTAATAAATAAGAGCTCATTGGATTTTTCATTTGATATTGCCAATGAATCTGATTGTTTTTTTCAATTTTATTTTTTAAAATTCCATTCGAAACCACCTGATATCCTTTGTCATAACTAATTGATAAATTGAAAATTACTTTTTCGTTTACATCATCAAAACTGGGAAACCAATTACTGGTATACCTGCCCTGTCCCTGCGTCCAGATCTGAACCTCAGAATTTTCTATATCCACAAAATACAACGCCTGTTTTGGTTTTGCTGAATAATCGAAACTCAATTGATTTTTTCCTTTTTTGAAACTATAAATAATTTGTAATTCTTTACCCGTATTTACAAAAACAGCCTCTTTGCCATTCATTTTTACCTGTTTGAATTCCATGTTTTTACCATCAATTTTAATGGTATCGAGTGGCTTCAGTACTTCAAAATCATAAACAACAGAACCGGAAACCGTTTTTTCCGTGGCATTTAATGATAATTGTCCTGAAACTGATTTAAAATCAACAAATTGAGTTTGCTGTGCAAAAATAAAACTGGTAATAAAGAGGAAAATGTATTTCATTTAAAATAAATTTGGGCAGAAATCTCAAAGTTACAAAGGTTTGACCAACAAATCGAAGGAAATTTGTATGTTTACTCTAGAAAATTATAAGATCGTGTCAAAACCAATCAAAGCCTTATTTAACTGGAGCAGCGGAAAAGATTCTGCGCTTACTTTATACAAAATTCTACAGAATCCTGATTATAAAATTGAATATTTGCTGACAAGTGTCAATCAAAAATTTCAACGAATTTCGATGCATGGAGTTCGTGTTGAACTGCTGGAAGCGCAGGCAAAAAGCATCGGCTTACCATTGAAAATCATGCAGGTTCCGGAAATGCCAACAATGGAAGTATATGAAAATGTAATGACCGAGACCTTAACGGAACTAAAAAAAGAAGGAATTACACATTCCGTTTTTGGAGATATTTTCCTCGAAGATTTGCGTAAATACCGTGAAGGCCAATTGGCAAAAATTAATTTTGAAGGCGTTTTTCCGATTTGGAAAATTCCAACTGAAGAATTGATTCAGGAATTTCTTCAATTGGGTTTTAAAACAATTGTGGTTTGCGTCAACGAACGCTATCTGGATAAAAGTTTTGTTGGCCGCATTATTGATCAGAATTTTATAAATGATTTACCAAACAATGTTGATGTTTGTGGAGAAAATGGTGAATTTCATACCTTTACATTCGATGGGCCGATTTTTTCTAACCCAGTCAATTTTGAAATCGGTGAAATTGTTTACCGCAAATATGAAAGACCAAAAAGTGAAGATTCATCTAATACAGCATGCGACACAAGTGCGACCGATGCTTTTGACTTTGGATTCTGGTATTGTGATTTGATTAAAAAATAAAACTTTATTTATTATGGATACATTAATACGTTCTATCAAATTCCCGATTTCTTTTGATGTCGAGAGACTCCAAAGCGACCTTTCCAGGATAATGAATAAAAACTGGGTGGATCATTACAACAAAAATGATTACACCGGAAAATGGACTTCTGTTGCCCTGATGTCTAAAGATGGAAAGTCAGATACTATTTTTGCCTTATCCAATGCTACTGATGAAATTGTTAATACTGAAATTTTAGATTTCTGTACCTACTTTAAAGAAATTTTAGAGGGCTTTCATTTCGAAAAAACTGCTGTACGATTACTTCAATTGGCAGTTGGTGCCGAAATAAAACCACATTCTGACCATTGTCTGGGATATGAAGACGGATCGTTCCGGCTTCATATTCCGATAATTACTAACCCGGATGTTGAATTTATTTTAGACAATAACAGGCTGATTATGAACGAAGGGGAATGCTGGTATATTGATGCTAATTTTACACATTCCGTTGCCAACAGAGGAAAAGAAGACCGGATTCATCTTGTAATTGACGGTCTTAGAAACGAATGGACAGATTTGCTTTTTTATAAAGAAGCTCCTGAAAACCAATTTATGAAACCTGAAATTACAATGAGCGAGGAACAAAAACTATTAGTAATTGCCGAGTTAAAACGTATGAATACAAGTACCGCAAATGAACTTATTAAAAATTTAAAATAATTATTCTTCGTACATTTTCAACAAATTCGTAACCGTATTCCAGTTTCGTATTGTTGCAGTAACATTTAGTTTTTTCTCGATATATTTCTGATCAAATCTCGTTTTTCCTGCGCCAACAGCGTATTTGATAAATATCCTGTTACCGTCAATACTCGCTTCATCAGGTTTAAACTGACTTATTTTGAGATCATTTATATTTTCACTTTTCAACGCAATGGAAACAAAAGCAACATAAAGTTTTTTGGTATCTAAATCTTTTTCTTTTAAAAATGGACTGTTTTTAAAACAGGCTTCCAAATCTTCTTTGGTAATTACAACAGTAGGGACTTCATGTCCGAAGACTTTGAAAATTTCCTGTTTGATCATAAAACCTACTTTCGAAGTGCTTTCTTCTTCGGTATCCACAAAAACATTTCCAGATTGCAGGTAAGTCCTAACATTTTGAAAACCAATATTTTCAAGCATCTTTTGTAATGCTTCCATTTTCATCATATTGTGTCCCGAAACGTTGATGCCGCGCAAAAGTGCCAAATGTGTTGTCATATCTAAATTTTATTCAAAGATATTATTTTCTAAACTAAAGTTCTTTAAAACAATCAAGTTCCTTTTTACAAAAATTAATATATAAATAGTCAGATTTTCAAAATTCCCAATTAAAATCTATCTTCGCTTTTCTAAAAATCTAAAGATCCAACAATCTAAAAATGTCTGTTAATCTCCTCGAAACTCCAATTGAATACTTAAAAGGTGTTGGCCCAAGCCGGGGTCAGCTGCTTCGTAAGGAATTGGGTATTCATAAATATGGTGATTTAATCAATTTCTTTCCGAACCGTTATATTGACAGGACACGTTATTACAAAATAAACGAACTTCAAAACACAGGTGCTGAAGTTCAGATTGTTGGAAAAATAGTCAATATAAAAACGGTCGAATTTGCTAAAAACAAAAAACGTCTGGTTGCCACTTTCGTGGATGATTCAGGGGCAATAGATCTTAATTGGTTTCAGGGACACAAATGGATTCGCGAGAGTTTGAAACTGAATGAACCTTGTGTCATTTTCGGAAAATGCTCTTTGTACGGAAGTCAATTCAGTATGTCACATCCCGAAATTGAACTTCTGAGTGAGCACGAAAAAAGCCTTCGTTCTGCCATGCAGCCCGTTTATCCTTCAACGGAAACACTAACAAATCGTGGTATTTCAAACCGGACGATCAATAAATTGATGGAACAATTGTTTATTGAAACACAAGCGTTATTCAAAGAAACTTTTCCGCCTTATTTAATTGAAGAATTAAAATTAATTTCCAAAAAGGCAGCTTTATTCAACATTCATTTTCCAAAAAATGCAGATGCTTTATTGAAAGCGCAGTTCCGTTTAAAATTTGAGGAACTGTTTTTCATTCAATTACAATTAATAACCAAAAACCTCATACGGAAACATAAAATAAAAGGGCATCCTTTTACTAAAGTAGGTGAACTTTTTAATGCCTTTTACCAGAATCATTTACCGTTTCAATTGACAAATGCTCAGAAAAGAGTGATCAAAGAAATCCGTTCTGATATGGGGAGTAATGCCCAAATGAACCGATTATTACAAGGAGATGTAGGATCCGGAAAAACCATTGTTGCCTTTATGAGCATGCTGCTGGCAATTGATAATGGCTTCCAGGCCTGTTTGATGGCGCCAACAGAAATTCTGGCCAACCAGCATTTTACAGGATTATCCGAACTGGTCGCAACTTTAGGGATCAATATCAAAATACTTACCGGTTCAACCAAAACGGCTGCACGAAGAATTATCCATGAAGAACTGGAAAATGGAAGTTTACATATTTTAATTGGTACCCACGCTTTGTTGGAAGATAAAGTGAAATTTCAGAATTTAGGTTTATCTGTAATCGATGAGCAGCATCGTTTTGGGGTAGAACAGCGTTCTAAATTATGGAAGAAAAATGAAATTCCGCCACACGTTTTGGTCATGACTGCTACTCCGATTCCGAGAACGCTGGCTATGAGCCTGTATGGTGACCTCGATATTTCTGTTATTGACGAATTGCCTCCGGGCAGGAAACCCATTCAAACGGTACATCGCTTTGATTCAAACCGTTTGAAAGTCTGGAAATTCCTTCGTGACGAAATTACCCTTGGCAGACAAATCTATATTGTTTATCCGTTAATTCAGGAATCTGAGAAAATGGATTATAAAGACTTAATGGATGGATACGAAAGTATTTCACGTGATTTTCCGTTACCGCAGTATTCTATTTCGATTTTACACGGAAAGATGAAACCTGCAGATAAAGATTCCGAAATGAAACGCTTTTCTGAAGGTAAAACCAATATCATGGTGGCCACGACGGTTATTGAGGTTGGCGTAAATGTACCAAATGCAAGTGTAATGATTATTGAAAGCGCCGAACGTTTTGGATTGTCTCAGCTTCACCAGTTACGTGGCCGTGTAGGCCGTGGAGCCGAACAAAGTTATTGTATTCTGATGACAAGCCATAAATTAAGTGCAGACAGTAAAACCCGCATGGAAACAATGGTACAAACCAATGACGGTTTTGAAATTGCCGAAGTCGATCTTAAACTTCGTGGTCCCGGAGATCTAATGGGAACGCAGCAAAGCGGGGTTTTAAACCTTCAGATTGCAGATATTGTCCGCGATCGCGATATCCTGGCTTTGGGAAGGAACTATGCGATGAAAATCCTAAAAGAAGATCCTGCACTTCAAAAACCCGAACATGCCGTTTTAAAAGCTGTATTTCTTGAATTGACTAAGAAGAAAAATATTTGGAATTATATTAGTTAGTTTTTTCAGTTACTAAGATTCTAAGTCTCTGAGATTTTAAAATTTAACTTTCCCGGACTATAACTTTCTAAAAAGTCTGATTTTTTAAAGTTTTAAAAATGAAATTAAAAATACACTTCAAAGTATCATCTTAAACGCTCGATATTTAAGTCTAAAACATTCTCTATTAAATTAGTAAGCATGATAGATTTGGGGCGAAAAGGCTTTTAATGTTTTAGAACTGATACAATGAAGTATATATTTTTTTATTCATAATTTATTTTTTAGAGGTATTTTTTTTCTCAAAAAAGCCATTAAAAAATCCTTTACTTACTTTGTTTTTATCGTCTTTTCCAGTCACCACAAGATGGTCAACATATTCCATATACGTTTTTTTGCGCTCTTCCAAAAAACCAGTCAGGTATTCTTCAGCAGCATGCACGCCGCTTGCTTCTTCAATATGTATCAGCTTTTTATATAAAGGCTCTATAAATTTTACGATAACATCTTCGGGAACCGATTTCCTGGTTCCAAAGTAGCCTACAATTTCCCCGTCAGAATCTGAGATAATTTTAAAGTCTGTGATTACCCAATAATATCTGCCGGTCTTAGACATGTTTTTGATAATAGCATGAATATTTTTATTGCACTTAATATTATCCCACAAAAGTTTAAAAATAACTTTTGGCATATCCGGATGACGGATAATATTGTGGGCATTTCCAATAAGCTCAAATTCATCATAACCTGACACATCAATAAAAGCTTCATTAGCATACAAAATTGTGCCTTTTGTATCTGTTTTGCTTAGTAATACTTTGGTTTTATTCCAATCAACTTCTCTGTCAGATGGAGTTGGGCGAGTAAATCTGGTATCCATAAATCTTGTATTTTTAAATTAATATGCAATTCTTTTTCTGTGCATAAAACGACCCTGTGTTTCTTTAATCTCTAGTTAATTTCTTCTTTTAGAATTGCCAGCAAATCCTTGATTTTCTTAAAAACGGCTTCCAATTCGTCTTCTAACCAATCCGGTAAAGTTACATCGTTGGCTAATTTCAAATGCTGGATATCATTGGCTATCTGGATAATTTTTTTATATTGAAAATCTAAATTTTTCGCATTAGCATTGCTGCTGTACTGGGTGAAAATTTCAGCAACTTCTTTTCCGAATTCTGTTTCGACTCCGGTTTTTTCAAATGAACTTAAGGCCGTATCCTTTTTAAGAAAGGAATCAAATGATTTTTTTAAAGAATCCAGTTTAGCATTTGTTGATTCAAAATCATGCTTCGACATAAAATAAATTTTAAATTATAATTGATTCATTTCACAAATTCAATCAAATTTATTTCGAAACTCTGTTGGCTGATTTACCATGAATATCGTTAACCAAATCATCAATTTTTTTGGCACTTTCTCTCATCATATCCAGATAACTAAGCAATTTATCATTATCGGTCTGGCCTTTTGAAACATCAATAAGCTTCAATACGGAATCTACCGGTAATTTTAAATCCTGTGCCGTTCTGTAAACAAAAACATTAAATTCATTATTAGAAGACAGCGAACTGTATTTGGCTGATGCTAATTTGATATTTTCTAATTCATACTCATCAGATATTTTAGAAATATGATTTTGGCTGTGTTCTTTAAAATAATAAGCCCAGTAACCATTCATAAAAAACACAACTGCCGCCAAAATAATGTGGATAATTAATGTCTCTATGTCAAAATTTACCTGGGAAAAATACAATTGTAATCCTTTTGGATCAGTGTAAACGAAATTTTGCATGTAAGCCAAAGCACAATGATGTAAGACTACCAAAAGCGTTAGCGGAATTTGAAGTTTCCAGTTTTGATAAATAATCAAAATCGTACTGGCGATAAA
The DNA here is from genome assembly GCA_039933615.1 of Flavobacterium sp. Classification (GTDB taxonomy): domain Bacteria; phylum Bacteroidota; class Bacteroidia; order Flavobacteriales; family Flavobacteriaceae; genus Flavobacterium. The sequence goes on along the minus strand of JBDTNT010000349.1, from coordinate 4,732 downwards.
TACTGTAAAATGCATTTCGAACAAGCCGTGCATCTGATAAATATATTGCGCCATAAAAATCGCAAGTACCACGGACAAAACATACTGGTAAAAGTTTGATTTTTTAAGGAAAAATTTTGCAGAATAATACAATAATAAATTGATGGTCCCCACACCAACGCCTATTTCAAAAGTATCATACTTAAAAGCCAATCCGATTCCGAGAAGAAAATAGATGGCCAGAACATAGTTAATAATAGTATCCGATTTTTGTGTCATTGTAGACATAAAATTCAGCAGGTAATCTTGTTCATTTAAACTTGCTTTTGTTTTCATAATTTTTGGTGATTAGGTTAATGGTTAGATTTATTTAGTGCATTTTGGTAACGAACATCCATAAGCTCTGAGAGCTAAAGCATCAAATGAAGGGGAAAGAGTTTGTTTTAGCAATGAATCAATTGCCATTTGCGCATAATTACTGTCAGCATTGGTACAATACCTGGTTTTATTGTAGTTTCCTCTGTAATATAAATTTTGCGAAGGGTCTATTATAACTGCCTGAGGAGTTGAAAAAACGCCACACTTTCTGGCCATGGCATCATCAAAGTACACTGGAATATCTGTGCCAAATTTTTGCTGTATTTCCGCAATTGTGAAATTTTTCTGTTTGTTCAGAACCACAATTTTAAAATTAATTCTGTCGCCATACTTTTTTATTAATCCAATTACATGAGGTATATTGAAACGGGAACACGGACAATCAGGATTAAAAAAATGGATAAAAACAGGTTTGTTGTGGGTAGCCCAGCATTTTCCTAAATCAATTCTGGACCCCATGGCAACGGCATGATAATTTTTTGGAATTGGAGTTGGCAGACTGTATTTAAATTCGTTTTGCCAGAATAAAACTAAAATTGCGAAGAGCAATAATGAAAACCATAAGCCTAAAAGTATTTTTTTCGCCATAAATAAGTAGTTTTTGGTATAATAACACTAAAATGTCTAAACGAATGTTAATTAAATGATTCTAAAAATCAATAATTTGAATTTAAAAACAAATAAAAAACCTACACGATTTAACGCTTAACCTCCAAAAACATTACTATTCTCACAAAAAACACATCATTTTGTTTAAGATTATCAATGTTACGAATAAAATCGATAAACTGCAAAAAAAATCAGACAAAATGCAAATAAACAAATAAAAGCAAGAATTAACTTAATTTAACGATAGTTTTTCAGTAAAATTACGTGCGTAAAAACGGACAAATAATTAAATAGATCAAAACAATTCTAAATTTTTTGTTAAAAAAGAGAAAAATAAACATTGCCCATTAAACCAAATATCAAAATCGCAGTCTAATTTTGCTAATCTGCATTTAAACTTATTAAGTAACAAAACTTCAGAGAATGGTTAAAAGAAAATAAAGATCACAAATATTCCGCTTAAAAACGGGACAAAAAACTGAATTACAAACACTTAAAACATATTTGATTTTTTGTACCTAAAAATGTTAAATAAAACCTAACGCCAATAGGATTCATTTCAAAAAGTTATTTTTGCACACTTACTAAAACACATACCAAAAATTACATTTACCTCAATTTTATGAAAGTAAAAAACCTAGTTTACGCCCTTCTTATTATCGGACTCGGAGGGTTTATTGCCTACAGAGTCCTCTCTAATAAAAGTAAAAACGAAGATTCAAAAAAGTCCGGAGACAAAGACAAACCAACAACTGTAACAGGAATTGTGGTAAAAACTTCCACTTTTGACAACAATTTATCTTTATCAGGATCTATTGAAGCTAATGAACAAGTAGAAATCCGAAGTGAAGTTTCAGGAATTGTTGAAGGGATTTACTTTACGGAAGGTACTAATGTAACTAAAGGACAGGTTCTTTTTAAGGTAAATGACATTGAATTAAAAGCACAATTAAGACAAGCCGTAACCAAAGAAGGTTTAGCCGGTGAAAATGGAAGAAGAGCTAAATTATTACTTCAGAAAGAAGCGATTAGTCAGGAAGAATTTGATGTTGCAAATGCAGATTATGCTTCAATGCAGGCACAAACGCAGCTAATAAGAGCACAGATTGCCAAAACTGCTGTAAAAGCTCCCTTCTCAGGAAAAATCGGATTACGTTCTATTTCTCCGGGAACATACATCACTCCTACTGTTCTGGTGGCTAAATTGGTAAATACTGGGAAACTAAAAATTACTTTTTCAATCCCTGAAAAATATGCTTCTCAGGTAAAATCAGGATCTGAAATTGATTTTACAGTATCTGGTTCAGATAAAGTTTATAAAGCAAAAATATATGCTATTGAGCCGGAAGTGGCCGTAGCAACACGTACTTTACAAATTCGCGCGATTGCCGACAATATTGATGGTAAACTTTTTCCGGGAACTTTTGCAGATGTAAAACTACCTCTAAATACGATCAAAGATGCAATAGTTGTTCCCTCAGAAGCCATTGTTCCGGTTCAGAGCGGTAAAAAAGTGTATATCGCCAATATGGGCAAAGCCAAAGAAATTATGGTGGACGCTACTACAAGAACCGATGCCGCTATCTTAATTTTATCAGGATTGAAAGCTGGTGACACGCTTATAACAAGCGGTGTTATGTCATTGAAAAACGAAGCTCCGATAAAAGTTAAAGTAAAATAATTTTAAGTTAGGAGTTCTGAATCAGGAGTTAGGGAGTTTTTAAAAATTCTTCTTAAAACATCTAAAATCGGAACTCTAAAATCATAAATCACATATGAGTTTATCAACTACAAGTATAAGAAGACCTGTTTTAACCATTGTACTGAATCTTCTGATTATTTTATTCGGTTTCATAGGTTATACCTTTTTAGGTGTTCGGGAATTCCCATCAATTGACCCCGCACAGGTTTCTATAAGAACCAACTACACCGGAGCCAACGCTGATATTATTGAATCACAAATTACCGAGCCGTTAGAAAAAGCAGTAAATGCCATTGACGGAATCAGAAACATAACTTCTTCGAGTAATCAGGGAAGCAGCAGCATTACAATCGAATTTAATCTAGATAAAAATTTAGAGGAAGCTGCTAATGATGTTCGTGATAAAGTTTCACAGGCCATCAGAAGTTTACCACAGGATATTGATGCGCCGCCGGTTGTTTCCAAAGCAGATGCTGATAGTGAATCGATTATTTCGATGACCGTTCAGAGTGACACCAGAAGTCCCTTAGAATTAAGTGATTATGCTGAAAATGTTATTTCACAACGACTAGAAACCATTCCGGGTGTCAGTGGTGTACAAATCTGGGGACAAAAACGTTATGCCATGCGTTTATGGATCGACCCTGCAAAACTTGCCGCATACGGTTGTACTGTTGCAGAAGTCCGTACTGCTCTGAATGCTCAGAATGTCGAATTACCTTCCGGAAAACTAACCGGAAATAATACCGAACTGACTGTAAAGACAATCGGTAACCTTTCTAAACCGGAAGAATTCAATAATATCATCATTCGTACAGACGGAGATAAAATCGTTCGTTTAAGTGATGTTGGAGGTGCCGAACTTGGGCCGGAAAATATCGAGACTTCATTAACATCCTCTGGAATGCCAATGATTGGCCTGGCTATTGTACCAATGCCGGGAGCCAATTATTTAGATATATCATCTGAATTTTATAAAAAATACGAAGCCTTAAAAAAGGATTTACCCAAAGATATCAAGCTTAATATTGCACTGGACAATACCCTTTTTGTAAAAAAATCAGTACTTGAAGTAGCAGAAACCCTTGGGATTTCAATACTTCTGGTAATCATCATTATTTATTTATTTTTCAGGGACTGGGCCATTGCGTTCCGGCCTTTGATTGATATTCCCGTATCGTTGATTGCAACCTTTTTTATCATGTGGCTTTTCGGATTTTCAATCAATGTATTGACCCTTTTAGCTATCGTTTTAGCGACAGGACTTGTGGTTGATGACGGAATTGTTGTAACCGAAAATATTTTCAAGAAAGTAGAAGAAGGAATGTCGCCAATTGAAGCGGCTATCAAAGGTTCAAACGAAATTTTCTACGCTGTAATCTCCATTTCGGTGACTTTGGCTGCGGTGTTTTTACCGGTAATTTTCTTAGAAGGTTTCGTAGGCCGGCTGTTTCGGGAATTTGGTGTAGTAATTGGTGCGGCCGTATTGATTTCTGCCTTTGTGTCGCTGACTTTAACACCAATGCTGAATGCATATTTAATGAAAGGCGGAGAACAGAAAAAATCTAAGTTTTATATCAAAACAGAGCCTTTTTTCGAAAAATTAAACAGCGGTTACGCAGATGCCTTAAATCGTTTCATGTCCAAAAAATGGTTAAGTTTTCCAATTCTTATTATTTGTTTCGGATTGATTTATTTGTTTTTCACCATACTTCCAAAAGAAACGGCCCCTTACGATGACCGTAGTTCGGTAACCATGCGTATGACAACTCCGGAAGGTTCTTCTTATGAATATACCAACCGTTTTATGCAGGAAATATCAAAATTGGTTGATGATTCTATTTCGGAGAAAAAAGTAAGTTTGGTAATTACCGCAGGAGGTTCCGGAGGTTCGGCAACAAATTCCGGTTTTATCAGGCTTTCCCTTAAAGAACCAGATGAAAGAAAGAGGTCTCAAAAAGATATTGCAGATAAATTAACCAAATGGACTAAAAAATATCCGGATGCTAAAACATCTGTTATTCAGCAGCCTACAATTGCCGTAAACAGACGTGGAGGTTTACC